>CAMQTJ010000027.1 GCA_947037125.1 uncultured Holdemania sp.
CTTATCAATACAGAGAAATTTGATTTGATCTTATTAGATATAATGTTACCAATTATTGATGGATTTGAACTATTGGAGTATATCAAACCACTAGGAATACCTGTTATTATGGTAAGTGCTAAGGGTCAAACTAAAGATAAAGTAAAAGGCTTAAAGTGCGGGGCAGATGATTATATCACAAAACCTTTTGAAGTAAGTGAATTAATTGCAAGAATTAACTCAGTATTAAGAAGAACAGGTAAGCTAGAAAATTATTTAGAAATAGATGATTTAAAAATCGACTTTAATTCTAGAAGTGTTTTTAATAATAATAAAAAAATTGATCTCACAACAAAAGAGTATGAATTATTAGTTTTATTAATTCAAAATAAAAATACAGCACTATTTAGAGATATGATATTTGATAAGATATGGGGCTATGAATATGATTGTGACACTAGAACTTTAGATTTACATATATCACGTTTACGTCAAAAACTTGGGTGGAAAGACAAAATAATTACTATAAGAAAATTTGGTTATAGGCTAGAAATATGAAGATAGCTACTAAGATATTTATCAGTGCAGCTTTTATTTTAGCGATAGCATTCAATATAGGTAGTAGTATGTTTATCAAAGATAATTTTGATCATTCAATAAAAATGTACACTGAAATTTCAATAAATGAATACTATACTCAAAAATATATTTTTAAAACGCAAGTTAATAGTGATATGTTACAAGGTGTAAGCATTAATGAACGTTACCTTGAAAATCTTGCGTTTGATATGATTGATAAAGGATTATGGCATGATAAGTATAATCAAATAAAATTAAGTGATGTTGAAGTATTCACAACAGATACTAAAATCAGTACAGATCTTATAATTCGAAAACCTGATGATATTGTTTCTAGTGTAATTGAAAATGATAATAAAAATATATTGATTATTTCATCATTAATTATTACTGATTTTGATATAATTACCTTTACTCAAGGTGTTGATATTACACATGTATTTATGGAAAGAAATCGACAATTACGCTCAATGTTTTTTATAAGTATTTTTATCATATCAATCAGTAGTTTATTACTATTTATAATATCTAAGTTTTTAACAAGTAATATTAAAAAACTAACAAAAGCAACTAATGAAATGACTAATGGATGTTATGATAATGAAATTATTATTAAAGGCAATGATGAGATTACAATATTGTTTAATGATTTTAATACAATGATTAAATCCATTAAAGATAACATACAACAATTAGATAATAATATAAAAAATAGAGAAGATTTTGTGACAAACTTTTCGCATGAATTAAAAACACCAATGACTGCAATTATAGGTTATTCAGAATTATTACTTAGAAATAATTGGGCTGATGAAAAAGTGACTGAAGCTGCAACCTATATTTTTACTGAAGGTAAAAGATTAGAGTTACTATCTAAAAAAATGCTTGATTTGATGCAACTAGACAATGAAAATATTATAATGACACCTAATAATTTAATATCAATAATAAACAAGTCAGTCGATTCAACAAGTGTTTTAATTAAAGATAATAACTGTAATATTAATGTTGAATGTGATGAATTAATTGTTGCGCAATGTCATAATCAAATGATTATTGCTTTATTAATCAATTTAATTGAAAATGGATTAAAGGCTTGTGATTATTGTAAAGACATTGATATAAAAGTTGAAGATGAAGATAACAATATAAAAATATCAGTAATTGATCATGGTCATGGAATAGATGATGAACATATTACTCTTATAACACAACCATTTTATATGGTTGATCGTTCAAGAAAAGGTAATAGTACAGGAATTGGCTTATCCTTTGCAAGTAAAATTGCACTGTTACATAATACCGATTTAAACTTTGAAAGTAAAATTGATCACGGAACATGTGTATCTTTTAGGTTGAAAAAATACTATGAATAAACAGCAAAAACATTTTATTAAATTTATTACAAGTATGATTGTATTAAGTTTTTTCTTGCCTAAATTTATAACTGATATTCAAGAAAATCAATTACTAAATAAATCTCTTACTATTAGTGGTGAACATTATGGCATAAAAGATAATTTATCAAATGCTCAAAGAATAATATACGACAAACAAGAATTTTTTACAGTTTATAGTTTTGGAAATAAAATAAAGGCATCAAGTGTACCAAGTAATGAGAAAAGTGAAGTTGTTTTAATTGAGTTGGTAGAAAATGAAATAGTGAAACTTAAGAGTATGGGTGTACTAGAAAATGTTGACCTTGAAATTAACAAGTCGGCAATTAATTTTTTATATGAATATAATAATTTTAGTGCACAAGTATGGGAATTTTATTTAGAAGATAAACAAGAAAATAGAATGATATTACAGTTTCATTCAGGAATAAATAAAATCGTAAGTATTAATTATCGTTGCATAAACGAATATAGTAATTTAGAGGTTGAAAAGATGTTTATAGCTTTTTATAATTATTTAAATGATATTGATGAAAATCTTGATAGTATAAAACCAAGTATAAAACCAAGTATTAATAACAATTACTATCAAATTAAAATGTTTGATCAAATTGATTTAATTGGGAAGTATTCAAATAATAAATTTGAATTTTATTGTGCAAAAAAGTAATAGTTGTTTAAATGTTACACTATTGATACATTGAAAAGGTATAATGATAAGGCATTAGTATTAGTGCTTGAAGGAGGTAATTATGGGAATACTTCAAAGAGTTGTGTCGAGTATAATAAATAAAAAAATCAAATATTTTCTTTTGTTTATAATCTTTTTTCTATTAGGTAACTTTTTAGTTATAGGCATAGGAATTAATGATGCAAGTAAGATGGCAGTTATTAAAAGTAGAGAAATGCTTAATCCAATTATTATATTTGAACAAGTAGATGATAGTCCAGAAGATTATGGTATATATTATGATGATGCTATAGTTGAAATAATCAATGAAATAGTACTTGATGAAAGAATATTAGTTTACAATAAAATAACTGGTATGAACATGGTTGTACAAAATGCAGATGCAGTAGATATAAATGTTGTTGATGAAAATATTAAGCAGATTGAAAACGGTGTTTATATCAGTGGTAATAACACAGATAGTATGTTTGAAATAGACGATGGTAGTTATGAAGTTGTTGAAGGTCGATTTTATACTTTAGATGAAATAAAAAATAGCGAAAAGGTAGTTTTAATAACAAATCAATTTGCGGATTTAAATAACTTGAAGATAGGTGATAAATTACAATTTAAAGGTGATAATCATGATGAATTATTAAAATACTTTGAGGATGATTTTGATCCAATAATTGAATATGAAATCATTGGGATTTTCAATAATAATCAAATTATTGAAAACGAAAATGAAGATTATATTAATTATAATGTAATGTTAGCACCTGCAAAATCATTTTTAGATTTTGAAGATAATTATAGAAATGCAGATTTGCAATTAGCTAGTTTTATATATGGTTGGAAAGATGAATCTTCTATGGTTAAATCTGAAGATATGTATGATGCAGAATTGCCCATAATTAAACTAAAAGATCCAGATGACCTTGCAAGTTTTGTAGAAGATTATGAAGAGATGATACTTCCATACTATACGATGAATTATAATAATGAATTATTTGAAAACTATGGTAAACCTTTAGATATTATTACTTATTTTTCAAATTTAATACTTATAGCAATAGTAGTTAATATGATATTGATGTTTACTGCAATAATTTTCTTATATGTTAAGATGAGAGATAATGAAATTGGAATACTATTATCAATAGGAATTAAAAAAATTGAAATTATGACTCAAATTTTTCTTGAAATATTAATTATAGGTTTTTTAGGAATCAGCTTAGCTTTATTTTCTGGAAGTTTGCTTGGAAATAAATTTGGTAATGAAATTATTAATATTAGTGTTGTGCAAAATAATATCAATGAATATGAAGATGGCGATATGTTTTATAATCATGATAAAGATTATTTTAGTGAATTAACACAAGCGGATGTATTTAATAATTTTGACTTTAATATTACAAAATCACTTGCAATCAGTATTTATTTTATGATTTTTATTATTGTTTTAATTAGTTGTGTTATACCATCAATATTAATAATGATACAAGATCCAAATAAAATATTGAATCGTAAAGAATGAGGTGAATTATGGTTATCTTAAAAATAGAAAATGTTACATATTCTTATAAAGATGGTGGATATCAAAGAGTAATTTTAAACGATTTATCTTATGAATTTCAAGAGGGTAAGTTTTATACCATTATTGGTGAGTCAGGTAGTGGTAAAACAACTTTTTTGTCATTAATAGCAGGTCTTGAAAAAGTGAAATCTGGGAAAATATATTTTAAAGATAAATCCCTAGATCAAATAGGTTACAGCAATTATCGAAGAAATGATATAGCGCTAGTATTTCAACACTATAATTTAATTAATTATTTATCAGCAATCCAAAACATTTCTTTAGCAATGAGTAAAACTAAGAAAAAAATAAAGAAACAAAAATATGTTGGCTATGCACTGCTTAAAAAGTTTGGAATAGGTAAAAGTAAATCAGATCGTAGTGTTACAAAATTATCAGGTGGGGAACAACAACGTGTAGCAATTGCAAGAGCACTAGCAAGCAATGTAGAACTTATTTTGGCAGATGAACCAACAGGAAATCTTGATAAAAGTACCGAAATAGAAATAATTAGTATCTTTAAAAATTTAGCTTTAGAATATAACAAAACAATTATAGTTGTTACACATAGTAGTGATGTTAGTGATCAAAGTGATATTATTTTGCGATTAGTTGATGGAAAATTAGTTGAAATGAAATAGCTTTTAAGTAAGGAGATAGTATATGAATTTAATTAAAAATGTCATTGCAAGTATTATAAGTAAAAAAGTAAAGTACCTTATATTATTATTTATATTCTTTTTGTTAGGTAATTTTTTAATTGTTGCAATAGGAATTAGTGATGCTAGTAGTAGTGCAATTAGTATAAGTAGGCAAAAATTAAATCCGGTTATTGTTTTAGAGAATAACAAAGAAGGTTATTCATTAGATAATTCAAAATTACAACACATCATTTCAGATAAAAATCAAATGTTAAAGGATGATAGAGTTAAAGTTTATAATAAACTATACTATATGAATTTATATTCTGAAAAAACAATTCCTGTGCCAATGGAAAATGACGAATATAAATATTCTAAAAGTTATGATGGTATGCAATTAGTTTGTAATAATACTACTAGCATGATTGAAATATTTGATGGAACATATGAAATTGTTGAAGGTCGATTTTATAATCAACAAGAAATCGATAATGATCAAAAGGTTATATTAGTTACAAAAGAGTTTGCGCAATTAAATAATTTAGAATTATATGATACTATTAGTTTTACAACATTTGCTGATATAGATGACATGCAAAAATATTTTGATAATGATTTTGATGGATATATTGAGTTTGAAATAATTGGAATATTTGAAAATAATGAATCAACTTATGGAAAAAAATATATGGATGTTAGGGATTATCCACAAAATACAATGCTTGCACCATTTTCAGCTATTGAACATTATGAAGATATATCTTCATTAGCATCCACAAAAATGATGAATGATGTTAAAAATTTGAATGATGAGATTACCTACTTTGCAATTCATCATTATGAAAATATTAATCCCATTATTAAATTGAATGATCCAAATGATTTAGAGCAATATGTTACGGAATACCAAGAAAAACTTAATCCATATTTTATTTTAAACTCAAATAATGATGCTTTTTTGAAATATGGAAAACCATTAGATATAATTACTTATTTTGCAGATTTCTTATTGATGTTTGTCTTAATAAATATGGTTATTATGATTTCAACTATTATATGTATCTTTGTTAAGATGAGAGAAATAGAAATAGGAATATTATTATCGATGGGAATTAGAAAGTTTAATATTATTCTACAAATGTTTATTGAAGTTATTATCATTGGCTTTATTGGAATTTCATTATCCTTTTTTACAGGTAAGATAATTGCACAAAAATATGGAAGTGAAGTTTTGAGTCTAAGTGTAGTACAAGATAATATAGTTGAAGATGAGCAAAAGGGAATATATAGCTTTGGAAATGAAAAGGATTACTTTGAAAATATTGATCAACAAGATATATTTGAAAATTTTCAAGTAAATATTTCTAGTGATATAATCATAAAAATTTATTTATTATCAACAATTATTGTCTTTATAAGTAGTTTAATACCATCACTTTTAATAATGATTTTTGATCCAAATAAAATATTGTCGCACAAAGATTAAGAAAAAAATAAAAAAAGAATACATAAGTTTATAAAATAAATGAGGAGAATTGAAATGAAAAAAATAATAATTTGTCTAACAGTTTTAATGTTACTTTGTGGTTGTAGCTCTGGTGAAAATAAGAATGATGATATAAATAATGAAGTTCAAGACGATATTAATGAAAATCAACTAGATGATAAAAAAGATAATGAACAAGTAAAAAATCAAATGATTACTTTACAAATGCCAAAAGGTACTGCAGATTTTGGGATATTTTATGATGAATATATTGTTGAATTATTAAATGAAATGGAAAATGACTCAAGAGTATTAGCTTATAATAAAATAGGAACTGTTGGGTTACATCCAGTTGATTACAAGGCTGTTGAAAGTGAAAAAACTGATGAACAAATTCCTGTAGGCTCTGAATCAATAAATGAAATGATAATGTTATTTAATAATATTGCAAATATGATTGAACTTAATAGTGGCGAAATTGAAGTAATACAAGGTAGATTTTACAATCAACAAGAAGTTGAAAATGGTGATAAAGTAATTCTTGTTATGAGTGATTTTGCAACACAAAATAATTTAGAAATTGGTGATAAAATTAAATTTAGTTATTTGAATGATTATAGTTTTTTAACTGATTATATTGATGAGAAAGATCTATTTATTGAATATGAAATAATAGGGATTTTTGAAGGAGATGCACTTCCTGTTTCTAATGGATACAACTCTAACGTATATGAAGATAATTTACTGTTAGCTCCAAGTACATCTATATTAAACTATATTGATATGTATCAAAATGCAATGTTGGATCAAGAAAATGATGCAAAGAATACTGATGAAGGTTTTTTGACTAATCAAATTGAATCATATAATAAAAAAACACCTACAATCATGTTAAAAGATGCTAGTGAAATTGAAGGATTTATTGCAGATTATCAAGAAAAATTAAAGGATTATTATACAATACAACTTATTGATTAATAAAAAAGATTAAACTATAATTAATAATTGAAAATAGTGTATATGAGGTATATGAATGTATAAAAAACTAATAAATATTTCACTTGTTTTAGCATTATCATTGCTGCAAGTATTTTCAATTAATGTTTTTGCTAATAATGATTTTGAAACAAATTCACAATATTATGATAAATTGTGTAAAGGTGATAATTTAAATGAAAGTGATAAAGCAATGTGTAAGTTGTATGGTGATTATTTAAAAAATATTCAAGATGAATTACAAAACGATTTAGAGCAAAATGAATTAGATCGTAAAAAAATTGCAAATAATATTGAACAAGAAGTAAAAAAAATCAAAGAATATGATAAACAAATAGAGATATTACAAGTTGAAAATGCGACTTTAACAAGTGAAATTGCAGTGTTGAAAACTGAAATTAACGATAAACAAGCAGAAATTAAAATAAAAGAAAAACAAGTAATCCAATTACAAAATAAGGTAAAGCAACGTGTTATTGAATCACAAAAAACAATGAGAGTGAACAAGTACATTGATTTTATAATGGGTGCAAAAAGCTTTACTGATTTAATTAAACGTACAACAGGTTTAAATGCAACGATTAATTATGATGAACAAACTCGTATTGATTTGGCTGATACAATTGAATATTTAAATGAAATCAAAGCAGCACTTTTAATAGATAAGGATACATTAGATAACAAGTTAATACAATTACAAGATAAACAAAATAAGTTAGAAAAATTAAAGAATGATTCTTTAATGATTAAAGAAGAATACATAAAAAAAGAAGCTGAAATTGAAGCTAAAGGTAATCAAATAGCTGGAAATATTGAAGATATTAAAAATAAGCTATATCAAAACTTTGAAAGTATTGATGACATAGAATCTTCAACAGCATTCACAAAACCTACAACAGCAGGCAGAATAACAGCAAATACATGGGCTTATAATAATGGTGGAGTACATTTAGGTTTAGATATAGCAGCACCAAGTGGCACACCTATCAAGGCGGCTGGAAATGGTGTAATATTGAAAAGTGTTGATGGCTGTGGTGTTGGATATATAGGTAGTGATTGTGGTGAAAATCAAGGAGGAACTTATGGTGGTGGTAATCAAGTATATTTATTAACCCAAGTTAATAATATTTTATATGCTATAAAATACATTCATTTATTAAAAGGATCACCGATTGATGTTGCAACTGTTGTGAAGGCTGGTGATACGATTGGTAAAATGGGGTCTAGTGGTAATTCTACAGGAAGTCATTTACATGTAGAAGTATTTAAGTTAGGTACAATGAATCCTAATGAATACATTGATTCATGGCTTAAAAATCCATTACTTCATTTTGATGCTAAAAGTGGTGAAGCTGGATTGAATAATTTATGTTCAATAAAAGGTCCGCCATGTAGAGAAAAGCCTGAAGTAATATTTGGGTATTAAAAACATTAGCAGTTATTGATTAAAAACAAATAATAACAATAAGTTTATTGATTAGTTGAAAATCACATTTTTCAATTATTTAAATATTAAATTTAACAAAGACTTTAAAAAGACTTTAAAATAAGTCTTTTTTTATACTAATAAATTGACTGCTTAATTTATTGGATATTTAAATCAATTAATGTGCGTTTTTATGAGATTAAATCATTAGAAAAAGATAATGTTTTGTGTTATAATCATCAAGTATTTAGGTGATTTCTTAATAGGGAATAAAGTTAATCTTTAGCTGTCCCAGCAACCGTGATGTCGACAAAATTCTGTGCTCCACTGTATATGATATGGGAAGGAAGAATTTAGGATGAAACTAAGCCGGTAGACCTGCCTAATTATACTGATTTATTTCTTCTGGGTGAAAGAAAGATGGCACTTTGTGCGTTTTTTATTCATGCAAGAATGCATGTTTTTTTATAAGGAGGTAAAGTATGCAAATTGAAATAATTAAAAGAAATGGTAGTAGGGTAACATTTGATTCAACAAAAATTAGAAATGCTATAGCTAAGGGTTTTTATAGTGTTAATAATCATGATGAAGCAATGATTGAAATTGTGTATTTAAGTGTTATGGATGAGATAAATAATTATAATCAAAGCTCTATAACTATTGAACAAATACAAGATTTAGTACAAAGTTGTTTACTTAAAAATAATTTTGATAAAGTAGAAAAATCTTTTGAAAAATACCGTAATGACCGTAATAGTTCTCGAGAGCGTTTCAATGAATCACAGCATAAATTACTTAAAAGCTTAGAAGACTTTGGTGTTAGTGATGCGAAAAATCATGACCTTAAACGTGAAAATGCTAATATAAATGGTGATAGTAGTATGGGGTTAATGCTTCAATATGGATCATTAATTACAAAGGCTTATACTCGTGCTTATCATTTAAGACAAGATATTAATGAAGCATTTGAAAATGGTGAAATTCATATTCATGATATGGACTTTTATCCAATGGGTACAACAACATGTTTACAAATACCATTAGATAAACTATTTGAAAATGGATTTAGTACTGGTAGTGGTTTTATCAGAGCACCTAAATCGATCGCAAGTGCAGCATCTCTTTGTGCAATTGCTATACAATCAAATCAAAATGATCAACATGGAGGGCAATCAATTCCTTTATTTGATTATTATTTAGCGAAATCTGTTATTTTTAGTTTAAGAAAATTATATAAAAATGAAGTAGTTCGATATAATGAATATACTAATGAATTTGATGCTGAAAAATTAGCTCAAATTTTAAGTGATATAGAATGTTTAGATGATATTGTTGATATAACATCATTTAATCATAAAATATTTGATGCAGTACTTAAAGCACTTGATAAAGAAGTATATCAAGCTATGGAAAGTTTAATTCATAATTTAAATACAATGCATTCAAGAGCAGGGGCACAAGTTCCATTTTCTTCAATTAATTTTGGTACAGATACAACTAATGCTGGACGTATGGTTTCTAAAAATCTTATGTTAGCTATGGAATCAGGATTAGGGCATCATGAAACACCAATTTTTCCAATATTAATATTTAAAGTTAAAAATGGAATTAATTATGAAAAGACTGATCCTAACTATGATTTATTAAAATTAGCTATTAGATGTTCTTCTAAAAGAATGTTTCCAAACTTTGCTTTCTTAGATGCTCCATTTAATTTTAAACATTATGATCCAAATCGTAAAGAAACTGAAATGGCTTATATGGGATGTCGTACAAGAGCTATAGCGAATGTTATTGATAAAGATAATGAAATTGTTGTAGGGCGTGGTAATTTATCTTTTACGTCAATTAATCTTGTAAGACTTGGTATAAAACATGGTATTGTGAAAAAAGATAGTTGTGATATGGAGGCATTTTATAAAAATCTTGATGAATTAATTGATTTAGTTTGTGATCAATTAATTGAACGTTTTGAACATCAGTGTTCTCGTAAAGTATTAAATTATCCATTTTTAATGGCACAAGGTAATTGGATTGGATCTAGTAAACTTAAAATTAATGATACTTTACAAGATGTTTTAAAACATGGAACATTAACTATTGGATTTATTGGTTTAGCTGAATGTTTAGTTGCATTAGTTGGTAAGCATCATGGTGAAAGTGCAGACTCACAAAAACTTGGACTTGAGATTATAGGGCATATGCGTAGTCGTTGTGATGAATTAACTCTTGAAAAGGGATTAAATATCACATTAATTGCAACACCTGCAGAAGGGCTATCAGGGCGCTTTATTAATATTGATAAAAATAAATATGGAATAATTAAAGGTGTAACTGATCGTGAATATTATACAAATTCATTCCATGTACCAGTTTATTATAAAACAAATATAAAAAATAAATTAGGACTTGAAGCACCATATCATGATTTTACTAATGGTGGTCATATTTCATATGTTGAAATTGATGGTGACACAAGTGATAACTTAGATGCTTTTGAAACAATTGTAAGAATGATGTATGATGCGAAAATTGGATATGGTGCAATTAATCATCCATTAGATCGTGACCCAGTATGTAATTATAATGGGATAATTAAAGATGTTTGTCCTAAATGTAATAGAGAAGAAGGCGAGATTTCTTTTGAACGTATTAGACGTATTACAGGTTATTTAGTAGGAACACTTGATCGTTTTAATAATGCTAAATATGCAGAAGTATTAGATCGTGTAAAACATGAGTAATATTCGCTTAGCATCAGATATTTTATTTGATAGTGTTGTAGACGGAAATGGTTTAAGAATGGTTATGTTTACTCAAGGATGTACGCATAATTGTAGTGAATGTCATAATGCTAAATCACATGATTTAAATGGTGGTAAACTTGTTTTATTAAACGATGTCTTTAAAGAAATTGATAAGGGATTATATCATAGTGGTATAACACTTAGTGGTGGTGAACCATTTTTGCAAGCACTACAATGTAATGAAATTGCAATTTATGCGAAAAGTAAAAACTTAAATGTTTGGGTATATACTGGATTTTTATTTGAAGATTTATTAAAAAAAGATGTATCTTTAAAATTATTAAATAACATTGATGTTTTAGTTGACGGTAAATTTGATAAGAGTTTAAAGAGTCTAAATTGTAAATTTAAAGGTTCAACAAATCAAAGAATTATTGATGTTAAAAAAAGCATTGAATTCAATAAAATAGAATTACTAGATTTTTAAAATATAGATTAATAGGTGATGCTTTATACACTTATTAATCTTTTTATATTTGATAAAGAGTTAAACACAAGATATTTGTTTTTTATTTAACAAATACCTTGTGTTTTTTTTAATTTGTAGTATCATTAATATATAAGATTAAATTCTTACTAAAGGAGAAATTGAAAATGCAAAGATTTACTTTACCTAGAGATTTATATTTTGGAGAAAATGCACTTGATTATTTAAAAACACTTGAAGGAACAAAAGCTGTATTAGTGTTAGGTGGCGGTTCTATGAGACGTTTTGGTTTTGTAGATAAGGTATTAGAAAATCTTAAGTGTGCAAATATTGAAGTTCAATTAATTGAAAATGTTGAACCAGATCCATCTGTTGAAACAGTTATGGCTGGTGCTAAATTAATGAGCGAATTTAATCCTGACTGGATTATTGCAATGGGTGGTGGGTCACCTATTGATGCTGCAAAAGCTATGTGGGTTTTTTATGAACACCCAACTGCAACTTTTGAAGAAATTTGTGTTCCATTCTCATTCCCTAAATTAAGAAACAAAGCTAAATTTATTGCTATACCATCAACTAGTGGTACAGCTACTGAAGTTACTGCTTTTGCTGTAATTACTGATTATGCTACAGGTGTTAAATGGCCACTAGCTGACTTTGAAATCACACCAGATGTTGCTATTGTTGATCCATCACTTGCTGAAACTATGCCTGCAAAGTTAATTGCACATACTGGTATGGATGCATTAACTCATGCTGTTGAAGCTTATGTTGGAACAATTCACCAACCTTTCACAGATCCTTTAGCTCTTGAAGCTATTAAAATTGTATTTGATCGTTTAAAAGCTTCTTATGCTGGTGATATGAAAGCTAGAGAAGATATGCATTATGGTCAATGTATGGCTGGTATGGCATTCTCAAATGCTTTATTAGGTATAGTTCACTCAATGGCTCATAAGACAGGTGCTGCATTTAGTACTGGTCATATCCCACATGGTTGTGCTAATGCAATTTATTTACCTTATGTAATTAAATATAACGCAAAAGCTGACGCTACAAGATATGGTAACATTGGTCGTTTCGTTGGTATGGTTGGAGATGATGCTTCAATTGTTGAACAATTATGTGCAAGAATTGATGAATATAATTTATCATTAGGTATTCCTGCTAACTTAAAAGAATTTGGAATTGAAGAAAATGAATTCTTAGAAAAAGTTTCTAAAATTTCTACACTTACTTTAGGTGATGCTTGTACTGGAACAAATCCAAGAACTCCAACACATGAAGAAATGGTTAAGTTATTAACTTGCTGTTATTATGGAACTGAAGTAAATTTCTAAAATTATAATTATTTATAAATAATAAATTAAGGTTGATAAGCTATTAAAAGCTTATCAACTTTTTTTATGGTATAATAACTTTAGTAATTACAAGAATAGATAGGGGTTATTAAAAGAAAAAAAATATAGGGTTAGGTTTAATTTTTACAAGCATAATTATTTTATTATTGAGTTTAAATTCATTTAATGATAACGAATATGAACAACATCAAAATGTCTTTACTGGTTGTTTTGATACACCATTTACTTTAATGGGTTATACAAAATATAAAGAAGAATTTGATCAATATTATAATATACTATTTGATGAAATTAATTATTATCATAAGATATTTGATAAATATAATGAATATGATGGCGTAAATAATATTATGACTATAAATAAAAATGCAGGAATAAAACCTGTTGTGGTAGATGAAAATATTATTGAATTATTAATGTTAGCACAGCAATGGTATGAAATAACAGATGGTTATATTGATATTACTATGGGGTCTGTACTTACGGTGTGGCATGATTATCGAGAACAAGGAATGATACTTAATTCAAATGATCAATACGGTTTAATTCCAAGTCAAAATGAATTAAGGGACTCTAAACAATATACTGGATGGGAATTTATTGAAATAGATCAAGAAAATATGACTGTTTATATAAGTGATGAAAAAGTATCAATAGATGTAGGAGCTATTGCAA
The DNA here is from genome assembly GCA_947037125.1 of uncultured Holdemania sp. Lineage (GTDB taxonomy): Bacteria > Bacillota_I > Bacilli_A > Erysipelotrichales > Erysipelotrichaceae > RGIG1896. The sequence continues at coordinate 14,021 of CAMQTJ010000027.1, forward strand.
AAGGCTTTGCAGTAGAAAAAGCTAGTCAAAAATTATTAGCGAAAGGATTTGAGTATGGAGTCATTAATGGTGGTGGAAATGTGAAAGTACTAGGTGCAAAACCTGATGATAGTAGTTGGGTAGTAGGTATTCAAGAACCTAATTCTTTTACACAATATTCTTTAGATGGTATAGATATAAATACACAAAAAGCCGTTGTTTCAAGTGGTGATTATGCAAGATATTATCTAGCTTTAGATAAATTTGGTGAACAAGTGCGATTACATCATATTATTAATCCATTTACTCTAATGCCATATGATCATCTTCGTGGTGTTAGTATTATAATTGATAATTCAACTTACGGTGATTTTCTTTCTTCTTATTTTAGTTTACTTACAATTGAAGAAGGGCTAATAAAAGTTGATGAACTAAAAAAACTAGGATATAATTTTGAAGTTTTATGGGTACTTGATGAATCGTTGGGTGAAATTGATAAAACTGTAAGTTATAATGTACTAGGTGAAACTGGTAATCAATACAGTATTTATATGACGCAAAATTTAGAACAATTATCATATAATTTGAAAAAATAAATTGATAGAATCCTTTATAAGTGGTTAATTATAAATTTTAAAGTTTAAAAATTAAATTTTCAATTATGAAATAAATATAATAAAATAAGGAGAAAACAGATGAATGAAATAAAATGTCCAAAATGTGGTGAAGTATTTAGTGTAGATGAATCAGGATATATTGCAATAGCTGCCCAAATAAGGGATGCTGAATTTCAAAAGGAATTAAAACAAAGAGAACAAATGTTACAAGTAGAAAAAGAAAATGAGTTAAAGCTTGTGCAAATGAATGCGAAAAATGAATTAGAAAAAAATCTATCAATATCTAAACAAGAAATTGAAAAATTAAAAACTTTAGTCGATGCGAAAAATAGTGAAATGATTATTTCACTAAAAGATGAACAAGCTAAAAATAATAGTGAACTTTATGAAAAAAATAATCGTATAACAATGCTACAAGAAGAATTAAATCGTGTTAAACATACATTAAATAATGATAAAGAAAATGAAGTTAAACTTGTAACTGCCAATGCAAAGGTTGAACTTGAAGAAAAATTATCTGAATCAAAACAAGAAATCGAAAGATTAAAAGCGATGGTAAAAGCAAAAGATAGTGATAATATAATTGCTATAAAAGATGAACAAGTTAAAAATAGTAATGATTTAAATTTAAAAAATAATCAAATAACTATGCTTCAAGAAGAATTAAATCGTGTTAAACAAACAATGATAAATGATAAAGAAAACGAAGTTAAACTTGTATCTGCCAATGCAAAGGTAGAATTAGAAGAAAAATTATCATTATATAAACAAGAAATTGAAAAATTAAAAGCTACGATAGTATCAAAAGAAAGTGATAAAATAATTGCTTTAAAAAATGAAGAAGTGAAAAAGAAAGAAGAGTTATTTGAAAAAGATAAACATATAAGTCAATTAGAAAATGAAGTTACAACATCAAATACAACAGCCCAACTAAAAATGAAAAGTATTCAGGATGATTTTGAAGCTAAAATCAAAGCAAAAGAAGAAACTATTGATTATTATAAAGATCTTAAAACTAAATTATCAACTAAAATGTTAGGTGAATCATTAGAACAACATTGTGAAATTGAATTTAATCGATTAAGGTCTATTGGTTTTCAAAATGCCTATTTTGAAAAAGATAATGATGCAAGAAGTGGTAGTAAAGGTGATTATATCTTTAAAGAAGCAACAAGTAGTGGTATTGAATTTATTTCTATTATGTTTGAAATGAAAAATGAAATGGATACAACAGCAACGAAAAAGAAAAATGAAGATTTCTTAAAAGAGTTAGATAAAGATCGTAATGAAAAAAATTGTGAATATGCTGTACTAGTATCATTATTAGAATCAGATAATGAATTATATAATACAGGTATTGTGGATATGTCATATAAATATCCTAAGATGTATATTATTCGTCCACAATTCTTTATATCAATGATTACAGTATTAAGAAATGCTGCATTAAATTCAATTCAATATCGTGAACAATTAGCTGAATATAAAAATCAAAATATTGATATATCTAATTTTGAAGAAGATATGATGGATTTTAAAGATAAATTTAATAAGAATTATGACTTAGCAAGTAGAAAGTTTCAAACTGCTATTGTTGAAATTGATAAAACAATTGATCATTTAAATAAAACCAAGGATGCTTTATTGTCTTCAGAAAACAACCTTAGATTAGCAAGCAATAAAGCTCAAGATTTAAGTATTAAAAAATTAGTTAGAAACAATCCTACAATGGCACAAAAATTTAGTGGAATAAAAGAATAGAATACGTTCTATTATAAAATGGTAATATACTGTTTTATGATATAATAAAATATACATAGGAGGATTTATAATGAAAAAAGCGATTTCATCAGCATTATTAGTTTTATTGGTTGGTTTTTTTGGATGTTTTTTAGGAGTTGCCGGTCTTGTGTTAGGTTCAGTTTCAACTGCAACTGGTTGTATTATTTATGCAATTTATAATCAAAAAAATGAACAAAATGGAGTTATTGATTTTAATGCACTAGATGATTATTACAAAACGAAAAATGACATTCAACAATAATATTTAAAATATTATTTGATAAGTAATTAAATTGTAATGGTTGAACACAATAATGTTGTAAATGAAATATTATTATGCTATTATAATTTATATATTCAGTGATAAAGAGGTTTAATTATTTAAAATTTTAGAGAGAGAATGTTGGTGAAAATTCTTATTTAAAATAATTAAATTGACACTTTTGAGATGATATTTTGAAATTAGTAGAAATATCCGTGAATCTTGCGTTAAGGATTAAGTTGCATATTGTTTTTTGATATGAACTAAGGTGGTAAACGCGTATATATACGTCCTTAGATTTAAGGGCGTTTTTTATTTTAATGAAGGGAAATAAAAAAATGAAAAATTACCAAACAGCTAGAGGTACACAAGATATCTTACCAAAAGATACTCGTAAATGGAATCAAGTGGAAGATGTAATTAAACAAATTTGTCATGTTTATGGATATGATGAAATTAGAACACCGATCTTTGAAGATACTTCTGTCTTTAAACGTGAAAACGATTCTTCGGATATGGTTAATAAAGAAATGTATAGTTTTAGTATGAATCAAAAAGATAGTTTAACACTAAGACCTGAAGGAACAGCTGGGGTTGTTAGAAGTTTTGTGCAAAATAAAAATTATGCGAATGCTGATTTACCATATAAGGTATTTTATAAAGGTGAAATGTTTCGTTATGAAAGACCTCAAAAAGGTCGCTATCGTCAGTTTAATCAATTCGGTGTAGAAAATATTGGAGTTAAGTCACCATATATTGATGCTGAATGTATTGCATTAGGTTATAGTGTTGTAAAGTCTATGGGGCTAAATTGTGTTAAGGTTTTAATTAATACTTTAGGGGATGCTCAATCAAGAATTGATTATCGTGAGGTTTTAGTTGAATATTTTAAAGAACACTTAGATGGTTTATGTGGAGATTGTCAAAGACGATTTGTGCAAAATCCATTGCGTTTATTAGATTGTAAAGTTGATAAAGAAAGTGAAATAATGAAAAATGCTCCATCACTTCAAGATAGTTTAAGTGTTGAATCTAAACAATATTTTGATCAAGTATTACAAGCGTTAGATAATCTACAAATACCTTATGAAATAGATGATCGCTTAGTTCGTGGTCTTGATTATTATACTGATACAGTATTTGAAGTAGTATCAACACACAGTGAAACTGGTAGTCAAAGTGCAGTGTTTGCCGGTGGTAGATATGATGGGCTAGTTGAATACTTTGGTGGTCCACAAATGAGTGGTGTAGGCTTTGCAATGGGTCTTGAAAGATTATTACTATTAGCACAAGCTGAAGGTATTCAACTTGATGAAGATGATAGTTTTGATGTGTATGTAATGGGGCTTGGAGAAGTAAATGATGTACCATTTAATCTTGCAACAATGTGTAGAAGTGCAGGGTATAAAACCGAGTTTAATCCAACAACAAGATCATTAAAAGCACAATTTAAAACAGTTGATCGTAAAAACTGTAAGGCTGTAATTATTGTTGGTGAAAGTGAACTTGCAAATAATCAAGTAAATATTAAGTTTATTGAAACACAAAAACAAATATGTGTTGATATTGATAAAATTGTTGAAGTTTTAGATGCACAATTTGAAGAAAAAGAACATGGACATGAACATGGTGAAAAATGTGAATGTGGATCATGTAATAAGGAGAATGATTAAGATGAAAAAAGATTACAACAATAATGATTTACGATTAAGTAATGTTGATGAAACAGTTACTTTAATTGGTTGGGTTGCAAAAAGACGTAACTTAGGATCACTTGTATTTATTGATTTACGTGATCGTTCAGGTATTGTGCAATTAACATTTAATGAAGAAATTGCTGAGTCAATTAAAGATGTTAGAAATGAATATATCCTTCAAGTAACAGGTGTAGTAACTGCTAAAAAAGATAAAAACCCTAAACTTGCAAGTGGTGAAGTTGAAGTTGTTGTAAGTAATTGTACGGTAATTAATAGTGCACAAACACCTCCAATCATTATTGCTAATGAAACAGATGCATTAGAAGAAACACGTTTAAAATATCGTTACTTAGATTTAAGACGTGAATGTATTAAAGACAACCTGATTTTACGTCATAAGATTACTATGATTGTACGTAACTACTTATCTGATTTAGACTTTTTAGAAATTGAAACACCAATCTTATGTAAGTCAACACCTGAAGGTGCTCGTGATTATTTGGTTCCAAGTCGTATTTCAAATGGTAAGTTTTATGCATTACCACAATCACCTCAATTATATAAGCAATTATTAATGGTTGGTGGAATGGAAAAATACTTCCAAATCGCAAGATGTTTTAGAGATGAAGACCTTAGAGCTGATCGCCAACCTGAATTTAGTCAAATTGATATTGAAGCAAGTTTTGTAGATGAAAAAGATATTTTTGCTATTGTAGAAGGATTAATGTCTGAGATTTTTAGTAAACTTAAAAATATTGAACTAACTAAATTTATTGAAATGCCATATGTAGAATGTATGTCTAAATATGGTAGTGATAAGCCTGATACAAGATTTGATTTATTATTGAATGATATAAGTGATATCTTTACGAATACTGATTTTGAAGTATTTAAAAATATCTTAAATGAAAAAGGTATTATCAATGCAATAGTAGTTAAAAATGCACAGGATAAATTTTCAAGAAAAGATTTAGATAAATTACAAGATTTTGCGAAAATATATGGTGCTAAAGCATTATCATATTTAAAGTATGCAAATAATGAATTTAGTGGTTCATTAAATAAAGTAGTAAGTGATGATGAAAAAAATGTAATGATTGAAAAATTACAAATTGAAAATAATGACTTAGTATTAATTATATCTGGTAAAAAAAGTGTTGCTCAAAATGCCTTAGGTCAAGTACGTTTGAAAATTGGGAAAGACTTAGGATTAATTGATGAAAGTAAGTTTAATTTTTTATGGGTTACTAATTTCCCAATGTTTGAATATGTTGAATCAGAAAATCGCTTTGTAGCAGCTCATCATCCATTTACGTCACCAAATGTTGAAGATATAGATAAACTATTTGAAAATCAAGAAAACTGTTATTCTCGTGCTTATGATTTAGTTTTAAACGGTTATGAGTTATTAAGTGGTTCAATACGTATCCATGATCAAAAACTTCAAGAGCAGGTGTTTGAAGCTATTGGTATGTCACTTGAAGAAGCAACTGATAAATTTGGTTTCTTTATTGAAGCATTTAAATACGGAACGCCTCCTCATGGTGGTGTTGGTATTGGTTTAGAAAGACTTGTAATGATTATGGCACAAACTGATAATATTCGTGATGTTGTGGCATTTCCTAAAACTGCATCAGCTTCAGACTTAATGAGTGAAGCTCCAAATGTTGTTGATGAAGTTCAATTAAAAGAGCTAGGAATTAAAATATAAAAAAAAATAAAAGTCAAGTATGCATATTTATTTATTTTTGTGATATACTATAATTACCCAAGGGGCTTAATAGATTTCCAACATTTTGATATAGGGTATTCGCTGTTTTAGTTCGGTGTGAATGTTAAGATTTATCTTAAAATCCAGAAGAATTAAATAGATAACCCACCTGGTTTACTCGGGAATAATATCAACCTCTTGGGCCTTATAGATAATAATTAGTGATAACTTTGGTTATTGCTTTTTTTTATGTTTTTTTTTACTAAAACTAATTTTTTTGACAGTTTATACTTGTATTGTTTACCAAAATAATGTAAAATGATTATTAGATAAGGCGGTGTAATGATGGAATTTTTCTATTCTTTAGGTTTTGTAGTTTTAGGACTTATTATTGGTGGAGGGCTTGGCTTTTACTTCACGCGTCGTCAATTCGAAAAACAATTAAAAGAAAATCCTCCTGTTAGTGAGAAAATGATTCGTGCTATGTTCTTACAAATGGGAAGAAAACCAAGTGAGTCACAAATTAGACAAATCATGAAGTCAATGGGTCAATAACAAACACAGATATCTGTGTTTTTATTTTATAATGGACACTCTATTTAATTATTTTTTAATCACATTTGTGGTAGGAGGATTATATGATTAATATTGGAATACTTGGTGCTGGTAAAATATCACATCGATTTATGTTAGGGATGAAAGATGTAGAAAATGCAATTATTTATTCTGTTGCTAAACGTAATATTGATGAGGCAGCAGAATATGCAAAACTTTATAATATTGAAAAATTTTATGGTTATGTTGACTTATATAATGATAAAAATGTAGATGCTGTTTATATTGCTACACCACCATTTTGTCATTATGAACAAATTATGGAATGCTTAAAGCATGGTAAACATGTTATTTGTGAAAAGCCATTAATGAAAAGTAGTAGTGATGCAAAGAAATGTTTTGATTATGCAAATGAAAATAATTTAATTTTGATGGAAGCTAATAAAACAATATTCACTCCAACTTTTCAACAAATAAAAAGATGGTGTGATAATGGTGAAATTGGAAAAATTAAGTACATAGAAGCAAGTTATTGTTATGACGGAAAATTTGATGATGATCATTGGGTAAAACAAGAAAACCTTGCAGGTGGTGGAATGTATGATGTAGGGGTTTATCCACTTAGTGCTGTTTTATATTTAATGAATAGTGAAATAATTGAAAGTAAGAAAATTGTTATTAAAAGTGATAATTGTAATGACTTTGAACAGTACCTAATAAAATTTGAAAATGGAGTAGTGGCATCTGTTAGAGGTGCAATTAATATATCGACAAAAAATACATTAAATATTTATGGAGATTTAGGTTACATTGAATGTGATAATTTTTGGAAAAGTAAAAAGTGCAAATTAATTAAAGTTGATAATGTAATTGAAAATGAATTTGAATTTAATTCCGAATTTACATTTCAAATAAATGATTTTTTAAAGAGCATTGAATGTAATTGTAATCAACATTTAATGAGCGAAAAATTAACTTTAGATATTTTAAAATTAATAGAAAATAAGGGTTAGCCAATGGCTAACCCTTATTTATTTATACTATCATGTAAGTTTTTTGTGTAACCTACATATAAGTCATCTTTTATAAATGAATATTGAGCATCAAATTGCTTATTTAAATCACTGATCCATACAACTTCAATAATGTTCTCTGGATTTTGTTCATTAAATTCATCAACAAATGCAAGTCCATCTTCATAATTCATAGTGAATAAAGTCGTTGATAAAGCATCAGCAATTGCAGAGTTATTTGTAATGATTGATATTGATCTAAAATAAGTTGCGGGATATAGAGTATCAGGATCAATAATATGATGATACTTTTCTAAATCTTTAGCAATATAGAACCGTTGATAATCACCACTTGTTACAACTGAAGAATTAGCTTTTAAGTCTAGTGTAAATAATGAACCATCACCTTGAGGATGCTGAATACCAACACGCCATGGAGTATCATCAATTTTTTCGCCGATTATACGATTATTACCACCAGCATCAACAATTGCTGTTGTAACACCTTTTTCAATAAGTTGAACAGCTATCATTTCAGCAGCATATCCTTTAGCGATACCACCAACATCTAATGATATATCTTCATCGCTAATGAACACAGTGTTATTTTCATCGTTGATTGTTACATATTCCCAACCAATATTTTTTGCTGCATCACTTAATTCTACGTCTTTTGGTAAATCTCCAAACTCACCTGTATCCATAAATATATCTTCAGCATCTGTACGGTAATCATGCCAGACTTTAAATACTGAACCCATAGTAATATCAAATTCATTATCAGAAAGTTCACTGAAATTTTTTGCTAACAATAACATATCAATAATTTCTTGTTCGACTATAACTTCGGTTATACCTGCCATATCATTTATTGTTTTAAGATTATTTATTCCTTCATAATTGTTATAAATATCAAATAACTGATGATACTTTGTAAATAAATTGGTAGAAATTTCAAATAGTTCATCAAATGCTTCTTGTGATTCACACCAAACTATTAAAGATAGGTAGGTGTCAAAGCCTGATTCAAAATCCATTGCTGAATATTTTGTTAATTCTGTTGGTTGCTTAGTATCGTTATTTGTACTACAACCGCTTAATAAACATAATGTTAAACACATAATAATTATTTTTTTCATATTTTCACCCACCTAATTATAACATAATGATTTAAATTGTACAGTTGTTAAAAAATGGACTAACTATATACTTAAAATGTATATTTTATTTATTAGTTTAGTGCTATAATTAATTGACTTCATCCATTTTTACTATGCTTGGATGAATATAAAAGGAAAGGTTTAGGTGTTAATATGTCTTTTTTTACAGGATCAATGAGACAACATATTGATGGACATAAAGAATTGACTTCAAAATCAACTGTTAAAGTTGTTGAAGCTGGTAATTTAGTCTACATTCCTTTAATTAACATGGATTCAACAAAAGTTGAAGTATTAGTTAAAGAGGGAGATTTAGTTAAAGTTGGTACAAAAGTTGCGATTAGAAATGATCACTTCAAAGTTCCGATGTTTTCATCAGTATCAGGGGTAGTTAAAGCTAATGCAAAAGTAATGCACACAAGTTTAAAGCCTGTGGAGCACATCGTTATTGAAAATGATGGTCAGTATTTACAACAAGCACCATTAAGTCCACTTGATCATAAAGTTGCAACTAAGCAAGAATTAGTTGATTTTATGATGAACGCTGGAATTGTGGGATGTGGAGGAGCAGGATTTCCAACATACATTAAGTATAGTGGAGAATGTAATATTCATACATTAATTATTAATGGAGTTGAATGTGAGCCTTACCTAACATCAGATTATGCAATGATGCATGAAAATTTAGATTTAATGTTTACAGGTATTAGTGCAATGTTAAAAATGTGTGGTGCTAAAACTGCAAAATTATGTATTAAAGTAACTAAAAAAGAGTTTATTCAACAGCTTAAGGATATGGCTACTAATTACCAAAATATTGAAGTAGTTAGTGTACCAGATGTTTATCCAATGGGTTGGGAAAGAACACTTGTTTCTCAAGTTACAAAATTAAAATACGAAAAATTACCTTCAGAAGTTGGAATTATCGTTAATAATGCTACTACTGCAATCGAGTTTGCAAGAGCATTAAGTACAGGTATGCCAATTATTGAAAAATATGTTACAGTTGCTGGAGACGGTGTTAAAAACTGTTGTAATGTTAAAGTTAAAACCGGAACAAAAGCAAGTGAAATTATAGAAGCTTGTGGTGGTTATACATCAGAAAATGTTTTATTAATTGCAGGTGGACCAATGATGGGTAAAACAATTACAAATGATCAATTTGTAATTCATTCATATGCTGGTGCATTAACAGTTTTAAAAAATAATCCTGTTGTTTCAATGGCATGTTTAAGATGTGGAAAATGTTCAGATCATTGTCCAAGTGGATTACAGCCAGTTAGAATTGTAAACGCTGAAAAAGTTAAAGATATTGACAGTTTAGTTAAATTAGACGTTGCAAGTTGTGTTGAGTGCGGTCTTTGTACATATATGTGCCCATCTAAACTTGATGTTACAGAAGGGGTTAGAAGAGCTAAAAGATATATGGCTCTTGCTAAAAAATAGGGGATAAATAATGAAATTTACATTTAAACCATCTCCAAATTTCAGACAAGCACAAAGTACGCAATCAATTATGCGTGATTTAACGATTGGTTTGTTAGTTATTTTTGGATTTACATTAACTTATTATTTTACAGAATATGGTGCAAATTATGCACTTAGAGCAGTATCATTAATGTTGACATCAGTTGTATGTGCAACACTTACAGAAGTAATCTTTTTCAAATGCATGAAGCAAGATATTAAATTATCACTTCAAACTTCATTTCCATGGGTTACTGCTATTATATTAACTTTAATGTGTAGTATTAATGTTACATATTATGCATTAGCGATTTCAACTATCATTGCAGTAGTTTTTGGTAAACTTGTATTTGGTGGTTTTGGTCAAAATATTTTCAATCCAGCAGCTGTTGGTAGATCAATTATTTTTGCTTCATTTGCAGGTTCTGTTAGTGCTGATGTTATTACAGGTGCTACACCAACTGCAGGATTAGCTGGTAGTAATTGGTTAGTAACAAGTTCTTCTGAAGGATTATCAAATTTATTTTTAGGGCTGTATCCTGGAGCAATGGGAGAAACTTCATTTTTATTAATTGCTTTAGTTGGAGCTTTCTTAGCTTACCGTAAAGTTATCGATTACCGCGTTCCTGTAACTTATATTACTACATTATTCTTACTTGCTACTGTTTATGGAATGATGAATGGTCAAGGAATTGAGTATGGATTATATCATATTGCAATAGGTGGAGCTATGTTTGGAGCTGTCTTTATGATGACAGATCCTGTTACAAATCCTACTTGTGCAAGTGGAAGAATTTTATTTGCTGTTGGATGTGCAATTTTAACTATTGTTATTCGTTTAAAAGCTAATTTACCTGAAGGTGTATTATATTCTATTTTATTAATGAATATGATGACTCCTACAATTGAAAAATTCATGGATGGTAAACAAACTTTAACTTTGAAAAAGAATGTTATTACGATTGCAATCGTATTTATGTTTGGTATATTATCAGTTGTTGCTTGTAGTTTTGCAAATAATGCACAAGCTGATGAAGTGGTTAATAATACTAATGATACTTATGAAGTATCATATAGAGTTTAGGGGGATAAAAAAATGAAAAAAATTATTACTCTAACATTGTTTTTAGCAATTACAAGTGCTGTTGCAGGAGGAATATTAGCTTATGTAAATGAGTTAACTGCTCCTATTATTGATGGTATGGCAATTGAAGCAGAAAAAGAAAATTTAGAACTTATTTTTCCAGGTGCAGATTTTGAAGAAGTAGCTTTTGAAGATGAAACAGGTCTTGTTAAAGGCGCTTACTTAGCACAAGGTCAAGGTTATATTTATAAAGTAGAAGTTGTTGGATATAATTCATCATCTCCTGTAGTATTTATGATTGCATATGATAATGATGCAAACAATGTTGGTTTTGCTATCTTAAATCAACAAGAAACAAGTGGTTTTGGATCTAGAATTGATACTCCAGAATTTATTGATACAGTAATTGGAACAACAGTTAATGATAGTATTTCAACGTTATCTGGAGCTACTGTTACTACAAAAGCTGTTGTGTCAGGAATTAATGCTGCAAAAGCTGTATATGCAATTCATGCAGGAGTGACTGTTGATGTTCAAGAACCAACTGAGCCTGAAGCAGAAGTTTTAACATTATCAAGTGATTTTGCAACTGATGCACAAATCGTTGAAAATGTTGATGGTGTTTACACTATTTCAGCTAAAGGTTATGCAGCAAATAATACAGTAGTTGTTACAATTACTGATGGAATTGTTGCAAGTGTTGAAGTTACAGAATTTAATGATACTCCAACTATTGGTGATTTAGCTACAACTGATGAATATTTATCAAGTTTTGTGGGTAAAGATCCAAGTTCACAAGTTGATGTTGTATCAAGTGCTACTTTAACAAGTAAATCAATTTTAGCTGCTGTACAATTGGCATTAAATGATGCAAATGGTGTTGTTGCAGTTAATCTTGGAAACAATGATTTTGCAACTAATAAAGCAGAAATAGTATCATCAGATGCTGGTACATATAATGTTTTATCTTATGGATTTCAAGCAAATAATGAATATGTAATCGTAATTGAAAATGGTGCTGTTGCTAGTGTTGTATGTTCTACATTTGCTGATACTGTAGGTATGGGTGATTTAGCAACAACAGATGAATATTTAGGTTCTATGACAGGTTTTACAACTGAGTCATCATTTGATGTTGTAAGTGGTGCAACTATGACTTCTAATAGTGTATTAGCAGCAGTTCAAGCAGCATTAAATGCTGAAGTGAAGGGGGAATAAATCATGAATAGAAAACAAAATTTTATTAATGGGTTTATTAAAGAAAACCCTGTATTTGGTTTATATTTAGGTCTTTGTTCTGCATTAGCTATATCTACTACAATTGATAATGCTATCGGAATGGGATTATGTGTTACTTTAGTTTTAATTTTTTCAAATGTTATTATCTCAGCAATGAGAAAAATTACACCATCAGAAATTAGAATTCCTGTATATATTGTTGTTATTGCTACACTTGTTACTTGTGCTGAAATGTTAATTCATGCATTTATGCCTAGTTTATTTACTTCTTTAGGTGTATTTATTTCGTTAATTGTTGTTAACTGTATCATTTTAGGTAGAGCGGAAGCTTTTGCCTCTAAAAATGGTGTTGTTGATGCAGCTTTAGATGGTTTAGGTATGGGACTTGGATATACATTTAGTTTATTACTAATTTCTGTAGTACGTGAATTATTAGCTACAGCAAGTTTAACGTTATCAAATCCATTTACATCTGATATTATTTTTCAAATCAATTTAACTTCATTAGAAGCTTATAAGATTTCATTATTTAGTTCACCTGCTGGAGCTTTCTTAACATTTGCTGCATTTTCTGCTGTATTTGCAATGATTAAAAATAAATCAGATGCAAAAGAAAAGGGGACTAAATAATTATGACAGATTTATTTACACTAGCTATTTCAGCGATTTTAATTAATAACATAATATTAAGTAAATTCTTTGGTATGTGTCCATTCTTAGGAGTATCAAGAAAAACAAGTTCTGCTATTGGTATGGGAGCTGCTGTTTTATTTGTTATTGTAGGAGCATCATGTATTACTTATGGTCTTCATTATCTTGTATTAGTACCATTAGGAATTGAATATATGCAATTAATTACATTTATATTAGTAATTGCTTCTTTTGTTCAGTTAACAGAGATCATTATTAAAAAATTCTCACCAGTACTTTATAAATCTTTAGGTATCTATTTACCTTTAATTACAACTAACTGTGCTGTATTATTTGTTGCAAAAGATAATATTACTCAAGGATTTAATATTTCTGAAATGTTAACTTATTCATTTTCTGTACCTTTAGGATTTATGTTGGTTCTATATATTTTCTCTGCAATTAGAGAAAGATTAGATTCATCTAAGGTTCCGGCATCATGGGTTGGAAATCCTATTGCATTAGTAGTTGCTGGTTTAATGGCAATTGCATTTACAGGTTTTGCAGGATTAGTTTAATATGCCTTACGTATATGCATTCTTATTTATATCTGTAATGGGGGCTTTATATGCGTTACTATATTATTGTAATTATAAAACTCCTGTTCCTAAGGGGTGTGAAGATTTAAAAACTGAGTGTGATGGCTGCAAAGTATTAAGTTGTGGTAATAATCCTGCTCAAAATAAAATAGAAGGAGATATCTAATATGATAAAAGCAACTTTAATGATGTTAGTTGTTGGTGGATTACTAGGGTTAATCTTAGGTATTGCGGAAAAAGTTTTCTTTGTTGAAAAAGATGAACGAAGTGAAGCAGTATCTGCAATGTTACCTGGTTATAACTGTGGTGGATGTGGATTTCCTGGTTGTTCTGGTCTTGCTGGTGCACTTGTTTCTAAAGATGTTAAAACAGTATGCTGTAAGCCTTGTAAAGCTGAACAACGTCAAGCAATCGCTGATTATTTAGCAAGTACTGTTGGTCCTGATGGAACAAATGTAATTGTAAAAGCTTAAATTAATTATAAAATAGTAAAGTAGTGGCTATAAATTTAGTTACTACTTTTTAATTTTTATGGTGTGGTACTAAAATAAACAAATTTTAAAAAAAAGTTATAAAATTTGTAAAAAAAGCTTGCATATGTCTTCTATTTTTGGTATTATATATTGGCACAGTAATAAACGGTTCCTTAGCCAAGTGGTAAGGCAATAGACTGCAACTCTGTGATCATCAGTTCAAATCTGATAGGAACCTCCAAATGGAGCTGTGGCGGAATCGGCAGACGCATCGGACTTAAAATCCGATGATGGCAACATCGTATGGGTTCAAGTCCCATCAGCTCCACCATTTGAAAATTTACCTTCCTTGGAAGGTTTTTTTTTATTGAATTTCATATATAAATTTATAGTTATAGTATAAAATTGTAAATCAATAAATTCAATCATGTAATGGTTTAAACTCATATCTTAAGCTAATATATAAATAGTATAAGAAATATAAAATTTTTCGATACCTTCATTGTGTTATAATTACATTACAAGTGAAAAAGATATTAATATATAGGAGAATATTATGAAAAAAATACTTAGTTTATTTATTACAATAACACTTATTATGATTCTTGTAGGTTGTAAGCAAGATAGTGATAAAAGTTATATAGGACTTAATGCTAAAATTATTAATATAAATAAAGATTTAAAAGGATTTACTGTAAAAGTTATGGATGATAATGAATTAGGTGAGAAGTTCTATATAAATCTTGAAAATGAGGATGTGTATTACATTTATGCAAATAATGAAACAAATGAAACGCAAGATTTAGAGTATAGCGATTTTGTTGTTGGAGATATCATTAATATTGACACTGATAATGTTGAAAATAAATCCGCTTTAGCAAAAAGAATTCAATTGATTACACAACGTATAAAATAAATTTTATTATTGTCTGATTAATAATTATTTTATTTTAAAATAAATAATTTAAATAGTGTTGCTAATCATTAATTTGATTTGTAACACTATTTTTTTTAATAGCATAATATAATAAGTATCACAATAAAACACCAATGTAAGATAAGATTTAAGACATAATTAATTTCATTACATTAAGACATCATCATATTCGAATCATAAAGTATTATGCTATTTTAACTGATTAAATTGACAATGTCATAATAAATAGGATATACTATGCCTTCAT
>CAMQTJ010000028.1 GCA_947037125.1 uncultured Holdemania sp.
GCAATAGTTTCATCACTCGTTGACCAAATAACTTCTGTATTTTCAGGTGTTACATCTGCAACTAAAGTCGTATTATTACCAATTTTAACTATCTTGTCACCTGTTATAGAAACAGACATTGAGTTTGCTACTACAAATTTAACAGCTAGTGTTGCACTTGTTTCCATGTTTGTACTAATTGTAATATTTTCACTATAATCACCAACTAATAAACTATCTTTTGGTTTAATTGTGAAAGTACAAGTTTCGCCAATTTCTAATTTTGTTTTAGAAAGATTTGAGATTATATAATTTTCAGATACAGGTTTTGTTAACTCAACAACTTGGTTACCTGTATTTTCTACGGTTATTGTTTGTTCCATTAAAGCTGCATAATCAATAATTACACTACCAAAATCAGCACTTTGAGGATTTAATGATATTGTGTAATCTGGAATAAATTCTTTAAACACCGCATTTACTGTTACGTTATTTGCAGGCATAACAAATGTATTGTCCTTTGTTAGTTCAATAGCTGTATTATCACTTGATAAAACAACACTAATTGAATCTAATTTATATCCTTGATCAGGTGTTGCAGTAACTGTTACGATATCGCCCTCTTTAGCAGTATCTAATGGACTTGTTGTAACCTTTCCACCTACTATTGAATCAGCAATAGTAATATTTGAGGTTTTAAATTCCCCCACTTGCACTTCATATGCTGTAACAATTGTGTTAAGACTTCTTGAAGTAGCTGTAATTTCAACTATTCCGTCTTTGATACCTGTAACAACACCTTGTTGATCAACAGTAGCAATGCTATCATCGCTTGATGTCCATATAACTGACTTATTATAGGCGCCAGCTGGTAAAACTTCTGCATTCAATTTAATTGTATTTGCAGCCGATACAAGATCTGGTCCTGTAACGCTTATTGACATTGGCTCTAAATCCGCTTCAGGTTTACTCGTCTGTGATTTTTCAATTGTGATAATTTCATAAATTGATACAGGCTCATTTCCCCAACTTAATTTAATTTCTGCAATATTTCCATAATCATATGTATCAACTACAGTGAATGCATTAGTAAATTGTTTAACTAATTTCCATTCTTTTGAATTTACTTCACGAATTGAAACTTCAATTAAGCTTAATTTATCTTTAAGAATATTAATTACACCAAGGTCCATATTTTCAGATATACGATAAGTAACGCTCCCTTGAGTTTTACCTTCCATATTTGGTTTAAATTCGGTAACCATATTTCCATCTAATATATTATTAACTGTGTAATTAGCTCCTACTTCTACAACATCACTTTCAATTACAGGATTATGTACTGACGAAACATATTCCCCTGCATTGATAAATAATTCATTCATAGCTGTAAATCTATGTAAATAAGGAGCAGTAATTAAGACACGAATGTATCTTGCATTTGTTGGTGTGATTTCACCTTTTACAGAAACTAAGTTTGGACCATAAGGCCCATAAATATTATTACCACTAGCATCCACACTATCTAAAGCTTTGACACTACTTTCATTACTATTTTCGATACCATCTCCAATTGTAATAACATCTGTCCAATTTCCATCTAGCGAATTAGACACTTGTATTTTCGCATCTCTTAAATAATTAATTTGAGAATCATTAACAACTAATTCTAAATCTTTTATAACTCGACTTGAACCTAAATCATAAATCAGCACTTCATCTTTTGATGTAAAATCATTATATGCAACAGTTGTATTTACATCACCATCAAATAATTGATAGTTTGTACCAGTAGTACGAGAATCGGTTGATGCATATGATGGATTAATTCCAATTGTCGAACTTTCTAGATCTGGACCACTAAGTGTATATAAACTTACATTCAAACTATTTAACTTAAACATAACTTTACTTTTACTTGTATTTTTAAGAACTACATATCTAGCTAATTTATCAATTTGTTGTGCAGATACTACTTCATGTAACTCAAACATATTTGCTCCAGCAAATAGTTTAACACCCGTTGCATTTAGAACATCTAAATCAATTTTATTAATTTGCTTAATCGTTTGTAAATCTATTCCTACATATTCATTTTCAGCTAAAGTAACATTACCCGAAGACATTGATATGTTATCTTGCGATATAGTTCCAACAGGTGATGAAATTATAGCATTATCAGATTTTAATATATATTTATTATCAAATTCTATAGCTGTAGTAACTTGAAATTCATAAACATTTGTCCATTTTGGTATAGATTTACCGTTTACTAATCGTACGTATTGAGCTGTTATATCAAGTCCGTCAATTGTAAAATTGCTTTCGTTGATACTATCAGCAATTTTTGTGTATGTTATATTATCCAATGAATATTCAAGAGTAGAATTTACCATCCTATCACATTCTTCGGTTATACCTTTTTCTTGAACAATATTAATTTCTGTTATTCTTTTAGCAGAACCTAAATTTACACCAACATAAGAACCCTTTTGTGTTGTGTCTTTATAAGCATTATCACTATTTCTATTATCCGATAATGTAATTTTACTATTAAGGTTGTTATCAGTTAAATTTGATAAATTAGTTCCATGAAGTTCCAATTCACTTGAAATAAATGGCCCTTTTGGTAAACCTGCATCTGCTTTTATTACTGATATTTCATAGACTTGAAGCCAATTACTTGAATTTGCACCATTTTTTAGTCTTATATATTTAGCGTTAATATCAAGATTACTTTTTGTATACTCACTTGTATTAATTCCTTTTTCAATTTCAATATAAGTACCTTCAACTCCTGTCAAAGAATACTCAAGTATAGCATCCTTCATTTTATCATTGACACCCTGCTTTATGTATATTTCTTTGATATTTGTAGGTTCAGCTAATTCCACACCTACATAGGCACCTGCAACAGGCTCATTATTTGTCCAATATAATGTGCTTAAATCTTTATCAATCATATTTTCAACAGCACCAGAATGTAATCCTAAATCATCTGATTTGAATGCTACACGACCATCAGGTTCAGGTTCAGGTTCTGGTTGAGCAGGCATTTCATTTATAAATATTTCATAAATACCAAGCCACATATCGCCTTTTCCTTCAGTAGCAACCAATCTAATTCCTTTTGCTTTTAACCCAAGATTTAATAATTCGATATATTCTTTATTATTTACTGTCTCATAAGAATCTGCATAATTTGCACCTTCAATATCTAACCAGTTTGTACCATCAACAGTATATTGCACTTTAGACTGCTTAAAATTATTTTTAGTATTAGCACGTTTAATCATAATCGATTCAATTGGAACTATACGATTATACATAACACCAACATAATCACCTACAACAGTACTACTAGGACTTTTAAATGCTGCCCCTGTTGTAATATCATTATCAATCATCGCCTCTATTCCACCACTTGGCGCATCATTACGACTAGTTATTGCTCTTTCGATAATAATTGATGGGTCAAATATTTCTTGAACCTTTTGCGATACACTAGCTAACAATTCTCTTGTGAAAGGCATAATGTGTTGTACACCAATCTCCGCATTTTGCCAATGATTTAAATACCAAAACTTATGACCTAAAGATTTATTATAACTATCTTGAGCATCTGTATATAATGTCATAATTTCACTATTAGACATATTAGTTTGGATTCCTTCTAGTGCATCTAGTAAGTAAAGGTTTGCATTCATTACATCTACCCATGCATCTAGCCAATAAATCATTTGTCCAGTTAATCGTTTATGACCACTTTCTTTATAAATATTTGCACTATTTAATAGCATAGTAAATTCTATTCTTAACTTTTCTATATCTGCTATATCAACTTCTAAGCCATTTTTCAATTTTTCTTTGAAAGGTGTTAAAGTTTCTTTTAATACCACAGACTCTTGTAATTCTTGTACACGACTATCCATATTTTGGTTAATCATGTGTTTTGATAGTTCTCTTAGTCCTGTAGAAGCATCTGTTTCTTCATAAGTACCATGATCTATGTACTTAAATGAATCTTCCCAAGCTTCATCAGCTTTCTCTTTAGAACCCCAAATATTCCAACAATATTCCGCATTACCAAATATCGCAATTTTTGAAGGCTCTGATTGTTGCATAGGATTCAACATAATTCCTTGAATGCTATTTGGATCTACATTGGGATGTAAAAACTCTGAATATCCTCCCATAATTAAATGTTGTTTAGAGTTATCTGTACATGGCCAATTTATCCACAAATAAGGTTCTCTAGAAGTATGTTTTTTAAATGTTTCTGTAAAAACTGTACTTGCCTCCCCCCAAATGCGACCACCTGTCATAATAATAGGAGCAGTTTCGACTAAGTTTTCTTCAGTTTCTGATGAACTATGTGTACCACCTAATATTTTTAATTGATCACTTGATCCATTTCCCATATAGTCATTTGGACAAAACGGTATATCAGTTTTTAATCCAGGATACTTGTTTTGCATCGTTTCTGATGATAGCCATTCAGTAAGATCATTTACAAAAGTGATATAGTTTTGTGAATCACTATTAGGTACACCTGCATCATCTGCAAGAATAGAAATTTGTCTAACACCAACTTCGATAACTTGCTCTAATTTGTCTTTCGCAATCTGTAAGTCTTCTTGATAATTAGCTTCTGTATTAAATCTTACTGCATTATGCATAAAAGTATGTAAAGAATACACATAACGACATTTAGATTCTTCTCCAGTACGTGCAAGATAAGCTATGTCTACTAATTCTTCTTCTGTATAAGGAGTTCTCCAAGCTGAATTGTGCTTTGGATCATCTTTTGGGGCATAAAAATAAATGTTTAATTTATGTTCTCCACCAAAGCGCATAAGTTCTGCTCTATCTTCGTTTGACCATGGATTACCATAGTAACCTTCAATAAATCCACGAAAAGCGATATCTGCATAATCATTCATCGTAAGATGTCTTACAGTTTTACCTGATTGTGTCAGGATATGTTGTAAACTTGTAAGTGCATAAAATGCTGCATCAGTATCTTTTCCTAAAACAAAAATACCATCAGCGTTAATTTCTAATATGTATGAGTCACCTTTTTCAAATAAAGCAACATCATCTATCAAATTATTATCTTTGAAGTATTTATCTACAGCTAGTCCTGAATTGTAAATTCCTACTTTAATTTCTTTAGTACCACCATTTGGAACTAAAGTAACATTAGCTTTACTAAAAGCTGTTTGCGCTCTTTGCTTTGTATATTTATCTATTCCATCTTCATATGTTGCTGTCATTGTCTGCGACAAATTCAAAATACCAGCATCATATTTGATTTCCTGGGGTGTAGGATAAATCTCATATTCAATCAATGAACTATTCATTGAACCTACGCCTCCATTTTTACCTGTTAAATCTTGTGTTGTGTCATTTGCCAACACGGTAACATTGCTAGTTAAAATTGTAAAACTTAATGCCATTAAAATTAAAGTTTTAAAAGTTTTAATCATTTAATAACCCCTTACTTTCCATAGCAAAACTTTGCTATAGTTAGAATTTTCTCATAATTTTATAAGGGCTGTCAACACATCTGTAAGCGCTTTATTTTGTTACATTACGTAAGAAAGCGCTAACATTTGTTATTTAAAGCCTTATAAATAATATTTTAACTAGTATAAAAAAAAATTTAATGTAATAAAACTATGTAAATTTACTTTTAATAAATTTAAGGTGAATTATTATAGTACAATAATAATACGAATTTATTAACTTAAAGTATGTAGAAGTGGCTAAAAGTCAATAAAATAAGCGATATTTGAATTATAATTATTTTTAATTTTCATATATTTAACATCATGTTTGTAAATATTATGATATAAATGATGTTTATATGTTAAAAAAAACGCATTTCTTATAAGATTTGCGTTTTTTATGCTAATTCATTTATTTAAAGTAAATTTAAAAAACAATTATTTCTTCATTATTCCCAATTTATGTCAATATATCTTTTAAAAATGATGTCCCATTTTGACATTTTTCTACTTCAAAAAAGTCACAAATAGTAGCTCCAATATCAGACATTGTATTACGATTTTTTATTGAACATCCGGTAATTTTATTTGAATAAATTAAATGTGGAACCATTTCTCTTGTGTGTTTATTATGTCCAATCAGCGGATCATTACCATGATCTGCACAGATTAATAAAACATCTTCATCATTTAAAACTTCAATTATTTCACCAATTTTTTTATCCGCAATTTTTAATAATTCTGTATACCAAACTACATCTTGGCTATGTCCTGCCAAATCTGTTTGTTGAATATTTGTGCAAATAAATCCATTTTCCATTACCTTTAATTCATTAAGTGTTAAATCAAAACATTCAGTTGTATCAACACACGAATAACTTTTCCCATTATTATTAATAACAATATCTGCTACTTTACCAATTAAAGTACACTCTATTTTATTATTAGTTAATATTGTTGGTACTTGAACACTATTATCAACACCATATCCTAAATGTAAACATTTATATCCGGATACATAAGACTTAGAATTAACTGCATGAATTCCAATATATTTACCATCACGTACTTCTTGTGCATTCAATATATCTTTTATTGTATTTCCTGTACCACCAAAAGGAATAACTCTATTAACCCTTGCAATTTGGCGAACATTTTGTGCAATCTTTAATACTTGTTCAAAATCAATAAAATCAAGTGGCGCTGTAACATTATATGCCATACCATAATCAGCATCGATATTATCACCTACGGTTACATAATCATCAACTAAAAGGTACTTTAATTCACTTGTGCCTATTACTTCTACTTTATACCCACTTGAACAAAGATTATTTTTAATTGCTTCTATTTTCTCTTGAAACGGTTGTATTAATGGAGCCTTTGGTAAGGTTCCCATAATTTCTTGGTGCCCCATAAAAGTATCAGCACCTATATGCATTAGATTAGATTTTGTATAGGTACAAGATTTACTAAATTTCATATTTTTGCTCTCAAAATTATATGCATTCATTAATCCTAATTTTTCAAGATTAGTAAGTTTTAAATTTGGATCGTTTGCTAATATACTTCTAAATGTATTAGACAGCTCATCACCTTTACGACAAACTAAAGCATCATCCATCGCACCTATTCCAAAACCATCTAACACAATTACTACAAAACGCTTACTCATTTCAAATTACCTAAGCTATCATAAATACCTACAATTTCAATGTTGTTTTTATCGATACCCTTTACAATAACAACATCACTTCTAGTTACAAACATTTGAAATCTAAATGCCATAATAACTGTACTATTTTCAATACAATTTTCACAAATTTCAAAGTGATAATCGATACTTTCATTTGTTGGCGGAATTAAAATCACCTGTTTAGAATTATCAAAGCTTGTTCCTACTAATCCATTTTTTAAATGTGATCTTCTATAATGTCCACCACCAAAACAATAAGCACTATTTTCATAGTTATGTGATATTTCGCTTACATATATAACACAAGGTTTTTCACTTAAATTTAGTGTTGCATGAATAGGTGTAGTCCCTGTTAATCCATGGCCTGGTTCACCACTAGTTGCTCCATATTGAGCCATTTTCTCCAATGTAAGTTCACAAGTAGTTGATGGAGTATTGATATTAATAATGTTACACCCTAATTGTTCTAATTTTTGTTTAGCTTTTAAAACTGTAAACATATTATTAGTAGCTTGTACATCATTACTTTTTTCATCATACAAAAAACATGGAAATGATGTTACACCACTAATACTAACATTTTTAAATTGTTCACATTGTTTAACTAAATCAGGTAATTCATTAACTTTAAACCCTGCAGTTTGTCCACTATAAATTAAATCGTCTTCACCTACTACACGAATCATTAGTTTAACTATTTTATTTGATTTAAGTGCACACTGATTAATATCTTTTATTTTACTTAATGAATAAACAGTAAAGTAATCACAATCATAATCAACTAACTTTTGAATGTTGCTTAAATTTGGTTGAACCAAATGACCTACATTTGCAATAGGTATTGAATGTTTCATCATAAGTAACGCTTCACGATAATCAACTACAACTGCACCATGATATCCTAGTTTCATTAATTCTTTTCCAATGTATGGGTTTCTTCCAATTTGTTTAAGCATAAAATATAATTGCACATTATTTTTATCTGCTTGTTTTTTGATTATTGATGCATTTTTTAACAACATGTCTAAATCAATAACATATGAGTCTGGTTCAATCTTTTGTTCTTGATGAAGTTTAAATCCTACATTAATTAATTCTTTGTTTCTATGAATTGTTTTATCTAAAAACATTATGTGACCCTCTTAATACTTTCAAGTAATATTCTAATTACTGTATTTGCTCCTGCTCTCATCGGATTTATTCTAATCATTCTATTTTCTAAAGTTGGATCATTTTTCAAAAAAGTCCCAGATACACGATAAAACATTGGAACTAGTTCATACTTTGATTCCGCCCCTACAGGATTTGGAGCTGCACCAAGTTTTTCTGCTTCACATAAAACTTGCTTCGCAATATCTTTATTAAATTCAATAATTAACACCTTTGATTGTGCATTAGCTAAAAAAACATTTTTAATTTCCTTGATATCTGATTCATTTAAATATTCAACAAGATAATCATTTTGTTGTCCTTGAATCGCAAGTGATACGGGAGCATAAGTCATACCTCTTAAAACTTCCATGGCTTGATAACCTTGGATTTTACTACCACCTGAGTAGTTCATTTTTTCTACTTTATCAATTATTTTTTTAGTTCCAAGTAAAATACCAACACCTTCAGGCCCTAATAATTTAAAGGCAGAAAAGGCACTTGCATCAGCATTTAATTCTACACCGATTTTTTCTACTTTAAGTGCTGCATAATTATCATCTGTTATAATAGGTATATTCTTAATAGACTTTATAGTCTTAATTACTTCCCCCATATCATAACTATCATCAAGCTTTTGACGTGTATATTGAATTATCACACAATCAATCTCACTATTTTCAACAATATATCTTAAATTAGCTAAGTCGTTAAAATCAGCTTCAATAATTGTTGCATTCATTGTTTCAAGTGTTGTTTTAGTTGTAGGATATATTGGTGCTTTATGAACTAAAACTGTACCATTGGTTGGCATCATAGCAATAAGAGCCCAACGAATAGCTCCAGTACCTGCACCTGTGACTAAAATGCATTGTTCTACACCAAAATAATTCGCAAGTACTTTTTCAACTTTCATTGCATATTCTGGCTTATTAATGCCACTTTTAACACCTAAGTCACCTAATGATAAAAATTGTGTACCTGTAAACTCTTTACAAATTTCATCAATAAGTTTAAATTGTTTTTCTTTTGCTTCATCTATTGTAATAGATTTTAATGGATATGTAATCATTTAGTTCACCTCATATTTATCTGGAAAATACATTTTTAAATTCGAATAATATCTTGATATCAGTTCATCATCATAAGAGTCAATCTTACTTGCTAAATCAAACAACGTTGCAATTTTATTTATATTAGACTCACAAATCAAAACAAACGATACGCCTAACTCTTTGCAAGGTACACTCAAAGCTGTAGCACTTGCCATATTACACACCCTAATTAAACCTTTATTTGCTAATCTTTGGTTATTTTGAGTTACACTATCAAAATGCCCATAGATTGTATCACCAAATCCTGCAGTATCAATTGGTCCTTCAATAGATATTATAACATCGCATTTATTTAAATAAGTGTTTAAAAATTTTATTAAAGTATCTCTGCTACCTAATGTATCACAAAATTGAATTTTATTAGTTAAAAAATCATAAGTATATTGATCATCATTAGAAATTAATACTTCAGGATTTTCGATTATATTATCAAATTGCAATACTGTACATGCAGCAGTTTTTAATTGCGTTAATTCTCTTGTCATAAAGCCGACTGATGGTCTAAATTTAATATTGTCTGTACTCACCTTAGAAAATCCATCTAAGTGAACACTGTCTATCAATGGACAAACAAAACTAAATAGATTTAATGACATCGCAGGAGCTAACACTGATCCACCACCATCAATACCAATTCCAAGATCATTTATATAAGTAAATACATTTATGGCAGTTCCACTTGATGAACCTGTCATATATCGTCCCGTAATAGGATTAATTAATGACAAATCAATCGCTCTTCCTCCAAGTGCATATTTATCTAACGTGTGTAATTTATACAATCCTGTTTCTTCAAACATTTTCACTAAATTATTCGAAACTTGTGCAACATTTTTGACACCAATTAGTTGATATTTTTCTTCGTTTATTTCAAAAATATCTGCTATTGAATTATATGGATTTAATTTAGCTAATTTATTTTTATATTGATTATTATTCATCTAAATCACCAAATAATTTTTGAGGATTAAAAATAAGCATTAAATCAATACTTTCTTGGGTTAAACCTGCTTTAAGTGCCATTGGTATAAATGTTTCAAACAAATAATTATAACCAATACCATCCTTATATTTTAAATGTGTTTTACGTGTTAGATCCATTGATAAAACTACTTGATTAAGTTTATTTAACTTTTGAAGTTTTAATAAAAATTCAATTCTAAGACCATCTGGCAAATAGTTATTTTTACCAATTGTATCAAATCCAACATATACCCCTGTATCAATAACCTTCAAAATATAGTTAAAATCATCATTTAAATCAACATGTCCAATAACAACTTTTTTAAGATTTACACCATTATCTTGAAAATAAATGGCTTGTTCATAAGCAAGAGTACCAAGTGTTGTATGAGTATAAATAACTGCATTGCTATTTTTTTGTACTATACAACTAGCATCAAAAACTTTAATTTCATCTGCTTCCCACTTATTCTTACTTGTACCAATTTCACCAATTACATAAGTTTTTTCTATGTTTATTTTATTGGCTAAAATTTGAGCTAATTGATTGGTATCACTTTCTTTAACAATAGATGGAAAAAACGGTTCTTTATAATAACCACATGACTGAATAATGTTTATTCCTGTTAACAACTCAACACTCTTAATATAATCCGAGTTATTACCCATCCCATCATTTGTCACATCAACGATATTTCTAACACCATTTTCATACAAGCGTTTTAATTCTTCAATTGTTTCATTTTTACAATTAAGTATACAATCATCATCTTTTTTAACAGATGATAAGTCAATTGTAATATGCTCATGCATTAAAGTGTATCCATCAATAAGTTTTTTCATATGTCTCCTTTTTTATAAAAATAAAACAGAGTGAAGATTAAAACTACTTCACTCTGCATATAATATTTATTTAATTACTACGCTGCAAGTGTTACTAATTGTAAAACGATTAAAATATTAATTAAAATACCAAATGCTATACAAGCTACTGGTCCAACTGCAAGTTCAACAATTGGTTTTTTGCTTGTTCTATTTAATAATTGACAACCAATTACAAATAAAGCACCAATTCCTGCAATTCCAACTGCTGCTGACATTTGTTCTGCCGCAACAACTGCACCAACTAAAAGTGTAACTTCTAAAACTTTATTCATTGAAGTTCTAATATGTTCACCCATATCTTTAACTCCAGGGAATTTATCCATCCCTTTAGCAAAAACATTGATCAAACCAAGTTCTGCAACCATTACACAAGCACCAATTACTGCTGCTAGTAGCGGATTTCCAAAACATGCTAAACCAACAACAAATACAAATGTACAACCAGCTGGTCCATAAACACCTGTAACAATCGCTGTAGTGAATACTAAAGGTACAAAACCAATTGCTCTTGCAAATGCTGCAAGTGCTGCTTCAGAATAAGATCCTGCTGCAAGTAATGCAAGTGATGTAGGATCTCCAGCAACTATAGATAAACTTGTTGCTGCTGCTAAAAGTGCTCCCATGATTGCAAGTAAAACCCAATTTTTTCTAATTCTTGCTACTTTTTCTGAGAAAACATTTACTAAAGCAGTATTTGCTCCAGTAGATTCAGATTTAACTTTTGTAGCATAAAATAACATTGTCATAGTTCCAACAAGCATTGACATACCTTCAGCATTTAACGCGATGTTGGCTGAACCTATAGTGAATACTCCAAATTTTTTGATTGTAAAGAAAGCAAATACTGTTATAACTGCACTAATAACACCTTTTTTAAATCCATGTTGATAGGCAACTGCAAGTGATGGGAAAATCGCAAATGCAACAGTTACATATTTTGATACAGCACCTAAAGCATTTAAGAAATTATATGGTAACATAGCAAATAAAGTTACTACTGCCTCAAGTCCTACTAAAATGAAAACTCCATAAACTGCTCCAATAACACCTGCAAGAATTGTACCTTTATTATTATCTGGACACCATGTTCCAATAATATCTGTTGTTAATAATAAACAGTGAATAAGAATAATAGTTGCTGCAATTGATGTTGGAATACCAAAACCTATTACAAGTCCAAAACTTATTGCAAAACTCATTGCTGCTAATTCTTTACGATTTATTTTACCTTCTAAATATTGTGGAACTATTGGTCTAAAACCATCATTAAATACTGCAATCCCCTTATTTGCCATAATTGAAGCTAATGCTCCAATGGCAGCTATAATTATATAATTCATATTATCCTCCTATGTGTTTTTCAACAAGTGCCTTAAGTAATACAGGCAAAACATTTTCTGCATGTTGTGCTGTAAAACCAAAAGCTATTTTCCCTTCATTAACAGCCTCAATAATTGATTCATCGCTAAATATTTTACCAGGCATCGAAATAGTTTTACATTTTTCACTTCCAAGTAAAGCCATAGCCATAGCTAAAGCCCCACCACCGCCTGTGTTACAAGCACCAACATAGAAATCATATTGCCCTTGTTGTAACGCCATAACAGCATCTAAATCATTTTTCACACCTAATTCAACATTATCTTCGCCTAAATATTTTTGAATAAAATTAAATATTTCCTGTTTATTTATTTGTCCACCAACTATTATTTTGATCATGTTAATCTCCCTTTACTTTGCAATTAATCTTTTTGATATAAATTGCATAAATGCATCAATACATATTTCTGCTCATTTTCACTTAAAATGCATGGCATATTTTCTAAAATACTTTCATAAAATAAATTCGCATTATCAAAATTTATATTATTTAATACTTCCAAATAGATACTATCATCTAATTGTAATTCTTCTCCTCCTTCCATCGTTCTTTTAAGTGCCATTGCAAGATGAGTAGTAAACATTTCTAATTTCGATTGCTCAAAATCATTAACTTCTAATATTGAAATAACTTCATCCATATAATTTGACACTTCATTACTAATAATTCCCGCATTTTTTAATACACCAATTCTTCTTCTAAGCATAAGCCTCCCTCAATATACATTATACTGTATATTGTATGAATATATTATATTTTATTTTTATTAAATTGTCAACAATTTAAGCATTAATTAATACATTCAAATAATTTATTATTAAATTAATATAAGCCATATTAATTAATTTCATTACTTTTATAAATGTCTCAATTTAACAAATTCAATAATAAATTAGTCAAATAAATATTTTTGTACAACATTCGCCACTTCTTTACCTGTTGCAAAAGTACTAGGATATTTATATTCTTCACTAACCCCTTCATTTTGTTTATTAGTCAAAATAATAATTTGAACATTTTGATCTGGAAAATACGACACATGTGTACCTGTAAATCCATTATGACCAAATGATTCAATGTTAGCTGCCTCACCCATATAACTCTTTTGTAATTCAAAACCATAGCCTCTATTATTTTCACCTAAATGATTGTCACTAAATAAATCAATAATCTTCTGATCATATAAAGTTACATCACCATATGTTCCACCATTCAACATTAATTGACCAATAATAGCCAAATCACTAGCTGTTGAAAATATACCTGCATGACCAGCAACACCGCCATTAGTCATAGCCGCATTACCATCATTCACTTCGCCTTGAAGTGTATATTGTCTAAATCCATCAAATCTATCAAATTGTTCTTTATCTTCAGTACAATCATAACCAAATTCAGGATAGTTGACTTCATCAATCATCATGATTTCATAAGGATTACCCCATGAAGTTGCTGCAATATTATTTTTTTCAAACCCTTTATCAAGTGGGTTATAAACTGTATTATTCATTCCTAATTTTTCATATATTTCTGTTTCAACATAATCATCTAATTTAGTATTTGTAATACTTTCTATAATAAATCCTAACATTTGGAAACCTAAGTCACTATATTTTACAGATCCTACTTCAAATATAAGTGGCTGTGAGTTAATATATTCCAACATTTCCTCAGGACTTTCTTCAATATATAAATATGCTGCTTTCCATTGTGGTAGACCTGATGTATGTAATAATAATTGTTCAACTGTTACATCTTCTTTACCATTTTTAGCAAACTCTGGGATATAAGTCGATACCTTTTCTTGTATATCAATTTTATCTTCAAAAGTTAATTTCATAATAGCTTGAGTTGTTGCAATTACTTTAGTACATGACGCTATATCATATTGAGTATCAGTTGTTACATCATCTTGTTTTTCATTTAAATTACCCATGTCATATTTCATTGTAGTTCCATACGCTTTTTCAAATACTATCTTTCCGTCTTTAGTAGCCAAAATAACTGCTCCAGGAAATACATTTTCTGATATTTTAGTATTTATTACATCATCAATTTCTTTTTCCAAACGTGTATCAAGTTCAACTGGAAGCTTTTCTGATACTTTACCAACCTCTTCTTGTTTTGAACAACCGCTAAATAATATTAATACCAAAAACACTTTAATTAATTTTTTCATATTTTTTTCTCCCTTTATTTATACGTTTTTAAATTCAAATATTTAAACATTATTCTAAATGAAATGATTTTCGATAATTTTATTATCGGAAATATTATATCCTCCTTTACTAGTTTCCAACTCACCTTAAAATCAAAACACCCTGCATATTTCAATATACAAAGTACTGTATATTGTATATTGGTATATTAATACATTTTTTTACTATTGTCAATAAAAAAAGAATCTATACTTTCAAAGTATAAATTCTATAATTTATATATATAACTATGAAATCAATTACCAGCACTTTTAATAAACTAATATGAAGGCGTAATTTTATTATCTAACACTAATTGTTGAACATCTATAACCAATTTAGTATCGATTATGTCTTTCAATATCTTTGCAATTTCATTTGAGGAACTCTTACATACTATAACAGCCTCAGTATCATTATAATCATCAAACTCAAAAGACACATAGTTTACATTTGATACCTTATCTGTGATTTCATCTTTATTCCAAATAGCTGCATCAATTTCACCACTTTTTATTTTTGACAATATTTGGCTATAGTCTATTTGTACATATTCTACTTTACAATTTTCACAGGCTTTTTCTGTCATCTTTTTTTGATCTATTGAATCGACATCTATCCCTATTATCATTCCATCTGTTATTTCTTTAATATTTACATCATGAAAAACAATGATATGTTCACTTAAATACGTATGTTTACCTAGTGACTTTACAATTTGAATTTCTTGATTAATCTTTGCAAATTCTGTTGCAGCAAATTTAGAAATAACAGCAAAATCATAACGATCAGCTAAGACCATACTAATTCTTTTTGTGGCTCCTCGCATATAAGCAAGTGATGTTGGTAAATCGAATTGATTATCCATTGAACTTATTAAGCCAGTTGCTAACCCTTCATATCTTTTTGAATACGGCAAAGGCATTGCACCTAAAATGGAATTTATTCCTGATAATTTGAGTAAAATATGGAAATTTTTCTTAACAAAAAATGTACCTAAATGACCACGTGATTCTAATATTATTGCTTCATTATCCTGTAATAATTTTATAGAATTTTGAACTGTTCCTCTTGCTAAATTATAAGCATCAGAAAACTCACTAACGGTTAATATTTTACTACCCACATCTATAGTTAAAAAATACTTAGCTAAATTATGTGTTGCGAATCCATGCTTACTTAACAATAACTGTCCATAATCCATATTAATTACCTCTAATGTAATTATACCATATCATAAAAATATTATTAAATATTTTTATGATTAATTTTGTTCACCTAAACTTATTCAAAAAAAACAGCGATTTACTAGTTATCATTATTAGTTTATTTCTTCACTATTGTGCTTTAACACAACGAAACAGCTATCAGATTGTAACATCGTCCAAACATTAAGAAAAACTTTGAATTATATAAAACAAAATATCATAATATTAATGTACCTTATAGTTAGTAAATTATATCGTATAAAAAAGAAGGTTTTACGCTTGTTAAGTATACATATAATTTATACAAGTATTTCATCTTCTTGAATTAGCCATGACATACAATAATAATCATGAGCTATTTAATATTAATTAATTTTTAGGGAAATTATATTGATATTGCCTCAATAAAGAGATGTTTATATTGTTTGAATATTATTTAATAAAACATCATAGAACATCCTTTATAGTTGAGTATTTAAATTTTAATAAATTAATTATTAAAATATATTTATATATGAAAGTTAATATATTACCGACTGGTGTCACATAAGTAAGAATGTATGGCGTAAATTTATACTTAACGTCTTATAACGACTTAAAATTATGTTTTATAAATATAATTGAATAAATGATAACTAGGATATTACATTGTTAGAAAAGGAGTATAGATTATGATTGAGTTAATAAAGTTTAAACAATTAATTTTTGAATATATAACAAGTGGCAGTAATATTAAAACAATAATTGAATATTCATTTGAAATACTGAATGCTAATATATGTTTTTCAAATCTTGATCATAGTAAAACAATTCATACTAGCTTTGATAATATAGAAAAGATTATTTTAAAATTCTTAGAAAAGGAATCCTATATCTCAAAAGGCATAAACGATAAGTTCAACAATAATTTAACTAAAGTCAATTATTGTACTTATGACAATATTATTATCGTACCTGTTCTATATAATTACTCATGTATTGGATATCTATTTATCAAGTGTGAAGATTTTAATAGTAAATCAGATTATTTTAGTTACTTAGCAGATGCTTGTGGAATATTATTTTCTATAACTGATAGCAATACTTATAATTACGCTGATAAATCAATAAACAGATTAGTTAATGATTTAATTGATAAAAATATTGTAGAGAATAATTTTATCAAGCGTATTGAAAAAACAAAAATTGCAAGGTACAATAAGTACAAATTGATCAGTTGTGATTTAAAAGAAAAAAATTATACTCAACTTAAAGAAGTTTTAATTATCATTAATGAAAAATACGACTTAGATGTATTCTTTCATAAAGATACATTACTAATCCTAAGTGATAGTGCAACCAATTTTGATATAATCCAAGAACTAATTGATGATTTACATAAAAAATATTCTATGTTTTTTTGTTTTAGTGATGAGTTTAATGATTTATTCAATATTTCTACCGCCTATCAGCAAGTAAAAATAACTGCTTTTTTTGCAATATATTTACAACATTTAAGCAAACAATATGTTTATGATGATTATAAGATATATGAAGCAATTTGTAATATTCCATCAAAAATTAGAAATAATTTTATTTGTAACGCTTATTATAAAATGGATAATTACGACAAACTTAATTCAACAGAGTATATTAAAACAATATTAATATACATTCTTTATGATAAGAATATTGTAAAAACTAGCGAACAGTTGTTTATTCATAAAAATACACTATTTTATCGAATTAAAAGAATTAATGAATTATTTAATATTAACTGCGATAATAACAAAGAATTGTTTAAAATGCATTTAGCATTTATTATTATAAAACTTAATTCAATTGAATTAGACTATAGTAAATTAAATTAATTATATGTTTAGTTTTTTTTAGCATTTGAAATCAAAAATCCTGTACTTGATGAAACAAAATCTCTAAGTTGTGAAAGTGATGCAACCCTATTTGTTAAATCTAAATTAACATTTCGAACGTATATTAGTATAATTAAAGATACTATACCTATTATAGCAATTATTATAATTTGAATATTATTAACACCTTTATCTAAACATTTTTTATTTTGGACATTTGTATATGAACAGACAAAATTTTTTCCCATAAAATAGCCAAACAGGCCTGCTGTTGTTGTTCTTACAACTGTATCAATACTATTTAAATTAGGATTTATTTCATTGTTGATTAAATTATATGACGTTTGTGCTAATAAAATACACATAAAAATTATTAAGAATAAATCAATTATTCCAATTTTATCGATAATTATATTTATAAAACATATAATCTTCTTTTTCATGTCTATCACCTACATTTCATTCAATATATTTTATGTAGTTAATATAATATTGTTACAACCACGAAACTAAAAAAAATTTAATTTACGTTAAAATTAAAGTTTTTTATATTATTCAATTATTTGTTCACTAAATTGATTTACCTGTAAACCAAAATTATCCGTGAATTGATTAATCACAGCCACACTTAATATCAACATAACAATCTGAAATACTATATATCCAACAATAATTGCTATAACTACTTTCAAAATCAAACTATTACGTCTATTTTTAATTGCAAGTTCTTTATTAATTTCTAATAATTGATTTGATATTATCTTGCTGTCTTCATTATTATCTATATTAACGCCTAATAGTTCACTAACTGAAATATCAAATAATTCCGCAATTTTCACCAGCATGTCAGCATCTGGAACCGACAAACCTTTTTCCCATTTTGAAACTGTTTGTCTAACTATATTTAAATGATTAGCTAATTGAAGCTGTGTCATCTCTTTTTCAATTCTTGTATATTTTATTTTATCACTAAGCATTATTATACCCCCTAAGATATTATAATTATCCCATAATATATAAATATTACAAGCAACGTATAATAACATTAGGAAAAGTAAGTCTAAAAATTTATTTTCTCACCGATTTTTAAATCTTTACGCCATTGTGGACACTCACCATCATCACCCCAATATTCATCAAGTAATATAATTTTATCGTTAAAAAATTTTATAAATGATGTCACATGAAATTGTAAAGTTGAATCCTTTGTATAAATTTTTGCCACACAAATTACTAAATCATTCAATATTTCAATTCTTTCTACATTACCATGCCAACTATTTGGATATTGACAGTTACCAATAATATATTCATCCACACTAAAACTTTCATTGGTGTTATGCCAATGAATCCTTGCATCTTTAATAAAATAACCCTTTAAATTATCAGCATTTTGCTTTACTACATCATCGATAAATTTATATACAATTTCATTATAATCCATAAATTACCTCACTTTTTAGTTTAATTATACTGTAAATAATTATAAATGTGTATTCAAATAAGTAATCATATAAATTTTATAATTGAAACAACTTTATATTTAATGAATCAATAATCGTTTTGATCAAAATATTCATAACTTGCATATTCACTGGTAATATCAAAAAGCAAATGATTTTTTACATAAAATTGATATCTAATTGTAGCACAAGGACTTTCATGAATAACTCCTGCCATTTTCCCAAATTTTGGTGCATCAAGCTCAAATCCATTTTGTTTAATTACATCAACTACTAATCTTGAATGTCCATTACATATTTCAAGATACTTAGATGTTTGCTTGATAACTCTTGAATTATTATAAGTCGCTAAACGATAGTGTTTATTTTGATATAACACCTCACAAATAAGTCCATTAAAACTTGTATTTAATATTGGAATATTTGCAGTTGCGATAAATATACAATTGTTTGTAATTTCTTCAAAATTGCATTGTGACCACAAATAAGACTTCGGAAATGATGTTCCTTGATCTTTTTCGATATAACCCATTCCTTTATCAAAATTGACTATTTTATCATCAATACAAAGTTCTCCTGTTAAATCATGTGCAAGACTTATGACACCATGCCTACATTCCATGAAAGGTACATATTTAAACGGTCCCATAATATCATATTCAAGTGGTGTAAACCTACTATAATTTATACTTCCTTTTACATGCATTTTCTCAAATTGAATGTCGACATCAATTCCATTATCACAAAATTTATTATTTCCAATATATACTTCAAACTTATCATCAGCACAAATGCACTGATTATGATCATAATACTTAGAGTATGACCCCTCATTATTTATCATTTGAACACATACACTTTTTTCACCTTTTACATCTGTATGAAAAGATACAATAAAAGAAATTGTTTCACCATTACTATGATGTTTTAAATACCAACCTTCGAAATAAGGTTTAATTTTTTTGATCATGATCTTTACCTCCTAATTATTATAAATCTAATTAAGTTTATTTTTATTATAAATAATTATGCATAATTATCGTATAAACTAAAATTATTTTCTACATTTTATCTAAAAATATCGCTATATTAATGGAATTATATATATCCATTCAAATAAATGCAAATGAAATACCTAGTATATTTTTACCAGTTTAAAAATATCTATTTAATAAAAACGTATAATCTTTTATTTGATAAGTTGAATAAGCATCAATTTCGTTTCTTTCTTGATCAGAATATTTATCATACATAGCCACTGATTCAATCTTCGCATTATGTGCCGCAAGTATTCCTACAAGTGAATCTTCAAACACTAAACAGTCCTTTTTTTTTACGTTTAAATAATTCATTATATGATCGTATAATTCAGGATTTGGTTTTATTTGAGTAACATCTTCTCTTGTATAGATTGCATCAAAATAGGTATCTATACTTGCTTTATTGATAATATTTATATTTTGATTGCGATAAATTTGCATATTTGTATATTTAGTTGTGGTTGCAATTACAAGTCTATATCCTTCACTTTTTAATTTTTTTATAAATATTTGTGCATCTTTTTTATAATCAATACTATTAACCATAAAATAATGTGCTATTTCATATCTTTTATCATGTATTTGTTGTATTGATAATATAGAACCATATTTATCTTTTAAATATGCACAATATTCCATATAAGTATTTTGACTATTACAAAATTGTCTTAATACACTATCTCTTTGTAATTGAATATCAACTTCATTTGTTATGATATCAACTGATTTTATTTGATCTATTAATATTTTATCAACATTATTCCACATCCCTACAGAATCAATTAATGTTCCATCCATATCAAATATGATTACTTTTTTATTTTTAAACATTGCCTTATCCCTTTCACTTCACTAAAATAAATTCTAATTTGATTTAAAGGTATCATTATAATTTTCTTTTGTATACCAAACAGGTTTATTAACGGTAAAATCCTTATAGTTTTCAAATGTATTTTCACATCTTTTAATCATTCCATCTATTTCATCTTTGCCATATGCTTGTGCCCATTTAATTGAAAATAATGAAGCATGAGCCACATATACTGCAAGTATATCCCAAAAATCTTCTGGTATTTCATCATTAAAATAGCCATCTATTTGTCCAATACAAAAAGGTATACTTACTTCTATTCCAAAAAGTTCAAGCTTATAAAATTCTTCATATGGATCACCAACTGCAGAGCGATTAAAATCAATCACAGCTATTTTATTGGAATCTATTAATATAAGGTTTCCTGGATGAAAATCACCATGCTGATAAACAGGTAAAACTAACGCTATTTTACCAATATTTTCATCAATAAATTTCAGTGCCCAATCATCATTTTTTATTCTAACATTTGAATCTTTATAACTTTCAATTTTTGTTTTTTTATTTAAAATTTGGTTATTTCCAGGTATTTGATCAAGTGGAATTTCAATACTATGTATTTTTTTTAATATTTCACCCGCCATACGACCTAACCGATATTGTTCTGATTTTCCAACATTTAATAACGCACTACTCAAATCTTCACCACTTACCCACGTCAATAACATATAAACCCCATGATTACACGTTCCAAAATCTAGTGGTTGTGACATTTCAATATCACATAAAGAATATTTACATATGCGCTCATACTCTTTTTTCTTATACTCATAATTTTCTATTTTTGAAATTCTTAGCAATAGCTTTTTATTACTAACTGTTTCAATATAATACTTTATATCACTAGACCAACCTTTATTAATTTTTTTAATTGTTATCCATTGTTCTTCTTTAATAATATCATCAAATAAATTATTCATGTAATTTACTCCCTATTTCTATTCTTTAAAGTTTACAACAAACATTATATTAATATTTTTGATTGATACTTTATTTCATTAAAATTATTGGCATATCATATTATAAAAAACTTATAAAAACTATAAGTGCATTATTTTAATGTTTTACTTTGAATAAAATCTAAAATTAAGATAATTTAATTCAAAAATATCCAACATTTCTAAATTACATAATTTTTATCAAAATATTTATTTCAATTCATACCATTAATACGTTATTTGCTTATAATTTTAAGACATATATATTGTCATATTTATTATTAAAAATAGTCTTATAATCAAAATAGTGATTATATAACTGTAATAATTATTGGCGTGCCCAACAGGAATCGAACCTGCAACCTTTTGAATCGGAATCAAACACGCTATCCAATTGCGCCATGGGCACATACCTTTATCATAATATACTAAATATTGGTTAAATGCAATTTGAATATACTTAACTATAATGCGTATGCTATAATTAAATAGGTGATAATATGAAATTTATAGAAAATATTGAAATAGAAAAATATGACGAATTTGTCGAAAAAAATAGTTATGCACACTACACTAAATTAAGTGGGTATGCACAAACAAAAAAACAACAAGGATTCAAGCCTCATTATTGCGCAATGGTTGATAAAAATGAAATAATTGCAACTGTGGCAATTTATGAAAAAACACAATTCCTAACAAAATTTTACTATATACAAATGGGTCCATGTTTAGATTATAATGATCAAGATCTTGTTGGTAAATTTATACAAGAAATTAAAAACATGGCAATTAAAAATAAAGTAGCATTTGTGAAAATGAGTTTAAATGTAATAAGAAATGAAAATAGTAATAATTTAATTAATCAATTAAATAATCTTGGATTTATTCACAAAGGTTATACTTATGGTTATGAAGGTTCTTGGGATAATCGACATACAGTTGTTATTGATTTACAAGATGAAATTACTACAATTAAAAATAACTTTACAAAAGTTAGAAAAAGTAAAATTAAGAAACATGAACTATATTGTGTTGATACTAAAGTTGGAACTATTGATCAATTAAGTGTTTTATGTGATTTTGAAAAAGAGCTAGGGTTACTTAAAAACTTTAAGCCTCATGAATTAAGCTACTTTGAAACTTTATATAACAACTTTAAAGATCATTTAGTATTTGCTATTGCAACAGTTGATTTTGATAAGGCACTTGAACAATTAGACCTTGAAATTAATTCTAAAAAATATGCGAAAGATATAAAAGCATTAGATTCAAAAAAACAATCATACCAACAAATTTTAGGCTTTAAAAATAAGTATGGAAACAATTACCCAATAGCGACAGGACTATTTATTACTATTAATGATTATTCGTGGGATTTATTTTTATACAACCATAAAGAATTTAATTTTATGTATGGTACAGATGCAATCCATCTATTTATGATGGAAAATATGAAACAACGTGGTGTAAAAACTTACGATATGTGTGGATATTCTGGTAATAAAGACAGTAGTGACCCTGATTATGGCTTATATTTATATAAAACATCATTTGGAGCACAACCTTTAGAATTTTTAGGAGAGTTTAATTTAATAATTAAACCTAATAAATTTAAATATTTCAACAAAATTTATCGTTTGAATCGTAAAATTAAACGTAAAATAGCAGGCAAATTAAAATAACCACATTAGTGGTTATTTTTTCATATAAACTATTAAAAATAATGCTGCAGCAAATTGAAAAGGAAAAGCTGTTAAGTATATTTTTATGTTGCTACTATTATTATTATTTAATATTTCGTTTAAAATATTTTTAATTATTAAACTATCATTTAAATTATTAAAATATGTCTTAAATGTTTTAATTGAAAGTTTTTCTGGAAATAGTTCAAATTTATTATTAAAGACATCTTCAAACTCATTGTATAATAAACTATTTATTTCATCATGTTGATAATAATCAGGCTTTTTATCAATAGAATCTAAAATCAAATCCAAAATAATATAATATATATCTTTAATATCGTATGTTATTTTTAAAATGTTTTTTACTATTGCATTAACAAGTGAACCTTTCAAGTTAAAATCACGTTCATATTTCAACAATAAGCTAAAGATTAATTCATAGTCTATTTCACTATTATTATTAAATGTCGATCTAATTCCATTATATTTATTATAGTATTTCATAGTATCATAATACCCCATTTTTATTATATTGATTAAGTGTTCATGATCAAAATCTAATGAATTACTAATAGGAGCTGAGGGGTAAATATAATCAACAAATGGATTATTTACATAATGAGAATGGGTAATACTAAAATCAATATCACAAGCTATAACTCTTGTTGCACCCATATCAAAAGCTAAATCAATTGGACAATTATCGCTAAAGCCACCATCAATCAACTTTAAATCATTAAATTTATGCATAGGCAATATTGGAAAAGCAGCACTTGTCGCTAGCAAATAATCCTTCACATGATTTTTCATTTCAGATTTAGTTACCATAAGGGGTTTAAATGAAGGATAATTTGTACACACTACACCAAAATCTACATTTGAATTAAATAATTTTTCTTCATTTAAATAACAATCAATTAATTCACTAAAAGGTGTTATATCTAATCCTTTTTCAACGATTAATTCTTTAAAAACTCCCAATGTTTTATTATGTTGCTTCATTAATATATCAATATCAAAACTTTCTAAATCAGCTTTGACTATATCATTTATTTGAATATTTGCGTATAAATCAATTAGTTTATCATCATCATTTTGAACAAGTAAACATCCATTTAATGCACCAATTGATACACCTGTTACTATATCATATTCGATATTAAGTTCTTTTATTGCCTTGATAAATCCTGCTTGATAAGCACCTTTTGCTCCACCACCTGCCAAAACTATAGCTTTTTTCATTTATTTTACTCCCTTAAAATATTCTTAATTAATACTCTATTTATATTATATCATTTACTAATGTATATAATAAAAAATTCTGTAATTTTCTAAGATAATTTAGAAAAACAGAACTTTTTAAACATTAATATTTATTCAACAATATCAACTACTTGATTATCAATAATTTCAATATTCTTGTTTTTAATACGATTATGAACCAAATCAGACATTATACTATAAATAACAGCAGTTGTCGGAACTGCAACTAATGCACCTGCAAGTCCAAATAAACCAGTGAATACCACAATTGATAGTAGTACCCAAACTCCAGGCAACCCAACTGAATTACCCACAACTCTTGGATAAATAACTGTACCTTCAAATTGCTGAACAACCTGATAAAATATTATAAACCAAATTGCTTGAACAGGATCAGTTGCTAAAATAAGGATGAAACCAAATAACATCGCTATCATTGCACCAAACATTGGAATGATACTTGTAACTGATGTAACAACAGCAATTAAAACTTGAAAACTTGGAGCAAAATCAAATATTACCATACCAATATAAATTAAGCATCCTAAAATACAAGCTTCTAGTAATTGACCAGAAATAAAACTTGTAAATATTTCATTTGTCTTAGTTGAAATTCTTAGTATACGATTTGTTGAATCTTTATCAAATAAAGCAGCCAGTGCTGTTTTCATTTGATTTATAAAAAGTTCTTTTGAATGTAACAAATATAAACTTAACATAAAACCCATAAACCAATTACCTAATGCAACAGTAAATGCCACTGCATTGTTTAAGACAAAAGTACCTGCATCACTTACTACATTTGAAGCATTTTGTAATATTGTTTCCCAATTTTTTGTAATTGTCTCAACAAATAAATCTAATTGTTTAGAATCAATATTAATATCCATCTCTTCAAAACTTAGAGTAACTAATATATCATTTACAAATGCAATTATATTATTTACATATACCACTATGTTATTTAGTAATAGTATAACACTATTTATAACTTGCGGTATAATTATACTTAATAATATTGACAATACTAAAAAAGCTAATACCAATGTAAGTAAAATCGAAATTCCTCTTATTCGTTTATAAAAAAAGCTTTTTTCACTTATGTATTCTTTAAATAACTTTTCAAAATACGACATTGGAATATTTAAAATAAATGCAATTACTATTCCATATAATAATGAAATAAATAAACCTGCAAAATATTTTGTATTGTTTATTAACATCGTTGAATTCATTAGCCCAAAAATTAAAACAGCACAAAATGAAGCTAAAAACATCCACGGTTTGATTTTTTTAATTATACTCTTATCTACTTTCATTCAAATCACTCCTAACCCTTTAATAATATACGAAAAAATGATAAATAACAATCAAATTTTGTGGTATCAATCATTTAACTAGAGTATAATATATTAGAGTTGAGGTATAAACTATGAAAATTAATATTGGTGTGTTATTTGGTGGAGAATCTGTTGAGCATGAAGTTAGCATTATTTCTGCAATACAAGCAATGGAAGCAATAGATAAAAATAAATATGATGTATTCCCTATTTATGTAAGTAAAAATCGTGAATTTTATTATTCTGATGATTTGAAAAATATTGCAAGTTTTACTAATTTAAGCAATATAAATCAAAAAGCTGACAAAATAAAACTTATTAAAAATGGTAGTAAAGTAAGTATTGAAAAATACAATAAATCTTTATTTTCTAAAAAAAATATAGAGATTGATGTTTTTATTCCTGTAATGCATGGAACTAATGGTGAAGATGGATCTATTCAAGGTTTGCTTGAAATGCTTAAAGTTCCATATGCTGGTTGTGATGTAATAGGTGCTGCTTGTGGTCAAGATAAAGTTGTAATGAAACATATCTTACAAAATTCAAATATAGCTACATATCCATGGGTATGGATTTATGGTCATGAATTTGAAGTAAACAAAGATGAGATAGTAGCAAAAATTGAAACTTTAGGTTACCCTGTTATTTTAAAACCATGTAAACTTGGTTCAAGTGTAGGTATTAGTGTTGCACATGATCGCGAGCAATTAACTACTGCTATTTTAGAAACACGTCAATACGACAATAAAATACTAGTTGAAAAAATGATTACAAATTTAACTGAAATTAATTGTTCAGTATTAGGTGATTGTTATGAATGCACTGCAAGTGTTTTAGAACAAGTTGGAAAAGGTGCAGAAATATTAGATTTTAAAGATAAATATTTAGGCAATGGTTCTAAATCAACTAAAACAAGTGGCATGGCAAGTGCATCAAGAATTGTACCAGCACCTCTTAGTGATGATCTAACAAAAAGTATTCAGTCTATGGCTTGTGATACATTTAAAGTGTTATCAGCAAGTGGTGTATGTAGAATTGACTTTATGATAGATAACGATAATAATCTTGTTTATGTAAATGAAATAAATACAATTCCAGGTTCACTATCATTTTATTTATGGAAAGAAAGTAACTTAACATTTACACAATTAATGGATAAGTTAATCAAGTTAGCGATTGATAGATACCGTAGAAATGAAAAAATGATTACTTCATTTGATTCAAATATCTTAGCTAATTTTAATAGTAATAGTGCAAAGGGCAGTAAAGGAATTAAATAATAAAATTATTATCACATATAAAGTAAAAGTGTAAATCAAATTGATTTACACTTTTTTATCATATTTTATCAAAAACAAAATACTTTAATCAATAGTTTCTAATGAACTACAAACTTTAAAAGACTTACCATCAATTTCAATATTTGCATAATTAATTTGTACATATTCTCCCAATATTTTACCACTATAAATCACAAATTCATCAACAACACTTCGATATGGTGTATTAAGTAATGTAGTTTCATTAATGAATATATTTGAATTATCAATAACCAAACACTGCTTATTACAATATTTATTGTTATACCATGGTTCACTAAGCAATAACCATCAACAGTAATTAAAACAAGTATTGTAATGACAATTATAATTGTATGATCTTTTTTAAAATTTCATATTTAACATAAGTCTACTATTGATTAACCATTTAAAATTATTAATCTATATTTAATTTATTACATTCAATCAATTGGGATTAACTGTAGCTTTTTTTAGTTTAAGTGCCTAAAAACATAATAATATTTCAATAACATAAAAGGACTTAGAGTCCTTAAGTTTAAATGTTTTAATTAATTTTAATCTATGATAAAGCATTACAAATATCATCAACGATTTTTTGAATAGTATCCTCTGAATAATTCGACTCGTTAGAAGTTTCATCACACCACGGAAAAATATATGTTCCTAGACAATCAGCTAAAGATGACT
>CAMQTJ010000029.1 GCA_947037125.1 uncultured Holdemania sp.
AAAGTGTATAAAAAGTTTTCTTTTTTGAAAATATTCATTGAAAAACATGAAAATCACAAAAATACATTTAGTTGATTTAAATTTAATATTATGTATAATATTAGCTTTAACACAAAAAATAAATACATGATTAAACTTTTATGGAGGTATTATGAAAATAAAAAAGAATTTTATTAAATTTGCAATGATCTTAGTTCCTATATATACAATTTCACTAGCTTTGAATGCATCAATCTTTGAATATAATTTATCTATAGTTGGAAATTATTTTAATATGC
Organism: uncultured Holdemania sp.; assembly: GCA_947037125.1. GTDB lineage: Bacteria > Bacillota_I > Bacilli_A > Erysipelotrichales > Erysipelotrichaceae > RGIG1896. The sequence continues at coordinate 279 of CAMQTJ010000029.1, forward strand.
GTATCTCATTTATATTATGGGGCGCAATTACAGGGATATTTTTAATGATATTTATTAATGATTTATTTAAAAAAGCTAATTTTCATGATAAAAAAGCAATTATCTTATTATATAGCGCATGCTTTCTATTTATTAGTGCAACACTTATCCCTTATTTACCAGATATTATGCCAAAAACATCATCATTACATGAATTTTTTGCATTTATATCTCCTTTCATTTTACTATCAAGTATATATTTATTTGTATCACAATTAATTAAAACTAATTCAAAGCAATTCAAAAAATCAATGTTCAATTTAAAATTAATAGTAATTTCATCTTTTATATTATTGTTGTTATTTGGATTTGTTACAAGTGTACTTGAAATATTTGTATTAATATCAACCATATTTTTTCTTAAAGATTTAGAAAAAAAGATCAATAAAATATAACATACAATACTGGATATTATATGTTATAATTTTGATCTTTTTAATAAATTTCATTTTTATATTTTACTATAATATAAGTAAAAGATTATATAGCACAAAACAAATAACATAAGGAACAATTGCAGATATTATTATTGATTTGATCATTAATTTCAAACCATATTTTTCTTTTATTACAAATAAAGTAAAGATGCATGGTGTCATTAAACTTGTAAATACCATATAAATAAGGTTAATAATTTTAGAATCAATTAGAGCTACATTTTGTGTACTAAGTAACATATCCATACTTATAATTACTGATTCCTTCGCAAAAATTCCTGGTATAATTGATGCAGTATAAATCCAATTTTCACCAAATCCTAATGGTATAAATATAATACTAATTAGTTTACTAATGTGAACAAGCAAAGCCACATCATTTACTTTAACCTGCAACAATATAAAATATAAAGTCATAACAATAAAGATAATTTTAACTATTTTCATAAATAAACCAATAATTTCAAATCTTATACGATTAATAACATTACGATATTTAGGCATACGATATAATGATAATTCATATACCCTTTCATCCGCAATTTTATAATCATCAAAATAGGAAAATATAATACTTAAAATAAAAACTACTAAAACACCTATTCCATAAATAAATATAATTATTAATAAATCGCAGTCTTTAAAGAAATAATTGATAAAAAATATATAAATTGGAAGTCTTGCACTACAACTACAAAACGGAATAAGCAACGCTGATTTTCTTTTAAGTTTATTATCACTAATTGCATCAAGTGATTTAATTGCAACAACATTACAACCAAAAGAACTAAATAAGGATATCATCATTCTACCACTTAAATGAAATAATCGAGCAATTTTATCAAGCAAAATATTTATCCTTGCCATATAACCTGATTCTTCAATTAAAATAATAACCAAATATAACAAAGTAAATAAAGGAATAAAATTTACTAATGATTCGATACACGTTAAAATAACATCATTAATATAATCATTAAAAAAATTTGGTATATCTGCAATTAAGATATTAACTAAATAATTTAAAAGATCTAAAATAAAAGTATTAATCTTTACAACAACATCGTTAATCTTAATTACAAAGATAAATGCCACTATAATAAAAGACAACATAATAACAAGACTATATGGTTTATATAATAAATGCGCATCAATCATATTTGTTTGTTTAAGTTTTTTATTATTAGTTTTACTTACATATTTATTTAAATTTATAATCAAGTTATCATATTCTTCAAGATATAATTCATTATATCGATATTTAAAATTAATAATGTTATCTTTAAGAACATCATTATTCGATTCAGCAAATGATTTAAAAATATAATCAGCTTGTGGATTAAACATTGGAAAGTAATTAACTTGTTTAAATGAGTATAAATATATAGCCTGTTTAATTTGACGAATATTTCTTTTTGAAAAATTTTCACAGTTAACAATAGGAACACTTAATCTTTTAGTTAACATCTTTTGGTTGATAACAATACCATTCTCTATTCTATCATGATCAAAATTAAGTAGAATGATCATTGGTATTTGTAATTCTTTAAGTTTAATACTTAGTCTTAAATTAGCGATTAAATCACAACTATTAACAACATTTACTATAATATCAATATGTTGATTCATCAAATAATCAAATGTTGTTATTTCTTCTGCAATTGGATTATCCAAGTCAAAAATACCTGGTAAATCAGTTACTTGATATTCAATGTCATTATATGTGAAATAACTATAATTAAAGCCAGTAGTAACACCATTATAGTTGCCAACTGCTAAATAAGTCTTACATAAATGGTTAATAATTGTACTTTTCCCAACATTTGGACAACCGACAAACGCTATATTTTTAATCATATAATTCTATTTCCTTACTTATATGAAATGGTATGGCCAATAATTTATTGTCTACTTGAATTATGTAATAATCACTAAAAATACTACGATTTATAAAATATATACTTTGATTTACTATAATTCCATAATTTCTTAAAAAGGAATATTTTTTAGGATAATCTTTAACTAAAAACTCATGGTTGCAATATGCATTATTCAAAAGCATTTATATCACCTCATTATAATATATGAAAATTACAAATATTTATGATTTATTATTAAATTATTTTAGTTTATGGTATAATTTATAAGTTATAAGGAGATCAATATGAAATTAAAAAACAGTTTTTTCTTTACATTACGCGAAAATGTAAAAGATGAGGATTCACAAAGTGGTAATTTATTAGTAAGAGCAGGATTTGTTAAGAAAAATTCAGCTGGAGTATATATGATGTTGCCTTTAGGTTTTAAAGTTAAAACTAAAATTGAAAATATCATTAGAGCTGAAATGAATGCCATAGATTCACAAGAAGTAAGTATGCCATCACTAATTCCTGAAGATGTATATATTCAATCAGGAAGACGTGCAAATTTTGGTGCAAGTATGTTTTCTTTAAAAGATCGTTTTGATAAAAACTATGTTTTAGGTCCAACACATGAGGAATTGTTTGCAGCAGCTGCAAGTATGAAAATCAGATCTTATAAAGATATGCCTTTTTCATTATATCAATTTCAAACAAAATTTAGAGATGAACCACGTCCAAGATATGGTTTAATTCGTGTAAGAGAATTTACTATGAAGGATTCTTACAGTTTTGATACTGATGAAGTTGCACTAGATGTAGCCTATAAAAAAATGTTTAATGCCTATATTAAATCTTTCGATAAAATGGGTCTAGATTATAAAATTGTAACAGCTGATACTGGTGTTATGGGTGGATTATTATCTGAAGAATTTCAAGCAGTAACAGATATTGGTGAAGATATTTTAGTTTTATGTGATAAATGTGATTATGCATCTAATCTTGAAGTTGCTAATTGTGTTAATAGTGAAATTTGTAATACATTAGAATTAAAAGAGAAACAATTAGTTCATACACCAATGGCTAAAACTATTGATGAAGTATGCGCCTTTTTAAATCAAGATAAAAACAGATTTATCAAAACAATTATTTATCTTGTAGATGGTGTTGCTGTTGCTTGTATGGTAATGGGAAATCGTGAAATTAATGAAACTAAATTACGTAAATTATATGGTGCAAACGAAGTTATTTTAGCCGATAATGAAACAGTAGAGCGTGTTACAAGTGCTAAAGTTGGGTTTGCAGGACCTATTGGTATTAAATGTGAATTAGTTATGGATGAAGAAATTTTAAATCATAATTATTTTATAACTGGTGCAAACCAAAATGATTATCATTATGTAGATGTATGTAAACAAGATTTTAAAGCAGATAAAATTGCTGATATAAGAAATATTCAAGAGCATGATATATGTCCTGTTTGTGGCGGTAATATTTATTTCAAACACGGAATTGAAATTGGTAATACATTTAAACTTGGTACAAAATATTCAAAAGCTATGAATTTAGAATATGCTGATAGCAACAATAAATTAAATGATGTTTGGATGGGGTCTTATGGAATTGGTTCTGGACGCTGTATGGCTGCCATAGTTGAACAAAACAATGATGATAACGGAATAAACTGGCCATTCAACGTTGCCCCTTATACTGTATGTATCGTGCTTATATCACTTAAAGATGAAGCGCAAGTAAATCTTGCGAATAGTCTATATAATGAATTAAAAGCACTAAATATCGATGTTGTATTAGATGATCGTGATGAACGTGTAGGTGTTAAATTTAAAGACATGGAATTAATTGGTGTCCCTTATCGTATTACTGTCGGTAAAAAAGCTGTTGATTCAATTGTTGAATTTAAAGCTCGTTTAGATGAAAAAGCTATTGATATTAATAGTGATGAAATTATTAATCATGTAATTAATTTACTAAAATAATTAAAGAAATACAAACTTTAAAATTTATTCATAAAAAGACAAACTAATTAGAGTTTGTCTTTTTAATTATTAGATTTATTAATAAAAAAACTATTATAATTGAATAACAATCATAATAGTTTTTAAAATTATACGTTTTCTTTTACAGCTTTAATAATTGCTTGTGTATCCATTTCATACTTATGTAATAACTCATTTGGTTTACCACTTTCACCAAATACATCTTTTTGACCAACTCTTACAACTTTAATTGGATGATTAGTTGCAGTAACTTCACATACAGCACTTCCTAAACCACCAATAATACTATGTTCTTCACAAGTGATTATTACATCATGCTCTTGTGCAAGTTTGATAACACATTTTTCATCTAATGGTTTAATTGTACTCATATTTACAATTGTAGGGTGAATATTTAATTTTTCTAATTCACTAACTGCATTTAAAACTTCTTGAACCATTAAACCTGTAGCAATAATTGCAACTTTACTACCTTGTTTTAAGATACTAGCTTTACCAATTTCGAATTGATAATCTTTTTCATAAACACTATCAACAGCACTTCTTCCAAGTCGGACATAACATGGACCATTATATTTTGCAACAGCATTTATAACTTGTTGTGTCTCATAAGCGTCACATGGTTGGATTACTACCATTCCAGGTATTCCACGCATTAGTGAAATATCTTCAATAGTTTGATGAGATGCACCATCTTCACCAACAGTAATTCCTGCATGTGTTCCACAAATTTTTACATTTAAATGAGGATATCCAATTGAATTACGAATTTGTTCAAAAGCTCTACCTGTAGCAAACATAGCAAAACTTGAAGCAAAAACAATTTTATTACATGTTGCAAGACCTGCAGCTACTGTCATCATATTTCCTTCTGCAATTCCCATATTAAAATGTCTTGAAGGGCATGCTTTTTGAGCATCAGCAGTTTTAGTTGATTTAGTTAAGTCAGCATCTAATACTACTACTCTTTCATTTTCTACAATTAATTTTGCAAGTGTTGACCCGTAGGCTTCTCTTGTAGCTATTTTACTCATTACTTATTACCTCCAAGTTCACTTAACGCAATTTCTAATTGTTCATTATTTGGTGCAGAACCATGCCATGCAGCATTATTTTCCATGAATGATATACCCTTACCTTTAACAGTATGAGCAATAATAATTGACGGTTTATCCAAACAAAGTTTTGCTTGATTAAAAGCTTCATCAATTTGTTTAAAATCATATGAGTCTACAAGTTCAATAACATTCCAACCAAAAGCTTCAAACTTAGTGTCGAATGGTGTTGGATTCATTACTTTTGTAATGTCCCCATCAATTTGTAAACCATTAAAATCTAAAACAGCACATAAATTATTTAATTTATAATGACTTGCAGCCATTGCAGCTTCCCAAATTTGTCCCTCTTGTGATTCACCATCACCAATTAAAACAAAAGTTTTAAAATCATTATTATCAATTTTATTAGCAAGTGACATACCAACAGCTGCTGATAATCCTTGTCCTAAAGAACCTGTTGACATATCGATTCCATCAACATAATTCATATTTGGATGACCTTGTATTTTAGAATCAATAAATCTAAAAGTTAATAAATCTTCTTGTGTAATCAAACCTTTTTCAGCAAGCACTGCATATAATACAGGTGATGCATGACCCTTAGATAATACAAATTTATCACGACTTTTATCCAATACATTACTAGCATCAATATTCATTTGATTAAAATAAATATCAACCATTATCTCTACAGCACTAAGTGAACCTCCTGGATGACCAGACTTTGCTCTTGCAACCATTGAAACAATGTTTCTACGCATATTTAATGCATGTGATTCTAATTTTTCATAGTTCATTTATAATTCTCCTTCAACTCATATATTTTATCAAACTTTTAGGTCTTTGTAAAAGCAAAACAACTTATTAATTTTTTATCTTTTGATATAAGCATAAATCAACGTAAATAACCGCTCAATTACTACACTTATAACGATAATATAAATAGTTAGTGCAAAAATCATACTCATATCCAAATCTATTTTCGCAATATATAACAGTTTCCCTAAGCCAAATTTAACTTGCCCAAGTATTTCAGCCATTATACTAACTTTAAAACCTAATGAAAAACCAAGTTTTAATTCATTAATAATATCTGGTAATATCATAGGTAAATAAATTTTCATAAGTTTTTCTTTATTCGATATTTTATAAACTGTTAATAATTTTTTAGTTTGATTATTAATTTTATTTAAAGATAATAAAAGATGTGAATAAAACATTGGAAATAATATTAAAAAAGTAACGATAGATACGCTTATTTCAGAACCAAACCAAATTAAAATAATGATTATATAAGAAATATTTGGTATTGTTTTAGCCATAATATTAACCGGTTCAAATAGTCTTTTAAATTTATTAGAAATACTACTAAAACAAGCAATCATAATGCTTAATGAAAGTGAAAAAAATAAACCAATCATCACCCTTTTCACAGTAAAAATTATTGCCATATAAAAATAGCTACTAAAAAATAAATCAGTCATAACTTGAAACACATTTATTGGGTTAGGAAGTATAATATCATTATTAATTTGTATAGCTAAAAACAACCATAAAATTATAATACCTATTGTTGTTATTAAGTGTTCTTTTTTCATTAATTATACCTCTTTATCATTATAACATAAAAGCAAATCATAAGATTTGCTTTTATTAAATTACTATTTTAAAATTATATCTTGAGACATTTCAATATTAAATAATTGTAAGAATATACTTATTTCTTCATAAACTGAAGAAGCATCTTTATATTCAAGATTTAACCCATCAATATTTTTTGCAACAAGATTAGAATTAGGTAAACCTAAATGAAGATCACTAAAACTATCCATCTTAGCAATAAAGCTTTCACTATTAGCTGAATCATTATAATAATTTAATGAATTTGTAATAGTATCAATTACGCTATCAATTTCAAGCTGTTTATTTTCATAAGTTTTTCCGTTTACAAATATTGCTGCCTGAGGGTAACCGTTGTTATTATGTTTTTGATTCCAAGCGTCTTGCAAATCAAATACAATGCTTAAATCTAATCCTAAGTCTTTTCCCTTTGCAACTGTAGCACTTGCAGCAGGTTGTGCAATTAGAGCAGATTGTACCTTACCTGATAATAAAGCAGCTTGTGCTTCCGCAACAGATGGATAATAAACTACCTCATTAGCGATATTTAAAATATCATTAACTTCATTATACACTAAATCAGGAACTGTTTTTTCGCCAAATAATGCAATGTTTTGATTAGAATCATTTAAAGATTCTTTATCATTTGTTAAGATAAATAAATTACCCCAAGATAAAACACCAGCTAATTTAAAATCAGTTTGCTCATTAATTGCAAGCTTACTTCCTAAATTGACAGGAGCTACAATTATATCATAATCACTTTTCGCAAATGATGCCGCCAATACATCACTACCATCTACAACATCAATAATGACATTTTCATCTTCAAACAAGTCTAAAAATCCGATTGTTGTTGCCCCCGCTGGTACTAGTACTTTTAAAGTATTTACTTCAGGTTTTTTTGTTGAACATCCCGTAAGTAAAAGTGAAGCTAGTAAAACCATTAAAATTTTTTTCATTAAGATTTATTCTCAATTTCTAGAGACATCATTGAAATAAACTCGTCTACACTTACTGTAATTGATTCTGTTTTTCCAAAACGTCTAATAGTAACAGTATTATTTTCTACTTCTCCATCACCAATAACAATTTGAACAGGTATCTTATGAGTTTGTGCCTCACGTATACGATAACCTAATTTTTCATTTCTTGCATCTACTTTGCTTCTAAATCCGTTATTATTACATAATTCATTGATTTTAGTAGCATAATCTAAGTGAAGTTCATGATGTACAGGAACTACACAAATTTGCTGAGGAGCTAACCACAATGGGAATGCACCTGCATAATGTTCGATTAAAATTCCAATAAATCTTTCAACAGAACCAAAAATAACACGGTGTAACATAACTGGACGTTTTTTGCTTCCATCAGAATCTACATAGTTTAAATCAAATCTTTCAGGTAAATTCATATCTAATTGAATTGTACCACATTGCCAAACTCTTCCTAAAGAATCTGTAAGTTGAAAGTCAAGTTTTGGACCATAAAATGCTCCATCACCAGGGTTGATCTTACAAGTCTTACCAGCTGCATGACATGCATTTTCTAAAGCTTTTTCTGCATGATTCCATGTCGCAATATCGCCAATATATTTATCTTCGGGTCTTGTACTTAATTCAATATTATAAGTCAAATTAAAGACTGAATAAACACGACCAATAAATTCAATTAATCTTACTACTTCTGATTCAATTTGATCTTCACGCATAAAAATATGTGCATCATCTTGAGTAAATGATCTTACTCTAAATAATCCATTAAGGGCACCACTTGCTTCATGACGATGAACAAGACCTAATTCACCACATCTAATTGGTAAGTCTTTATATGAATGAAATCCATTTTTATAAACAAGCATTCCACCAGGACAATTCATTGGCTTAATTGCAAATTCACGATCATCAACTTGTGAAATATACATGTTTTCTTTATAGTTTTGCCAATGCCCTGAAGTTTCCCATAATTCTTTTGATAACATAACAGGAGTTTTAATAAATTCATACCCCTCTTTAGTGTGTTGCTCATACCAATAATTTTCAAGTATATTACGTACTATCATACCATTAGGTAAGAAAAATGGTGAACCTGGTGCATATTCAGACATCATAAATAATCCTAATTCACGCCCAAGTTTTTTATGATCTCTTTTTTTAGCTTCTTCGATCAAGTATAAATGATTATCTAAATCTTCTTGAGTATCAAAACAAACTCCATAAACTCTTTGTAACATTTTATTGCTTGAATCAGCCTTCCAATATGCTCCAGAAACTTTTAAAAGTTTATAATGCTTTAAGACCTTTACAGTTTCAACATGAGGTCCACGACAAAGATCTGTAAAATCCCCTTGTGCATAACATGTAATAATTTCATCATCACCAAGATTATTAATTAAATCTAATTTATACATATCATCATTAAACATTTCTAAAGCTTCCACTTTAGTTAATTCTTTACGACTAATTCTTTTCCCATCTTTTGAAATCTTTTTCATTTCTTTTTCAATCTTAGGTAAATCTTCTTCTTTAATTGCACCACCATCTAAGTCAATATCATAGTAAAAACCTTCACTTATTACAGGTCCAACCCAAAATTTTGCTTGTGGATATAAATGCTTAATTGCTTGTGCCATTAAATGAGCACAACTGTGATTAACTAAATTTAATCTTTCATCTTCTTTAATATTTATCATATTTTCTCTCCTTAAAATAAAAAAAGTCCCATAAAGGACGTATAATACGCGGTACCACCTAATTTTATGTAATGTGAATTACAACTTAAATAATAACGGATATTAACCGGCATATCATTTCCTATATGCTACTTACAAGTAGTAATCAATATTATCATCAAATTGTTTGCAGCAAATCACAATTCTCTCTTAATCAAATAATATTAATGTTGTCTTGATCAATGTATCTACCTATTATTTTAAACTATTTTTAAAAAGTGTCAATCATAATAATCATATTAGATATTATATTTGTCTAAAAACATCTAATAAAACACAATTTATTAAAATAATCATTAAATATAATAGTAATAATGTCGCAATACAATTTCAAATAATATTATACCTATGATTGTATTGCTTCTATTTCTAATTAATAGTTAATATTTAAATCTAATTTTTCAGCTATAATACGTGCTGTTTCATATGCCACATCACCTGTAATATCAATACATTGATTAAGATGTGTTTGGCTACCTAACTCCATTTTTGCAGTTAAAGCTTTGCAACATGATGTTTTGTGACTTTTTATAAATGATTTATAAAGCTCACCACTTAACTCCATAGCTGTATTAACACTTGGATCTTTAGGTAAACTTCGACCAAATATCATCCCAATAGACATGACCCCACCTGTTATTGCACCACAAGTACAACCCATACCTCCAATACCGCATGGAAACCCTGATGCCGCTTTAATCATTGTATCATCAGCATCAAGATTAAACTCTTCTTTTATTGTTTTCACAACTGCTTCAGAACAGAAAAAATCGCCATCACGATAATACTTTTCAGCTCGTTTTTTAATTACTTGTAGATCAATTGTTTTTTTCATATATATAATACCTTTCAAAATGATTAAATTTAATAAAACATAATCAAATAAGAAGTTATTATAACACGTATAATTCATAAATAAAGATAAAACTATATATTTAAATGTTGAACAATTAGCTAATAGATAAACAATAATAAATAATTTAAGTTTTTTTAATAATATTTCTCAATATATCACTTATAAATTAAGTTAAATATTTTTATTTATAATCTATTATATTATGAAATCAATATTTTATTTTCTACTCTTTAAAATTTATAATTTGTTGTTTTCGACAAAATTTGACTAAAGTTGCACTATTTGATAAAATAATAAAATAAATAGTAAAATTATTTGTTTAAGATAAGTAATAACCAATCATTTCCATATTGGTTACAAAATAGAAATTGAGGAAAATTATGATACCAATACAAGGAATGTATGGCTTTTTACATATAGCATTTATGACAACAACAGTTATTTTCATCTGGTTAATTTCTTCAAAAATGAAGAGTTTACCCCAGCATATAGGAACATTTTTAAAAGTTACAGCTTTATTATCAATGACATTTGATCCAATGTATTGGATATGGGAATTACGTCATACAGCAAATATATCTTTCGCTACAACACTACCTTTATATTTATGCTCATTATTTTGGATATTGATGCCAATTATAGCCTTCACAAAAAAAGATAAACTAACAAATCGAATTGCCACAAGTTGTGTTTGTACAATTGGAATAATAACTGGTATTTTAGGAATCGTATTTAATGTATACCTAAATCAATTTACCTTCTTTAGTTTTGTTCCACTTAGAAGCCTTTTATATCATGTATTAATGATTATGGTCCCTACAGTCATGTGGCGCACTGGTTATTATAAGCCAAAATCATTAGATTTAGCCCTATTCTATATTCCAGTCTTAATACTTTTAGTACCATGCTATTATGTCAATAAATTTTTCGGCTTTGATTATTGTTATTTTAACGGAGGAGTTGGCACTCCTTTAGAATTATTTAGTACAGGAATGCCCATAATGATGTTTTTGGCTATTATATATACTTCATTATATATTTTATGTGTCCTTTGCTTTTTTTGTCCCATGTTAATTAGAGCATTCAAAAATCTTAAAAATAAGCCAAACATAATTAGATATAATATTTAATGATATCCACAAAAATTTTTGATTATTAATTATAAATCATAGAAAAAAACTTACATAATTTAATTGTAAGTTTTTTTATTTTTAAAAAATCTTTTGTATCTGTAAGTTTTTATATTCTTTTAGGTAATTATTAAATTAGTTGAATGTCTTAAATTCAAAGATAATAATTTGATACTTGTATAAAAATAATATTCTTAACCTCTTATTTTGCGTAAGTTTTATTTAAAAGCTAAGCCACTAATATTAAATATTATCCGCTTGTTGACCATCATGCGCTAACCATGTGCATTCATTTATTTCAAGGTTTGTAAATACAGCAGTGAATGTAGAGTCTTCAGGACTACAAGCATATACACCAAACTGAATTTTATCTAATGCATTATCCATATGACAAATTCTCATTTGTTTAAATATTACCCCATCAGTTGAACACTCAATACAGAAGTCTTGTTTTCTACGACTAAGTCGATACCACATTGATTTTATATCAAACGGTATTTCAGTAGTAGCCCAATCTGAGTAGCCATTATTTGTAACAACGCTACCTAAGTGTTGATATTGATCATTTTCAAATTCAATCGAACCTTTAAGCCAGTTTTCACCATCTAAATACATTACAACACCACATTGATCAAAACGACTTTTGCTATTAAATTGTGTTTTTACTAAAAAAGAAAAATATTGTTCTTTAGTTTCCATTTGTAATATAGGTGCATTATCATTTCTAAAATGATAGTATGTTCTTTGCCATAAATCAGTATGAGGATCAGTTATTACTTCAATTTTATTTTCTGTTATATAATAATTATTCGGTTTTCTTGTCCATATCATTTTTTTTAGGTCTAAGTTCATAATAATCTCCTATTTCTTTATAGATGTATTATTTTATATTGATAAAATAATATCTTAATTAATCCCAAATTCAATTTTTAATAAATCATACCTATTTTGTTCTTCTAAAGCTATATTTACTAAAGGATTATATAAAGCATGTTGCAAAACATCTCCATCTTTTAAAACTTCACAAAAACTATCATCCACAATATTTTTACTACTATGATTATGAATCGCTAAACAAATAATTTCAATTTCATTATCACTAAATACTTTTAACGATTGCAAAATAGAATTAGCTAAAATAGCACCTTTGTGAGCGTGATCATATGAATCATTATTTGCAAATGTATATATATCATGTAACATACCTGCAATACAAGCTAGTTCAACATTTTGATTACGTTTTAAAGCAATAAGTGTACAAGTTAAAGAAACGCCATTTAAATGAGAGTAAGATACACTTTTTTGATTACTATCACTAATTTTATCAAGTATACAATCTACATAATTCTTTACAGTTTCCACTCTATTCATACTATACCTCAACTTTAATAATATTATAGCATATTTATTAACAAGCTTATTTATTGTAGATATGCTTTATTAAAAATAAAAAACTTTACATAACAGTACGTCATTAAAGTTATTTATAAGTAACACTTAATTGTCTTGATCGTTTTGCTTCAGCAACTAAAATTTGCACACCGCCCCTATCAATATATTGTTGCAAATAAGTTTGGCACTGATTAGTTTTAAATGAAGATAAACAGATTAAACATTTATATATAATTATATGATTATCACTATAGTTATTTATTATTTCTATTATTTGATTAAAATAATTTAGACTTGCATCATTATGATTATAAAATAACATAAAACCTATTGCATCAATAACCTCTGCTATCTGTTTTTCATTATTACTTTCCAATACTTCAAAAAGCACTGGCAAAATATCGACATTCATTTTCCCTAAACATCTAGCAATAATATCACGAGGTAAAGGATAGCTTTTTTTCATTGATACTTTATCAGGTAATATATGATATTGATTACTACCAATTATTCCAAGATATTTAATCATTTCTAAAGCGACATCTTTATTACCTTGCATTAAAATATCACAAATATATAATTTAGTGTATAAACATTTTTCCTTTTGTAGCGTTTTTAATAAGATTTTTACTAACTCAATATTATTATTTGCTATTTTATCATCTAACAATAAAATAGCTATACTTCTATCAACTGCAACTTTTGAATCAAGCATAGAATACAAATCATCAACAGTCAAATGAGAATTATTAGCTGACAGATCAGATGTTATCTTGCCGCGCTTTTTTAAATCATCATCACTGCTTTTCATCATAACTAACTCCTTTTCTTATTTATTATTATCTAATTTGTCCATCACCACAAATAATATATTTATAACTCATTAATGCCTCTAAGCCCATTGGTCCTCTTGCGTGTAATTTTTGTGTGCTTATTCCAATTTCAGCCTTAAAGCCAAACTCAAAGCCATCACTAAATCTTGTAGATACGTTATGATAAACACATGCTGAATCAACATTAGTTAAAAACACATTCGCATTTTCTTGACTACTTGTAACAATTGTTTCTGAATGATGAGTAGAATATTGATTAATATGTTTGACTGCTTCAACTACATTTTTAACGACTTTTACACTTATTGCATAATCTAAATATTCTAACCCATAATCGTCATTAGTTGCACATCTTTCATTTGTATAGACACAGCACTTTTCACAACCATAGACACTCACATCTTTTAAACTTAATCTTTCATACAATTGTGGCATAAATTTATCTACAATATCTTGATGAAGTAAAACACTTTCACAAGCATTACAAACAGATACTCTTGACGTTTTTGAATTTTCTATAATATTTAATGCCATTTCAAAATCACATTCACTATCAACATATACATGACAATTTCCACTACCTGTTTCAATTATAGGTACAGTTGCATTGTCAGTACAGTTTTTAATTAAAGCAGCACTTCCTCTTGGTATTAAACAATCAATAACATCATTCATTTTCATTAACTCTAGTGTTTTCACTCTACTACAATCAGTAATTAAATTAATTATATCAATACTTAAATCATGAGTATTTAATACTTTTTGAATTAATGAAACTAAATAAATATTTGTATTCAAACAATCTTTTGACCCTTTTAAAACAACACTGTTACCACTTTTAAAACATAGTGCAAAAGAATCAATTGTAACATTAGGACGAGCTTCATAAATAATTGCAATAACCCCTATTGGAACACTTACTTTATTGATACTAAACCCTTTTGAATGATAACTTGTATCAATTACTTTATTTATGTTTGAAGTTAGTGTTGTCAACTCAATTAAACTATCAGCAATTTGTTTAATTCTTAATTCATTAAGCATTAAACGATCACAAAATTGAATATTTTTATTATTTTCTTTCGCAAGTATTACATCTTTTGTGTTTTCTATAATTATATTATCTATATTATTTAATAATTCATTTGATAAATAAACTAAAACTTCATTACGTAATTTATTTGAAATATTTTGACAAATATTTTTTGTTTCTTTTGTTTTTAAACATAGTTTACGCATTTTCTTGTGCCCCCTTAAATAATGTCCCAACCTGCACTCCATCTAAAATATCATAAATAGACTTAACATTACTTCCATTACAAATTACCATATCAATACCTTTTTTCATAACAATTTGCGCAGCGCTAAGTTTTGTAATCATTCCACCTGTTCCAAATTTAGAACAACTATCACTCGCCATCGCTAATATATTTTCGTCAATACTACTAACTAGACTAATTAATTTGGCTTGAGGATTTTTTTTAGGATTTTCATTATAAAGCCCATCAATATCACTCAATAAAATTAATAAATCTGCATTAACTAAACAACTAGTAACAGCTGAAAGTGTATCATTATCTCCAAATACAATTTCTTCTATTGCAATACTATCGTTTTCATTAACAATTGGAATTACCCCATAATCTAAAAGTTGTTCAAATGTATTAAGAACATTTGCTTTTAAAGTTGGTTCATTAAGTACACTCTTAGTAATTAAAAGTTGAGCAACTGTTTGGCCGTATTCACTAAAAAATTTATCATATATAAACATCAAATCACATTGACCAACTGAAGCTACTGCTTGTTTTGATTTTACACAATCAGGTTTTGTTGTCATACCAAGTTTTGTAAGACCTGCAGCAATTGCTCCTGATGTAACTAATATAACGTCTTTTCCACTATTTTTAATATCACTTAATATTAGAGCTAATTGATCTATTTTCTTTAAATTTAATTTACCATTATCATGTGTTAATGTTGTTGTACCAACTTTAACGACAATTCTTTTATAATCATTATTCATATGTATTATATAATCTCCATTCAGCCTATTCATTATAACATAAAAAAAAGAGTCATAGACTCTTTTAATTTAAATCAAATTTATTGTAATAATCACTAAAATCACTATCTAAATCTTTATCTTCATATAACATTAAAAAGTTACCGTTAACAATTGCATACATTTTTTGAGTCTTACCATCCACCATAACATTAACATAACCATTTGAATGAGCATCATCTAACCAAGAACTAACTTTATCATCAGACTTATCTAAGTTAACTAAATAATAATCATTGTTATTCATCCCAAACATATAGGCTTCTAAAGCATTTGTACTTTCATCGCCTACCTCTTTTGGATTTGATAATGTATACTCTTTTGAAAGATAATCAATGTAGTCCTTACCATTTGTGGTATTAACCACACCTTCAGGATTTTCGCTAGTTGTTGGCGAAGTTGATGGTGATGTAGATGGCGAAGTTGATGGTGATGGTGTAGGATCTGTTGTTGTATCTGTCGAACAACTACACCCTACTAAAACTAAAGACATTAATAATACTAATATTTTTTTCATTGTCATTTCTCCTTACACTTATATCATTAACCAATAATGAAATAATATACAAAAAACAACATAAATTTCTTTTTTAATTTTCGATAAACGGCAAATTCAAATGATCATATGCCATTTTAGTTGCAACTCTACCACGCATTGTGCGATTAATAAATCCTATTTTTATCAAATAAGGTTCATATACATCTTCAAGCGTCATTGATTCTTCACTTATTGCACTAGCTAGCGCTTCTAAGCCTACAGGACCACCGTTAAAGCGTTCTATAACACCTTTTAAATATCGAATATCTACATCGTCTAATCCTTTAAAATCGACCTTTAAACGATTTAATGAATCATCACAAATTTTTTGTGTAATAGTTGAATATTGTAATACTTGCGCAAAATCTCGAATCCTCCTAAATAATCTATTCGCAATTCTTGGAGTTCCTCTTGATCTTTTCGCAACCTCTAAACATGCATCAGCATCTATAGCCATATCCATAACTCGTGATGTACGATTCACAATTGCTGATAATTGCGATTCATTGTAATATTCTAATTTTGAAACAATGCCAAAACGATCACGTAAAGGAGCACTAAGCGCACCCGCTCTTGTTGTTGCACCCACAAGAGTAAATGGTGGTAAATCAATTCTTATTGACCTAACACTTGCATCTTTGCCAACAACTATATCTAAACAAAAATCTTCCATTGCAGAATATAAGATTTCTTCTACAACTTTTGGCAAACGATGAATTTCATCAATAAACAAAACTTCACCTTGTTGTAACGATGATAGTATAGCTGCTAAATCACCACTTCTTTCAATCGCTGGTCCACTACAAAAACGAATATTAGTATTCATTTCTTTCGCAATAATGTGAGCTAATGTTGTCTTACCAAGACCTGGAGGACCATATAATAAAGTATGATCCAATGTTTCATTACGGTATTTTGCAGCTTCAATAAAGACCTTTAAGTTTTCTTTTAGATCATCTTGACCAATATAATCAGATAAACGATCAGGTCTTAGTGTTTCTTCTTCATCTAATTCATTAAATTCTTGTGATATTATTCTTTCCATCTTTATCTCCTAGCCTTATTCAAATTAACTAATCCAATTTTAATCAATTCATCTACTTGCAAATCACCATTTTCTTTAAATATATTACTTACATTATTTAATTCACTTGCTTTATAACCTAAAGATTTTAATGCTTCAAGAGCATCATTAATATTATTATTACTTACTGATTTAATGTTATCTATCACAACTAATTTACCCTTTAAATCCAATACAATTTGAGATGCTGTTTTTGCACCAATTTTTGGAAGTTTCTTTAATAAAGCAACATCATTATTTTCAATAGCATTAATTAATTGTTCTAATGTTATCGCACTAAAAATATTCATTGCAGTTTTTGGTCCAAGACCTTTAACTGAAATTAATCGTTTAAAAAATTCTCTTTCATCAATAGATAAAAAACCATATAAAGTATTTTCATCTTCTCTAATATGTTGATATGTGAATATTTGATAACTTTCATTTAATATAAGCTTACTATTATTAATATAATTTATATGATATCCTATTCCACTATTTTCTATAACAATATAATCTAAACCAATAATTACTAGTTCACCTTTAATATATTCTATCATATGCATTCTCCTAATTTAATTATAAATATGTATCTTTCATGTATATTTACACCTTATACATTATCATAATTCTTTCAAAAAAACTAATACAAATAATTTATTTCACTTATTTATCTTCGCTACTATATAATAATTTAAATTATTCATTTAAATAGATATCACATAATCTAATAATACATAAAAGTCAAAAAAGCTAAGTATTAGATATCAAGTATCTAAACTTAGCTTTAATTATTAATATTTATCTTTCAACAAATTCAAATGCGTAATCTTTGATTGATACGATATCGCCTTCAGTACATCCAGCTTCACGTAATGAATCTTCGACTCCCATTTTCTTTAAAATACTTGCGAAACGATATACATTTTGTGTATTTGTAAAGTCTGTCATATCGAATAGTTTATCTACTCGTTCTCCAGTTACTTTCCACTTATGATTACCAAGATTACTAATATCGTAAACTGGACCTTCATCAAGGAATTTAAACAATACACCTTCAGAAATTTCTGCATCATCCACAAGTAAAAACTCTGGAGTAACAGCAATAACATCTGCTAAACGATAAAGAACATCATCTAAACCTTCTTGAATAATTGTAACTGTTTCAAAAACTTCAATATCAGGATAAGCTTCTTTAAATCTTACAAGATTTGCATCAGCACCATCAATATCCATTTTATTTGCAACAACAATTTGTGGTCTTTCTTTTAAACGCAATTGATATTCACTAAGTTCTTCATTAATAACTTTATAATCCTCTACAGGATCACGTCCATCATGAGAACCCATATCGATAACGTGTAAGATAACACGACATCTTTCGATATGTCTTAAAAACTGATGACCTAATCCCTTACCTTGAGCAGCACCCTTGATAAGACCTGGTAAGTCAGCCATTACAAATGATCTTCCATCTTTAACTTGAATAACACCAAGATTTGGTACGATTGTTGTGAAATGATAATCAGCGATTTCAGGCTTTGCCTTAGATACAACTGACAATAAAGTTGATTTACCAACTGATGGGAATCCTACAATTCCAACATCAGCTAATAATTTAAGTTCAATACGAATTTCTCTATTTTCACCAGGTTCACCCATTTCAGCATATTCAGGAGCACTATTACGACTACTTGAAAAATGCCAGTTACCACGTCCACCTCTACCACCTTTAGCGATAATTGCTTCTTGATCAATTTTAGTTAAATCTGCAAGCATAGCTCCAGATACATTATCATAAATTACAGTACCTAGTGGTACTTTAACAGTAACAACTTCTCCATCAGCTCCATGCATTTTCTTTGTTTTACCAATACCACCTTCATCAGATTTAATAAGTCTATTAAATCTTAAATCAAGTAATGTTGATTTATTAGTATCTACAACAAAAACGATGTCTCCACCTTTTCCGCCATCTCCACCACTTGGACCACCTAATGGAACATATTTTTCACGTCTAAAGGCTACCAGTCCACTACCACCTTTACCTGCTTTAAGATTAATTTTTACGCGATCTACAAACATCTTTATACCTCCTTATTAAATCAAAATAAAATCCCAATTAAGGGATTTTATTATTATGCTACTGGATAAACAGAAACTTTAGTTTTGTCTTTCCCTAGACGTTCAAATTTAACAGTACCATCGCACTTAGCGAATAATGTATCGTCTCCTCCACGCCCAACATTAGTACCAGGATGAATCTTAGTCCCACGTTGACGGTAAAGAATTGAACCACCAGTTGCAAATTGCCCATCAGATTTTTTTGCGCCTAAACGTTTTGAATGAGAATCACGACCATTTTTAGTAGATCCTACTCCTTTTTTAGAAGCAAATAATTGAATATTTAACAATAACACGGCTTACACCTCCATTTTTCTAACTTTAATATATTGTGCATATGAATTATGCATCGTTTCTAGTTGAATAATTGCTGTATTAAAAATTGTTTGAGTAATTACTTCATTACAATTTGTTGTAATTTTAAAATAACCATCATTTCTTACTACAGTTGAATACTTATCTTTGCAAAGAGTTTCAAGTGTATTACTTATGCCGTACATGATACAGCTAACTCCTGCGCAAACCAAATCTTTTCCAATTTCATCATAATTGGCATGACCACTAACACATATCTCAACAATATTTTGTTGATGACTTTTAATACTAACTAAGATCATAGTTAAATAAAATTAACCTTCGATTTTAGTAATTACTAATTTAGTATATGGTTGTCTGTGACCTTGCTTACGATGACTTGAACCGTCTTTAGCTTTGTATTTGAAAATAGTGATTTTTTTCTCTTTACCCTGTTTTACTACTTCACAAGTTACTGTTGCTCCACTAACGTATGGAGTTCCAACTTTTAAAGTTTTGATTGAACAAGCTACTACTTTATCAAATACAACTGTTTCTCCAGCTTCAACATCTAGTTTTTCAACATAAATTTCTAAACCTTCTTCAACGCGAATTTGTTTTCCACCTGTTTCGATTATTGCGTACATATCTGCACCTCCTTATTAATATTACTATAGACTCGCCATTTTAGGAGGTTATACAACACTTAAGTCCTAATTATGAGCGGTTGTAGCCTAATATGGGGCTTACAACATAGTGATGATACCATATCTAGAGGATATAGTCAATTATTTTTGTAAAAATGCTTATGTTTTTATATTTTATTATAACTTTTACATTATATCTTTACTCTTTATTTGAAAATGGATTAAAACTATACACTTTATCAAATTGGCCGCCAACACAAATATCCATTGTTAAATCTGTATTATTATAAACAGCAGACCATTGAGTTGCAAATATTTCATCATCAGTTGCTGCAAACTCAATATTTTTACTAGCGTCTTTTAATACGTCCATCGCTTCATCCATTTCCATAACACCATCTGATTGTTTTAAACTATCTATAACAATATCATAACGATCTTGCCCCTTACCAATCCCATACTTTTCATCACTAATAAAAAAGTTTGTTAAAACCATAGGCTTTTCACCTTTACGAATTACATTTATCTCATTATCAATATATTCTATAATGGCACTATCACCAGTAGCGTCGGCAATTTGGAAATGATAAGCCGTATTGGCAGATGCCTTCATATTAAATGTATCAAACAACTCAATGGCTTCTTGAACACTTGCAGCATTATCTAACATGTATCTTATTGCAGCTGTTGTTGTCAAGGAAATATCTTTGCCAATTTGATTAGTAGGTTCATCCTTAACAATTAATACAGCAATTGAAAATCCTTTTTCATTCATTCCATCCATGACAGTATAAGGTGTCGCTAAACTCATTATACTACTAATAAAATTTTTAGGTTGAAATTCACGATCATAACCCATAATTGATATGTTTGCTACTGCAATTGAATCATAACCATTTTCAGGTTCAGTTTTAATGATCATACTTGGAACATAAGCTAAATCATAATTTCTTGCAAACAAAAAATCATCTTCACTATTTTGAACTTGAAATGTCGTACAACCAAAATCAGGTATTTCAAAATTTAATGGAATTCCTTTAAGAATTTTATCCACTACAAATTCCACAATCTCAGTATCATTATTTGCACCACCATTCGCAATTAATTCTTCTAATCCATAATCACTGTAATAATCCATGTAATACAAGCCATAATCATCTAATTTTGTTATTGAGTTAATTGTCTTTATATCTTTTCTAAAAACATAAGTAAAACTCGCAACTAATAAAACTATAATACACAATAAACCTATTAATATTTTTTTAACCTTTTTATTCATCTTGTTCTCCTTATTTATATCATCATAATTAGTTTGACTATCAAACTAATTATGATGATAACATTGAAAAATAAATGTGTCAAACTTAATCTTACAAATAAACAAACAAAAAAACGCACTATACTTTCACGACTCAAGTGAAAGTATAGTGCGTAATTTTAATTGAAAAACTATTAAAATATACTATCTTTTTATAAATATATTAGGACTAATATTTAAATCCTTGCTTCTACCATTAGTAAAAGTTGTTAAAACTGTGACAGCATCTTGTTTATTTTCATCATATACAAATGTTATATTACAACACTTTAAGTTATTAAGTTTACCCTGATGTAATATATCATCAATTCTTGATGCACGATGCACAAGATAAAAGCTACCATTTTTATTTAATAAGCGATCTACACATTTAAATAAAGTTGCAATATTTAAACTATCTTCATGTCTTGCTCTATACATAAATTCATTTTGGTTTCGATTACCATTTTCTGCCGTATTAAAATATGGAGGATTACATACAATAACATCCACTTTTTGTTGATCAAAATCATTAATATCACAATTATATAAAAGATAGTCACTTATATTATTGTCTTCTAAATTTTGTTTAGCTAATTCAATTGCCTCTTGAAAAATATCGATACCAATCATTAATTTCGGCTTCAAACAACTCGCATATAACATAACTACTCCATTGTTACATCCAATATCTAATAGTGTTTGATCACTATTAACTTTTAAATATTCCCCTAAAAGTCGTGAATCAGTATTCATTCTAAACATATCCTTACGCTGTGTAATAAGGATATTTGTACCATGCAAATAATCTTTTTTAATCGACATCTTCTACTATTAATTCAAAGTAAAACTTTGATCCTTTCATGTGTATTGACTCTACCCCATACTGTGCATTGTGGGCATCAAGTATCGCCTTAACAATTGCAAGTCCTAAACCACTACCATTAACGGAGCGTGAAAATCCTTTATCGATTTTATAGTAACGATCCCAAATATAAGGTAAATCTTCTTCTTTAATTCCGCTTCCATTATCTTGTACACTAACAATAACTTTCCCTATCCCATGTTCAACATTTATTACAATTACTGTATCGTTGTCACTATGCTTTATTGCATTAGTTAAAAAGTTATAAATTACTTGTCCAATTTTCACTTCATCAGCTGATACTAAACTATCTATACCTTGTAGTTCACATTTCATATTTTTACTTAAAAGTAAATGATCACACAATGAAATAATATTTTGACACTTTTCATAAATATTGAATTGACTAACATCTAATGTGAAATTGCCTGATTGAAATTTAGACAATTTAGACATATCATTAACTAAATGATCTAAATAATCAACTTCATTTATTATAACGTCTAAATGTTTTTCTCTTTTTTCTTTATTATCCCCTGATATATCTTTAACCATCTCTGCATACGCTTTAATCATTGTTAAAGGAGTTTTAATATCATGTGATACATTCGCAATTAAATCTTTTCTTAATTCTTCAACTTTTGATAATTTTTCTGTTGCATCATTCAAAGTATTAGCTAATTCATTAATTTCAGTAAATGATTTTTCTTCAAATTCTATATCATAATTACCAACTGCTAATTCCTTTGCAGGTGTCCTCATTTTCAAAATAGGATTAGCAATCTTCTTAGACAAAAACAAAGATAAGACAATTGAAAATATTATTAAAGCAAATGATAAAACAACAAATTGTGTTTTAAATATATCTAAAGTTGAATCTAGTAATTCAATTGGACTATTAATATATAATGTATAGCTCGCTAAATTACTTTTTATATTACTTCCATAAAGAATCATCGATTGATTGCTTATAGGATTAACGATCATCTCACTAACTATATCATTATTATCACCAATAAAAGAATGTAATGAATTTCCACTATATATAGAATGATAATTTTTTTCATTTAAAGTTAAAGGTTGATTAAATATACAACTTGAACCTAATGAATCTTGTTTGTAGACTAATTGATTATATTCATTATAGATAACCATACAAACATCATTATTAATTGATAATTTAAACATGTCATCAGCATTATCTTGAACTATAGTTTCATTATCAATAATAACACTTTGAATTTGACTAGCTACATTTTCAATATCACTAATTTTAGAGTTACGATAATAAGGTTTAATCATAGATGTTTGAAGCATACCTAAAAGAGCTAGTATACACAAAGCAAATAGCATGAAATATAACCAAATATTATAACGTATTCCTTTAAAATCAATCTTCAAACTTATACCCCATCCCTCTAACAGTTGTTATATAATCACGATATTGTCCTAAATTATGTCTTAACATTTTAATGTGAGTATCAACAGTTCTATCATCACCAAAGTAATCATAATCCCAAACATCTTGCAATAACTTTTCTCTTGATAAAGCAATATTTTTATTTTTAACTAAGTATAATAATAAGTCAATTTCTTTAGGTGTTAAATTAGCCTTAACATTATCAATATAAATAACTCTTCCAATACTATCAATTTTAAGACCTTGAAAATCCATTGTTTCATTATCATTGCGTGTATTTCTACCAATCAAAACTTTTATTCTAGCCATTAATTCCTTACAAGAAAATGGTTTAACGACATAATCATCTACTCCAAGTTCAAATCCAAATAATTTGTCGTATTCTTCTTCTCTTGCAGACAACATAATAATAGGTGTCTTTTTAGTTTCTCTAATTTTTTTACAAACAGAAAAGCCATCAAGTTTAGGCATCATAATATCTAAAACAATACAATCATAATCATTATTCAATACTTTTTCAATAGCCTGCAAACCATCAGCTGCTTCATCAGTTTCATATCCACTAATTTGTGAATATTCTCTAATAACTTCGCGGATTTTTTCTTCATCATCAACAATTAGTATTTTAGTCATATAATTTCTCCATTATAATTTCTTGCATTGATTAATTAAGCAAGAATCTTCTTTATCTTTTTTCCCTTGAAATAAAATATAATTCCCCTTAGTTAATATAGTAACATATTTTTCATAACTATTGGGCATAAAAACTAAATCAAAACTTCCTGATTCATCTTCAATTCCAACAAATGCCATCATGTCACCTTTTTTTGTTTTATGTTGCTTTATTCTTGTTATAATCCCAAAACCGTCAACTATTCCATTTTTTTGTTTAATACTACTAAGTAATGGTACATTAATATTTAATAATTTTTTATATTCACTTATCGGATGATTACTAAAATAAAAACCAAGGGACAATAATTCATCCTCACATTTTTCCATACTACTTTCGCTAACAATTATTGGAATTGGCTTTGAAACTAAATCTAAATTAATTAAAACTTGATCATTAGTTTCAATACGCACAAGACTTGCATAATTTAAAGCATCGAATAATGAAGCCTTCATACTTTTACGATTCATTTTAAAATCATCACATGCTCCACAGCTAATTAAAGAATCAATTATTTTTTTATTTAGTTTACTACATCTAGCAATAAAATCATAATAATCTTCAAATAAACCATTTTTATTTCGCTCTTGTAATATACTATCACAACCAACACCACCTACATTTTTAATTGCTGATATTGGATAAATAATTTGATTATTATTAATATAATAATTTTTCATACTATAATTTACATTCGGTTTTGTGACTTTAAGGTTAATTTGACGACATTTATTAATGTAATTATACGTCTTATAATCATTACCTATAACACTATTAAGTAAACAACAATAAAATTGCATTGGATAATTTGCTTTTAAATAAGCCATTTGATAAGTAATTAAACTAT
The DNA here is from genome assembly GCA_947037125.1 of uncultured Holdemania sp. GTDB lineage: Bacteria > Bacillota_I > Bacilli_A > Erysipelotrichales > Erysipelotrichaceae > RGIG1896. The sequence goes on from CAMQTJ010000029.1 coordinate 26,085, forward strand.
ATGCTACACTATGTGATTTATTGAAACCATAACTTGCAAACTTTAAGATTAATTCATATAACTCTTGTGCTAACTTTAATTCATATTTATTATTTATACAACCATCAATAAAATCATTTTTTAATTTTAGTAATTGATCTCCATTTTTTTTCGACATAGCCTTACGTAAAATATCAGCTTTTGCTAAAGAAAAGCCTGCAACTTTTTGTGCTACTTGCATAATTTGTTCTTGGTAAATAAAAACTCCATATGTTTCATCTAAAATATCTTTGATATCTTCATGTAAATACTTTATTTCATGCTTGTTTTGTCTATTTGTTAAATAAAGTGGGATATTATCCATTGGTCCTGGCCGATATAAAGCGATAGTTGCTGAAATATCAGTGAAACATTTTGGACTAATTCTTTTAAGTAAACTTGTCATTCCATCAGATTCTAATTGGAATAAGCCCACAGTATCACCTTTTTGAATTAATTTAAAAGTTGCTTCATCATCCATTTTTATTTTCATTATATTAAAATCTGGTTGATTAACTTTAACCATTTTCACAACTTCATCAATAATTGTTAAATTCTTTAAGCCTAAAAAATCCATTTTAATTAAGCCTAGTTCTTCTAAATACTCCATAGAAAATTGGGTAGTTAACATATTATCATCAAGCATAATACAAGGTATTGTTTCACTTAAATTTTGATTAGACATTACAATACCTGCAGCATGGGTTGAAACATGGCGTACAAGATTTTCTAATTTAAGAGCTATCTTAAATAAATGTTGAAATTTATCTTGTGAATTTATCACACGTTTAAAATAATCCGATTCATTATAACTATCGCTAAGCGAAATATTTAAACGATTAGGTATAAGCTTACATATCATATCAATATCACGTATTGGTATCGATAAAACTCTACCGACATCTCGTAATACCATCTTAGCTTTAAGTGTCCCATATGTCACTATATGAGCTACATGTAAAAACCCATATTTATTGCAAACATAATTTATAACTTCATCACGTCTATCATCAGGTAAATCAACATCAATATCTGGCATTGAAATTCTTTGAGGATTTAAAAATCTTTCAAACAATAAATTATATTTTATCGGATCAACATGAGTTATCCCCAAACAATAAGCAACCAAACATCCAGCAGCCGACCCCCTTCCAGGTCCCACATAAATATCATGTTTTCTTGAATATAAAATAAAATCATAAACAATTAAAAAATAATCTTGAAAATTCATTTTAATTATTACATCTAATTCATATTGTAATCTATTTAAATAAAGCAGATTATTTTGATTATTCAAACGTTTTTTTAAACCTGCATAACATAATTGTTTTAAATACTGTGCAGAGTCATTATTAATACATTCATACTTTGGTAACAAAGCATTACTTTTTTCCATTATTATATTACATTGTTCAGCTATTATATCGCTATTCAATAAATCATCTTTATCATATAATAATTCCATTTCTTCCTGATTACGAATATAACGATTAGATGGAACAATTAATGTTTTATCATTAATATTTTTTTGTAAACGAATACCATTCATAACTTTATAAGCTTCATAATCATCACTATTTTGATAATAGTTTTTACTAAGTGCAACACACTTTATACCATTACTAACACAGCATTTCTTAAGTACAACATTTTTAAGTTTCCAAAATGAATAATCATTTAATGATATAGCAACATAAAAACCACCTATACTTTTTTTTAAGTCATATAGCAACTGATTAATATCATCAATATTATCATTATTAAGCATTGGCTCAAATATGCCACCTTCACCATAAATAACGACAATTAAATTAGGTAATAATTCTTTAATATAATCAAAACTAAGTTCATTTTTACTGCAAATAAAAGTTGATATTTTAATTAAATTTTTATATCCTTGATAATTTTTCGCGTAAAGTATGCAATCAATTATTTTATTATTAAAACTAATCTTGCACGCTAAACCAATAATTGGTTTGATTTTTTTTAGCATGCAATATTTATAAAACTGTAATGTACCGTGCATTACTTGATAATCAGTTAGTGCAACACTTTTATAACCGTATTCTACACTTTTATCCACGATACTTT
>CAMQTJ010000030.1 GCA_947037125.1 uncultured Holdemania sp.
ACACTAATCTTAACACTCTTTCCCTACACGACGCTCTTCCGATCTATATTATCCCATGTATAATAAAAACACCACGTAAATGGTGCTTTTATGTAATTTTATTTATTTGCACAAAAATTAAAGTAAGAAAATATTTGTATATTAAAATTATATAACTTAAATGATTTATATTCTACCTAAAAGTAATTTGCTTATCAATTATTGATTCTATTTGAACAAGTGATGAAACTTTTAAACCACGCCCCTGGGCAATTTGACGTCCCTTTAAAAAACTACTTTCAATAACCACTCCAGCATTACAAACCTTACATTTAGATTTATTGCACAGATCTAAAAGTCCTGTAATTGCACAACCATTACCTAAAAAATCATCAATAATTAAAACATTATCATCACATGATAAGTAATTACGATTAATTGTAATACATTGATCTATATTATGCGTATATGAATGAATTAAAGCATGATATACCCCTGCATCTACATTATCAATAACAACTTTTTTTGCATAAACCATTGGCACTTTAAGTAATCGTGCAACAGAATATGCAATCGCTATACCGTGTGCTTCAATAGTAACTATTTTGGTAATGTTACTATCTTTATAAATTTGGTAAAATCGTTCTCCTACTTGTTCCAATAGTTCTACATCAATTTGATGATTTAAAAAACTATCAATATTTACAATATTCCCTTTTTTTATAAGACCTTCAGCTAATATTCTATTTTTTAATATATCCATAATATTCCCCTAATATTCAATCGAATATTCTTATTATAAACTTTTTAAATAAATAATCTAGTAATATTTTAATTAAATTTTACTATTTTTTCGTGTATAATGTAATAATCATAGAAATGGAGTACTTATGGAAGAAAATTATGATGAAATAGCAACAATAATGTTTAGCTCAATAGAGAATAAATATGACACTAAACAAATTATTAATGAATATATAAAAAGATTCAATATCGTTTATACTTTAGAGAATAAAACATTACAAGCGACATTAAAATTTATAGACGCAGATGTAAAGTTAAATGAAAATTTAATAACAAATTCTTATAGAAATAACATCAATGAAAAAATTTTAACATTCGAAGAAATTGTTTTACAAGAAACTGTTGGATATATCGAAGGTACTATTGACGATATCATAAATGACTATAATGATAATTTTGATGATAAAATTTCACTAACTCAAGATGAATTATATGACATAGTTGTAACTTTAATTGTAGAGAATCGTTTAATGTCTAAAAGTCGCGAAATCTTGTATACTTTGTTTACTGAGCTAAATAAAGTTAATTATTTAGCATATAAAGCCGATAAATACAAATAAGTTGTGTATAAGGTTGACACTTCTTTAAAAAAGTGTTATTGTTTAACTATATTTAAGCTATACGTATGAATTCCTCACTGATTTGGGATTGTAACTATAACAGACATCCCTAAAGGTGAGTTTTTTAATAGCTAAGTATAAGATGTGTGGAGGAAATTTAATAATGAACACAGGAAAAGTAAAATGGTTTAATGCTGAAAAAGGTTATGGTTTTGTAACATCTGACGATGGTAAGGATGTATTCGTACATTTCTCAGCTATTCAAGGTGATGGTTACAAATCTTTAGAAGAAGGTCAAGCAGTTAGCTTTGACGTTACTGACGGAGACCGTGGTCCTCAAGCAACAAACGTTGTTAAAATTTAATTAAAATTATTTAACACAAACTAACTACTAGGTAACTAGTAGTTTTTTTATGTCATTTAAAGCAATAAAATATGCAATTTATAGGTCAAACTTATTATCACATAAATTATAAATATCGGTTATTATAAACTAATAAAAACGAACATTAAAGTTCGTTTTTTCTTTATTATAATTTACACGTAATTTATTTTTAAATATTCATATTCATTACTTATACCTTCAATATAATATTGTTTAACAATAACATCTTCGCTTACTACAAGATTATTCTCTGATAATACTAGACGTTTTTTTTCTTTTACGAACACTAAAATTGTGTATCTTTCTTTTTTATTATATTTTTTTATGATGTTTTCGGTACAAATCATTAAGGAACAATCTTTTTCTACATTACTTTTTTTAATATAACAGCTATGGTCAATATCAAAATCATCATTGATCATGACCATAATAAACTGTAATAGTTTTTCATAATCAAATTGCTTATCAAATCCTTTTTCACATATCCAACAAGTGTAATTCTCATTAAGTTCACATGTGATTAAAATTACTTTTTTATTATCAATATTATTTTCTTTTATGTACTTTTTTACCGACTCATCCAATTCTTTACAAATAATAATATAACGATCAAATTCTTCGCTAACTTTATCTAATTTTGTTATGTATTCGATATTGTTCTTTTTATTTTTTTTACTTATTCTAGTAACATAATATTCATCATATTCTAAGTCAAAATTTATAATAGCTAATTTCATAGGCACACCCTCCACCTTAATATATGACTAAAGTGAATCAATTATGCCTAAACTATAAAAATTTTATTCTGACTTTGATATATATTTTATTAATAAATTAATATAAGCAAAATCAAATAAAAAAAGTCAAAAGTATAACAAATTTTTGTTATTCTTTTGACGATTATTTAACTATAAATTAATAGTATTCATAGTACTTATTATTTACAACAAACAATATAACACTCACTCCTAAACAAAGTATTTCAGCACCCACTACTGCAAGCCAAATACCATCAATACCAAGGATTATCGGCAAGATAATAATCATTATTGACTGCAGAACAAAAGTTCTTAAAAACGAAATGAATGCCGAAACTTTTCCATTATTCAATGCTGTAAAAAACGCTGAAGCAAATATATTCAAACCACTAAATAAATATGAAATTGCAAATAATCTAACTGCCATTACTGTCATATCTAACAGCTGTTTATCGTATCCTACAAAAATACTACTTAGTGTAATTGCACTTAATTCCGCAATTATTGTCATAACAATTGAAGTTATTGAAACTAATATTATACTTTTTTTAAATAAATTTTTGAGTTGATCAGTGTTTTTTGCGCCATAATTATAACTTATTATAGGCGAACATCCTATTGTATAACCCATAAATATTCCTGAAAATATAAATGAAATATACATTATAACACCATAAGCAGAAACACCATTTGGACCTAGATATTTCATTAACTGAAAGTTATATAATATATTTACAAGTGAAAATGAAATACTTGTCATCATTTCTGATGAACCATTTGTACAAGTTTTGATGAATGCATTTTTATTCCATTTAAACTTCACAAGTTTCAAATCACTATTATTTTTTCTTACGAAATATATAAAAGGTATGACTCCTCCTACAAGTTGGCTTAAAGCGGTTGCGAATGCAGCACCACCAATTCCCCATTTAAATTGAACAATGAAAACATAATCTAAAACCATATTAGTTATCCCAGAAATTATCGCTAATTGCATACCCATCTTAGGTTTACCTGCAACTACAACAAATGTTTGAAAAGTTGTTTGTAACATAAATGCTGGTAGTGCAATAATTAATATTGTTCCATAAGTTACACAATCATTAAGCATATCAGGTGTTGCACCAAGCATAATTGCTATTGGTTTGATGTATGAAACACCAAATATGGCAAATAAAATACCAACTATTACAAGAATATAAATAAGCATCGAAAATACTTCATCAGCTTCTTTTTTCTTGCCCTCACCTATTGATTTAGCGACTAATGCACAGCCTCCTGTACCTAACATAAATCCAAAAGCACCAAACATCATTATAAATGGCATGATTAAATTTAAGGATGAAAAAGCTCCTTTACCTACAAAATTTGATACAAAAACACCATCAACTACCCCATAGATTGAAGTAATTATCATCATTAATATTGATGGTATTGTGAACATTATTAATTTTTTATACGTAAATGTATCAGATATTCCTATTTTCATTTGTATCTCCCTTTTTAGATTTAATGTTTTTATCAACTAAAGATCTTAAAGCTTTAATTCTTTTAGATGATAATTCAACAAGTAGTTCACACTCTTCAACACTAAATTCAAGCAAAGATTGATTTTCAAGTCCAACTAGTATTAGTGCTGTTTCTTTGATAAGTTGTGATCCTTTGTCAGTAACATAAATCATTTTATTTTTACGATTTTCTTCGCTTATTTTTAATTCAACGTATTCTCCACTTTGTAATTGTTTCAAACATGAATTTAACGTTTGCTTACTAATACACCACTCACTACAGATATAAGCTTGTGTAACTGGTCCTGATTGTTCTGACAATGCGTATAATAACCAAATTGTTGTACTAGACATACCACAACTTAGTGCATAATCATGATACAGTTCTTGTTCTTCTTTATATATTTGAGTTAATTCTCTATTTAATTCATTTACATTCTTGTTCATTATTACTCCTTTTTCACATAATAAATACAAGGATTATCATAGTACGATTTCGGACTATTGTCAAGATATTATTTAAAATAGATTATCGACTTTAATTATTGGACAAAAAAAAGCACCAATAAGAATTAATATCCTTAGAGATGCTTATATTTATACTATTTAAAGTTTTCTGCTTTAACTTTAAAGTGTGCTTGCTTATATCCACATAATGGACAGCCACCTAATGCTTTTTCACTAACATGTTCAAATCCACAAATATCACATACCCATGTAACTTTTTCATCTTTAGCAAAAACTTTTCCATCTTCAACATTTTTAAGTAATGTTAAATAACGTTCTTCATGTTCTTTTTCAATTTTTGCTACCATGTTCATTTGAGCAGCAATCTGCATGAAACCTTCTTCTTTAGCGATAGTTGCCATTTGTGCATACATATCAGTCCATTCATAGTTTTCACCCTCTGCTGCAGCTTTTAAATTTTCAGCAGTTGTACCAACAGCACCATTGTGTAAATGTTTAAACCATAAAAAAGCATGTTCTTGTTCGTTTCTAGCTGTTTCTTCAAAAATATCAGCTATTGAGTCCATACCCTCTTCACGAGCTTTCATTGCAAAGTAAGTATATTTATTTCTTGCTTGACTTTCTCCAGCAAAAGCACTCATTAAGCTTTGTTCTGTTTTTGATCCTTTTAGTTCCATTAGTTTTCTCCCTTTGTCATCTGACATTTTTTACACGTACCATAAAACATTGTTTCATGTGTATCAATTTCTAATTGTAATTCGCGGTTAATCATATCATCTAAATTACTATTATATCTAATAGGTAAATCATATAGCATACCACATGTCATACATTGAAAATGATAGTGTTTTTCGATATTACTATCAAAAATATACCCTTGATTAGCATCTCTAAACTTAGAAATTTTACCTTCTTCAACTAAATAATTTAAATTACGATAAACTGTAGCAATCCCTAATCTTGGATTAACTTTTTTAGCCATAAACAATACTTCATCAGCACATAAATGTTGGTGAGTACCACAAATTATATTAGCTACTATTTCTCTTTGACTCGAAAATTTTGTCATACATTTCTCCCTCGATATCGATAACCATTATCATTGTATACTATATAATAACTTTTGTAAAGACTTATAATTAAAATATTGCATTAATATCTCTAATAAACTTTTTTTAAATATTTAACTGTTATAATATTCATTTATTTATAATAAATGAATATATATACTATAAAATTAATGCGTACAATAATTTGATTATACTATTTAATATTCCTCAATAATATTATTTTAGTTTAGCTTAATTAATATTTGGGATTTAAATAATGATAAAATTACAGACTTATTTAAAATTGATCGTGGAACACCCATAATTAAAGTTAATAACATAGCTTTCTTAACAAATGAAGAAGTTATGGATTATACATAACAATATATGAATTTTTCAAAATATCAACTTAACTATATTCGTAAAAAATAAGCATTTTTAAACAATATTTGATTTAAAACATTTATGAGAGTATGATATTTATATAATATCTATTATAAGGAGAAAAGTATGAATAATATTTGTAGTAAAATGATATATTTGTCATGGTTCATCGTTTGTTTATTTGGTGTATTTTTATTTGTATCATTATCTTATATGTCTGTAAGTTATTTGCTTTTCATTCCAACTTTTTTATTATTCGTTTTATATATGTTTATTACAGTTAAATATTTACGTTGTCCAAATTGTGGAAAACCTGAAAATCTTAATAGACTCACACGTGGAATTAATCATAAAATTTATTGCTCTAAATGTGGAGAACAAATAGAAATAAGTAAGTAATCTTCAATATTACTTAACTCAAAAACTAATTAAAAAATAGACTATACAATTAATTTGGAATTTAATTCTAATTATTTGTATAGTCTATTTACTTTAATTAACTTATGAACACTAATAATACATTGTCTTAAAATATAATGTTTTTCCGTTAAATTAAGTCTTTTTAAAAATTCACCTATCTTTGGAATTAATTATTGTTTCCTAGATATTATACTACTATCATAACCCGATTCACGCTAAAAATATTTTCAATTTGGTTACACTAAAACAATATCATAACGAATTTGAAGGTTTTTTTGTATAAGTTGTCTACGCTTTCATAACCTCATATAATAAGTACAAAGGAAGTGATATTGTGAACAAAGAATTAATTCTCTATCACGGGAGTACTGTAGCAGTCGCATTTCCAGAAATTAAAAAAGAAAATATAATAAATTTTTTTATTGAGGATTTTACTGTACACTGATGGAACCTCAAGCTAAACGTTGGACAACAAGATTTAAAAAGTTGGGTATTATGAATGTTTATACCTATATTGAAAATACGGAATTAAAAATATTAAAATTCCCCACTATGTATGATGAATGGCTTGACTTTATAATAGCTTGTAGAAGTGGTAAATCGTACGAATATGATATTGTAGAGGGAGCTATGGTAGATGATACTATATTTAACTACATTCAAGACTTTATTGATAAAAGAATAGACAGAGAAAAGTTTTGGGTAATGGTTAAGTTTAAATATCCAACCCACCAAATTAGCTTCCATACAGCAAGGGCGCTAGATTGCTTAACATTTAAAGGAGCTATGTATGTATTGTTCAAAATTAGCAATAGTGATTTATTTTTTACTTGCAGTTTAATTGAATATATTGGAAGGAAAACGAAAACAAACGTTGTCATGTTGTCAAGCAAATGGGCATTAAGCAATTAGAGTATCTTTATGAATATGCTGATGTTTTTCATACTGAGACTATTGAAAAATTATCTGATACCTTCATTTGTGAATGTAGTATTATAAATGGCAATTTTGATAATGTCAATTCATGCAATTTTGAGATCCCTTTTTATTGGGATATTGGAAAAGTTTATGAAAGGCTGATCGAAGATATTTCCGCTGACAACAATGTCATTAATGTCTTGTAGGAATTTTTTACATCTTTTATAGATGAACATATTAGTGATTTTAATTCTGCTGTTTACTATCAATCAAGACAGTATATATTTGAATCATACAAGAATAAACAGTTATTATAAAATTGATTCATATAGCCAATGTAACAAATATAAAGTTATTAAGGTTTCATTTTACGAACTTTCAAACTTTATTATAGGTCAATTTTATACTTTATATAAATAATTTAAAAAGACAATCAGACTTAAAGGATTTAATGGATATAACCATTTCCTTTAGTACTGATTGTATTTTTTAGCTTACTTAATATATTTTAATTAGAAAAAACATGTTTTCTAAAAAGCTTTAAATTCCCATAAACAGACAGAAAAATTTGAGATTTTCCATTTAAAATTAAATTTTCATCTACAATCAATCGCTTAATAGTGAAATTACTTAAAATTACTTTGTTACCTTATTAATAAAATCTTCAGTTAATTTTGTAGTACACTAATTAAACAATGAAATTAAATCAATAACTTCATCAGATGGAACCATTTGAGCTGTAACTTTAACACCATTTGATGCTAAGTATTTAAAGTTTTCAATATCAATTTCAGATACACTAACAGCTTTTTTAACCATTGTTGTATTTGTTTTACCACCCATATTACCAACATTCACTGTATCAAATTTAAATCCAGCATCATATAAATTTTTTAATGTTTTTGGACCTTTCACAACAATGAATAAACGATCTGCATCATATTTATCCGTATTTAAGTTTATTGCAGCACGCTCAACACTTAATATTGATAGCTTACAACGCTGAGGACAAGCCATTTGAAGTGCTCCTTTGTTTACTGCATCCTTTACAACTTCATCATCAATAACCATAATTCTTGTAGCTTGAGTAATTAAACTCCAAACTGCCGCTACTTGACCATGAATTAGTCTATCATCAACTCTAATATTTACTATTGCCATAATTTATCTCCTTTAATGATGATTATTTATAATCATCTTCTAATTTAATGTTCATAATCTTCACTATTTTTTGAACTAGCTGTTATACATTGTTTTTTATTAACTTTCCATTGTGAATCATATTTAATTTCACCATGAATTAATGGATCATTTGATTTAATCATTTCAATTTCAAGTGATTTTTTTAATTCATTGATAATATCAAGATTTTCAATATTATCAATCAAATTATGTCTTTCTCCTATATCATAATATAAATCGTAAAATGCTTCACTATATTTTTTTTGTTTACTTAAATCATTTTTCAAGAAGAATTCTTTACACACAGATTCATCAATATTTGATAAATTAATTTTTAAATATTGATCATCATAATAACGAATATATTTATATCTTTTAGTCCTAATGCTTCGTATTGGTTCATAAGATGTGTGAAAATTAATCTCTGTGAATATTTCACTTCTAGTTACTTGATTAATATCATCAAAACTTTTCGCAAACGATAAACCTTGTAACCATTCAGGTTTTTTTATTTTCAATAAATCACACAGTGTTGGAAAGATATCAAGATGTGAAACTAAGTTATCCACAACCTTACCATTTGATGTGCAATTTGGTACACGCATTATTAAACTAACAGCTGTTCCACTATCAAATAAATTACATTTAGAAAATGGATTAGCTAACCCATGATCTGTAGTAAATAAAATGATTGTATTTTCATATTTCCCAGCTTTTTTTAATGCGTCAATAACTTCTTTAAAACATTCATCCGCAATTTTGGCACTAGTCATAAATTTAGAAAAATCTTCACGCGTTTGTTTATTATTTACCATAGGATATGGTGGATTTACATTATTCACATTAATACTACTATCGATATTATCAGGATATCTACGATGTGTTGAATACATTCCAAATGAGGCAAAAAATGGTTTTTCATCATCATATTCACTTATCCAATTGGCCATACTCTTAGCGTTCAACATATCCCACTCCCCTAAATCTTCTTGACGATATGAAGAATTATCATTTGTAAGATTAATTTGATAACCCAATTTTTTTGCACCCACTTCATGATCTAAGTACCAACCAGATTCATGTTGAATACCACATAATGCTGTAACAAAGTTATTACGATTTAAGTGTTTAACCAAATGTTTGCTATCATCAATTACAAAACCACGTTGTGATAAACCAAGCATTCCGACTTGATGTGGATACATTCCTGTCAACATACTACTTCTACTTGGAGAACATGTAGGAGATACACAAAATGCATTTTGAAATAAGGTTGCATCCTTACTAAACTCTTCTAAATTTATTGTTGGAACTTTATAGCCATATGGTGAAATAATTTTACCTGTATCATGGGTATGGATATAAATGATATTCATTATTTATTACTCTTTAAAAAGATTGGTGAGCACCATGCAACATCGCCGTTTTGTTGCCATACTCGTAAACGATAATTACAATTACTATCCACAAAAATTTGCTTTTCATAATTCATTATATAACCAGCTTGAGGTACCGCTTTTGATATTTTGATTTTATATGCATTATGCCACCAAGGGTCATCACGATAATGTTGTACATCACCCCAAGTATCTTTTGTAAGTTGTTTTATTTCTTCATCTAGTTGAATAATTCTTGAAGATTCAAATAAATCCGCAACTAATAATTGATATTCTTTTCCATCACTAACTAAAGTAACATATGAGTTTAAATCAGCACAAATCTCAAAGATAAATCCTTCAGTAGTTACATTACTTGGTCCCATCCATTTACCTGTTGCAGTTGATTTATATGTTACTAAATCAAATTCACAGCTTTTATCATCAATAATACTTAGTGATTGTCCCATGCTATTCCAACATTTTTCAACACTTAATAATTTTCCATCAACACTTAATTTACCATTCCATAATTTCTTAAAGATATCATTATATACTCTAGTATCAGGACCCCATCCAAAATCAATTTTAAATTTAAATGTTACAACATTTTCAAGCTTTTGTTTTTCCCACTTACCAGAATGCGCAATCATTTCTTCAACTACATTATCTTTTAAGATTTCAACGCGATCAATTGCACTTGTACCTTTAATTGCGAATTTAAGCGTAGCTTTTTTATTTACATCAACAATACTTCCCATGCATTTATCGTTAATACTAAAATCTACTTCAATGCGACTTTTACTAACACCATAAGTACGGCGATTAGTAAAGGCATCCCAAATTGATTCTTTTGTATTTTCAGTTGCCAGTACACAAAGTGTTCCATGTTCAAATACTGCAGGTGCACTATGATTATCTCCAGCTGCAATGATTCCTACATGATAACCTTTATTTAATCCTTGTTCATAACATGTTGCTCCAGTTCTTGGACCCATATGGATATGTCTGTTCATATCAAGTGGACCTTCATCATTTTCACTACTTCCATGACTTGAGTAGATTTCTGCAAATGGTGAAAACTTTTCATTATGTGTTTCCCAATTTTTACCACGTGAACCTAATTGATAAGCTAAGTGATGAGGAATACCTATTGCATCAACTCCATCATAATGCTTATATAATTGTTCATATCTTAGTGGATGCACCTGATCTTGATCATTATTTAAAAAGAAGACATTATGATCTCCGTCTTTTCCACTACCTTGCCATTCATAACCCATAAACATTGAAAAATTTTCAGCATTTGCTTTTTTCACAAATTCTCTAACATATTCCCAATCTTTATTGACTATTTCATCATCATATCGATCTTCAACACCAAGTCCCCATTGTGATTTTTTCATATAGAATGGATAATAAGCAAAAGGCCAAAAATCCATTGTTTTTTTGATATGTTCATACCAAACTGGTAAATCACTAAGTTTTTCATGATGCAAATTACTGTGCATATCAGTCCATAATTTTTTATAAGTCATTTTTTTCTCCTATCACACATGTCTTATGTGTCGCACTTTTTGGTATAACAAAACGAGCGTTCTCAGGTAATTGTTTATAAGTTCCCCAATCTTTTAATAATTCATGGTTTTTACTTTGTTTTTTTTGTTGTATAACTATTAATCTTTTTTCATCATTTGTTAATAAGTATTTTTTCAATTGATTGTATTCAGCAATATTTTCATTTATTAAATCATGTATTTCTAGTTCATCTTTAAGTGAAAACAATTGATGTTTTTCATCCAAGCTAACTAATTTATAGTGTTTATTAATTATTGATTCAAGTATTTTATAATCGTTATTAATCATGCAATGTTGCACTTTAACTATATTATTTTCAATGTTAGAATCAAATATATTTTTACCACAATGCATATTCATTTCACTATTACCAATATCAACAATTGTTTTACTTACATCCAATAATGATACAGGGCTTAAGCTATAACTATTTTTAATATTATCTCCCCAAATTAATAATGGAACTTTAATACTATCGTTATACATTGTTTGTTTCCCAAATAGTTTACGTCTACCACATTGGTCACCATGATCACTTGTATATAACATAACTACATCATTTTTAAATACTTGATTAACATAGTCACTCATTACTTTAATTTTCGTGTCCAGTGTTTCTACCATACCGTAATAACTAGCTTTTATCTGTAATAATTTTTCATCATCACTTTGCTGTGTTTGTTTTAAATAAATATCATCTGCAATTTCATTATACGCGTTATCAACTTTTAAATTATTTAAATATTTACTATATAATTTTTCACTACAACAATATGGAAAATGAGGTCCATATAAACCACAAACAATAAAATGTGGTTCGTCGTTTATATCTTTTAAATAATTCATAAACTCATTTACTACATAATCATCATATGCAAGTGTCGGCGAATAACCTGCACCCACATTTTTTTGACAATGTTTCATGTTTGTTGTATTTGCGAAATGTCCATATTCTTCACTTTTCTTAAGATTAGTTCCCCAATATTGCGAAGTTATATCAGTTGTTATATGTTCATCAAATCCATGTTTTTGATCATCACCTTTAAAATGCATTCTACCAATCAAAACGGTTTTATAACCATTTGCCCCCATTGCATGGGCAATAGTTGGAACATCAATTGGTAAGGTAGTATCATTATTAAAGATGTTTAGATCACTTGGTAGTTGTCCACTTAAAAAACTCATTCTAGATGGTACACATAATGGTGCATTACAATAACAATTATTAAAGCATGTTGAATGATTTTTAATGCTATCGAAAAAAGGTGTTTGTACATCAAGATTGTTATAGCCTATAACATTGTTGCTATGTTGGTCTGATAAAAATAATATAATATTTTTCATTTAATTTAGAAAAAGGCGAAATTTTCGCCTTACATAATTCCAAATACAACCATTACTCCTGAAAAAGCAAGAATAGCTAAGATAATTTTATTGGCTGACCAACCTTTTTTATCCATTGCATACCAAGTTAGTAATGTAATAACTAATGGTATTAACGCTGGCATAATTGCATCAAACACTTTTGTTTGTAAAACAATAGACATATCTCCACTAACAAATTCAAAGATAGTTTTAGCCTTAACAGTTGTTGAAGCAACACCACCAATAACAATTAGTCCCATAACATTTAATCCTGTTGTAATTTTATTAGTTAATTCTTTGTTTTTAAAGAAAGTATCAGCAGCACCAATTCCTGCATTATATCCCTTGTGGAAAAGGTAATACTGTAATCCAACCATAGATGTTAGCCAAACTACACAAAAGAAGATTGGTCCCATTGGATTACCATCATTAATACACATACTCATTGCAATACTTAATAAGATTGGTGAATATGTTCCAATAAGCATAGAATCTCCGATTCCTGCAAATGGACCCATTAATGCATTTTTAGTACTTACAATTAATTCTTCAGAAATATCTTCACCTGTTGCACGAGCTTCTTCCATTGCTAGTGTAATACCTGGAATTATTGCTCCAAGTTGAGGTTCTGTGTTAAAAAATTGCATATGTCTTTCTAAAGCTTTTTTATGTTCTTCTGGCTTATTTTTGTATAATTTATCTAAAGCTGGAATTAAAACAAAACAAAACGCTTGTCCCATCATACGTTCAAAGTTTTGTACTGATTGAGCAAAGAAGATATATCTCCATGCTGCCTTGCTTACATCTTTTTTAGTTAAAATTTTCGCATTAGTCTTCATAACAATCATCATCCCCTTGTACTATTGTATTTGTTGCAGCTGGTGCATTTCCTTTAGCCATTACAAACATTAAAGCAATTGCTGTTGCAAAAATTGCTAAAGCAGTAACTGACATTGTAGTTGAGCCAATTAATACCCAACCCATTAAGAAGAAAGCGATCATCCATGTTTGAGTTAAAGATTGTTTTAATAACATTGCAAATCCTATTGCCGGTAACATTTTACCTGCTACTTCAAAAAAGTGTAATAACATAGCTGGCATATTATTTAATAATACTTCTGTAACTGGTGCTCCTAAATAACAAATTACAGCGGCACTACCAAATCTTAAAACAAAACTTGGAACAGCTGCAGCGTAAGTCATTTTGATAATCCCTTTACTATTTCCTTGCTCAGCATATTTATCTGATCTATGTGGGAAATAAGCATTGATTGTCATGATAAAGTTAAAGATACCAAGTCCTAGCATACTTAATGGTACTGCAAGCGCTACTGCTTGTTCACCACTTCCACCTGCTGCTATAGCTAAAGGTATTCCAATATATGCTGCCCAGTTAACATCGGCAGGCATAGCTCCACCTGGTGTAATTTGACCAATGAATAGTGCTTGAACCATTGCCCCTGCAATTACCCCTGTAGTAACATCTCCTAATATTATACCAACAATTAAACCTGCAACTAATGGACGACCAATCATATTCCATCCGCCAGTTACTCCAAAAAACCAAGGTGTACGTTTACTTCCTAAATAAGCAAATACTCCAATTAATAAAGCTTGAATTAAACTCACTTTAAAACCCTCCCCTTCTTCATTACCTATGTAATGTTTACTCTATTAATTTAAGCTATATCCATTCAAATGTCAATACATTTAAACTAATATTATTGCAAATGTAAATACATATGCTTTTTTTACAATATATTTAATTCAAATGTATTGTAAATAACAAAACACAATCACATTAAACAATACATTTAGTTGAATTATTCACAATAAACCTATATACTATAAATAAGTGAGGTATACCATGCGAAATACAAAAACACCTTTATATAAAATAATTGAAAATGATTTATTAGAAAAAATTTGGACTGGCTATTATAAAGTAAACGATTTAATTCCAACAGAACTTGAATTAGCAACAAAATATAATACATCAAGAGTAACGGTTAGAAAAGCTACTGATAATCTTGTAGCGCGTGATATCTTAAAAAGAACAGCAGGTCTTGGGACTTTTGTTAAGCACAATGAGGCTAGTCAAAAGACAACTACACATCGTAGTTTTACTGAGGATATGCAATCTTTAGGTATGCAAACAAAAACTTTAGTATCAATGTTTTCAGTTAAAGAAGCTGATGCGCAAATCGCAACTATCTTAGGAATAGCTGAAAAGGATATGGTTTATTATATTGAAAGATGTCGTTATGGAAATGATGATATATTAATGTTTGAAATTACCCACATGGCAATTAAAAAATATCCTGATATTAGTATTCAAATACTTGAAAAAAGTAAATTCAATTATATTGAAAAGACTAAAAATCTTGTTATAGACTTTAGTTTTCATAATACAACTCCAGTTTTAGCAAGTGACAAAATTGCTGACTTATTTCAAATAGATCGTGGAACACCCATCATTAAGGTAAATAATACAACATTCTTAACAAATGGAGAAGTTATGGATTATACAGAACAATATATGAATTCTTCAAAGTATCAGCTTAACTATATCCGTAAAAGATAATAAGTATATTTATTATTTGAAATTATTTAGCAATTTTAGTTTAAATTGGATATTATTATAGCTTAAATTTATTTATATTATAAATAAACACTAGATAAGGAGAATTTTATGTTAGATATTACAACTAAAATACTTCACAAAGCTTGGATTATAATTTGTTTATTTGCACTATCTTTATTCATTTCATTTTTGTTTAATTATTGGTTTTTGATAGCTACTATATTATTTTTAATTTCGTTTGTTATAATTATTTATAAAAGATTGCGCTGCACACACTGTAACAAAATGGAATCACTAGTCAATCTTACTTATGCAATTAATCATGATTTTTACTGTACAAAATGTGGACAGCGTTTTGAAATTATTAAAAATAATTAATTTTATTAGGTATGTTTATTAGCATATGATGAACCTGTAAGTGATACTGTAAGTCAAAAACAAATAAAATATAACAAAAAAAGAAATACCTGTCCAATACTACAGAGTAAAAGGAGATGTTTTATTATGAATTTAATAGAAAATAACACGACGGAATTTAAACAAGTTTTAACAGAAAACATCGAACGAGAAATTGTCGCATTTTTAAATTCTAAAGATGGTGGTGATATTTACATAGGAATCGATGATTCTGGTATTGTTATTGGCTTAAAAGATGTTGATAAAATACAACTACAACTAAGTCAAAGAACAGCAAATAATATTTCCCCTTCAACTTTAGGATTATTTGATATAATAGTAAAAGTCGAGGACAATAAACAATATATTCATCTAAATGTTACAAGTGGAATGGAAAAACCATATTATCTTAATAAATATGGCATGTCCCCAAAAGGTTGCCTCATTAGAGTTGGTAGTGGCGTACAACAGATGAATACTGCTATGATTGAAGACTTATTTTCTAAAAGAACTAGAAATTCGTTAAGTAAGATTGTCTCGCCTAAAAGGAACTTAACTTTTCAACAACTTCAAATTTATTATCAAGGTAAGGGGCTTTTACTAAATGAAAAATTCCCACAGAGCTTAGAACTACTAACAGATGATGGGAAATATAACTATATTGGTTATTTATTATCTGATGACAATGGAGTATCTATCAAGGTTGCAAAATATGCTGGGACTGACAAGGTTGATTTAATTGAAAACGAGGAGTATGGCTACTGTTCTTTAATTAATTCTATTAATAAAGTATTAACTAAGATGGAAATTGAAAATAAAACACTTACAAAAATCACTAGTAAAGCTCGAATTGATAAAAAATTAGTTGATCCAATTGCATTAAGAGAAACAATACTTAACGCTTTTGTTCATAACCTATATTCTTCAGAGTTTTTCCCACTTGTCGAAATCTTTTCAGATAGATTTGTAATAACTTCATATGGTGGACTTGTAAGTGGTCTAAGTGAAGATGACTTTTTTGAGTGTCGTTCAATGTGCAGGAATAGAGAATTAATGCGAGTATTTAAAGATGTTGGTTTAGTTGAGCAATTAGGTTCTGGAATGAGTAGAATTTTAAAGGTTTATGATAGAAATATTTTTAAGATAACTCCTAATTTTTTAGTAGTTACCTTTATGTTTGAAGGTTCAATAAATAGTACTGTAAGTGATACTGTAAGTGATACTGTAAGTGATACTGTATGTGATACTGTATGTGATACTGTAAGTGATACTGTAAGTGATACTGTAAGTGATACTGTAAGTGATACTGTAAATTATAATGTAAATCAAAAACAAATGATTGTTTTTAATTTACTAAAATCAAATGAAAGTATAACAAAAAAAGAAATATCTGCCCAATCAGGTATACCAATGGCAACTCTTAGTAGAATAATTAGTAAACTTAAGGCAAAGCATTTGATTGATAGAGAAGGCTCAGATAAATCTGGAATTTGGATAATAAAGTAGCTTAATTCTTATAAACTTAAGGTAAAGCAAACTTATTATATATAGCATTTACTAGAATTTTTATTAATACACAATCAAAAGACTACACAATTACTCGACATTATTGTCCAATTAGTTGTATAGTCTTTTACTTTATAAATTTAATAAACAATAGATCAAAGTCTTTTTAAGATTTCACCCATTTTAGGTATCAGTTGTTGTTTCCTAGAAATAATTCCGCTATCATACCCTGACTCCTCACTAAAAATTGTTTCTATAACTTGTTCCATTATGTAGCTTAGTGAACCTGTAAATTCAAATACTGTTCCCTCAGCCATAACTTGAGTAAACATCATTATAATTAAATCATATTGATTACTTCTTAGTTCTACTTGCAATAAATCTTTAAAATCTTCAATAATAAAGTGAATATCTTCAACATTACGATAATTAGTTTGTCCAACAGCTATCGTATATTTTCCAATATCATAAACTTTTAAATCTCGTTTTAAAACAAGCTGTAGATCCGCATGCTTAATATCCACAGATGCCCCTAATAGTTCTAATGCATAATCATTTATATTAACCTTAGCTCTTTTAGCTAGCCATTTCGCGGTTTTTATATCGATATCGGTTGTTGTTTTAGATTTAAAATTAAGTGTATCACTAATAATTGCACTTAATAATACACCACTATATTTTGGGTTTGGTAAAAAACCATTTTCTTTATACATCATTGATATAATTGTAGCAGTACATCCACAAATTTGATTTCGATAGTATATTGGATAATCTGTTTCAATATTACCTATATGGTGATGATCAATTATCTCAAGTATTTTAGCTTCATCGATATTTAAAACACTTTGATTTTTTGCACTATGATCAACTAAAATAAAATTTTTTCTACGATGCTTTTGTAGATGAAATCGTGATACTTGACCAACTACTTCATCAAATTCGTTGATTACAGGATAGCTTCTAAACCGTGTATTACTAATTTTTTTATTAACTTCACTGACAAATTCATCCTCTTTAAATGTAACAATATCTTTAGTCATTATCAGGTTAATCGGAAATGATTCATTAACCACTTTCACTACTTCCATTGTATCATCATAACTTTTTATAAGTGCACAATTATATTTTTTTGCAACATCAATTACTTCATCTTTTATATTATCAATTCCTGTAACTATCAAGCATTTACAACCTTTAATTATTGTATCAATTTGATGTATTTCATTTAGTGAAATTATACATATTGAACTATTTGCTATTTGATCACTAAATTTTTGATCTACTGTTATAATAGTTACCTTTCCATTTGAAATAAAGTTATCCGGTTCATAAATGATATCACCGTTAACTGTATTTGCTATGTTTAATACCGATGCTTTACTCATTAGATCAGCTAAATCATTATTCTGAAGTAATCTTATCATAGATAAATTTGACGTTGATAATACCCCTTTAAGTGTTCCATTTTCATCTGTAACAATTAGTGATCTATTGCTTGTACCAAGTATTAAATTCCATGCATCTTTAGCGGTTTTATTTAAGTTTATAGTAACAGGTGAATCAATTTGAATATCTTTTAATTGTGACCTTGCATCTTTAATCAACATTGGACCTTCTATATCAAAATATTTGGTTACAAACTTACTTTCCTCATTTAATGGACCAAGTCTACATGCCACTGCATTTTGTCCCATTAAACATTTCAAGTTTGCATATGCCATAGCTGAGCATATTGAATCAGTGTCAGGATTTTTATGGCCTGTAATTAATATTGGATTTGTCATCATTACCTCGTTCTATCATAACTTTAGTTTATAACTTAATGAAATTGTATTACACGTTTACATTATTTGCAAGGTCTTACACAAAAAATAATACGATATGCCTACATTGTATACAATTCACTATTAATAACTTAATATTTTAGAATATTTTCACTATTATTCGAATAATTAAGTTATCTGATTATGAGGCTTTCTATTAATTGAATAGCCGAAAATATCACTTTAAAAGATTATCTCAGTAAATCAATTAAATAAAGGTGTTTTAACTAAAGTAGTTTCTGCTACGTTTTCGCATTCATCACCATGTACTTGTCCTTGTTATGGTTTAATACAAGCTGAAATAATTAAGCATGGTTTTAAGTCATCGCTAATTAAAATGCCTACTATCTGCGAGTTTGTTTCTTATCTTCTTTTAAATAAGCAAATATTAAAATATCTTGAGTGCAATAAAACAATCACAGCATCTAATACTGTTGCTCCTAAAAATTACAATATTTCTAATGACACTAGATTACTTATATTATATAAAGCTAAAATTGAAATGTTTGGAAGAGATATCGCTAGGCAATGCATCTCATGCTTATGCAAATAATTAATATTCAAAGCCTATTCTTTTGGATCGATTATTAAAAATTATTTACCTAAACATATATCTATCGGTGAATTTAATTCTTGTAGGTACAGTACTTATGCAATGTTATTTATAATGATTTATTCAACTAATAACAATATTTGAAAGTTTTGAAAAGGTGGAATTGAATTTATTTGATTACGTTAATTTGTATATAATATACGAATTCATGAATCATTAGGATATCAGGTGCCATCTTGCGTACAAAAACGTATCCTTATAAAAACTGTCTAAATGCGTGTTGGTAATCAACACTATTAGTTATTACTACTGTATCGCTAGTGAGACCTCCTGGATTAAGGTCATATCTCTTTCACTCCGTCTATTCGTCATATATACAACCATACTAATTCGTAGTGTTTTGATTTTATGTTGTTTGTCACATTCGCCCATCATTTTTTTGCATAACATTATTTGTGTTCCTCGAACCAGAGCTTTGCGGCCTAATTCTTTCAGATACCAGCTCACAATGGACACCTTTGTCTTTCGGTAGTAATTAAAATACTACTTCCCTACCATGGCCTTTTACCATCAATATATATGCCATGATCATTATACCAAAAAGGTAAGATAAATTAATATCTTACCTATTGAAATTCTAACGGGATTTTACTAAAACCACATCAGAATTATAAGAACCATATGATTATCATAGTATATGGTCTTTTACTTTAACTAAAACACAATAAATCACGAAGTAAAAATTTAACGTCTTTTTAACTATCAAAATTCATTAAATTATTACTGATCATGGTGCTTTATTTTTCTAATGTTTTTTCTTCTATACAATAATAAAATTAATATAAGTAAAATGCTACATAAAATAATTATAATTTTCATGAATATTGCCCAAACAACTTGACTAAATCTATCATTAATACGAATTAATTGATCATCAGTTGCATCCAGTTTATTCATTTCTTTTAGTAGTATTCTTTCATCATTTAAATCGAATACTTTATTTGGTAAATCAGTACCTTCAATAATAACAAGCATTTCTTCAATAATATCTCTATCATTAGTAGATTGATCAACATCTTTTTCTTCTTCTAATTTTTCTTTGTATTCATTTTTATTTTGATCGTTAACAAAAACTGTTATAGGATTAGCAATTCCAATTAAATTACCACCAGCTGATGGATTATTGTCATCTTTATCACCGTCACCATTACCATTACCATCACCGTCACCATCATCAATATTTCCATTTTCATCTACTCTCATAGATGTTAATGAAGCATTACCAACATTATCTGTAGCAACTATCCAACAATTATCACCTATATTGCCACTTGCTATTGTCGATAAATTTCTATTTACTGAATATGTACCACTACCATTACTTTCCAATGATACATCATTTTCTATCATTTCATTTCTAACACCTTCACCAACATAAGGATTAGTTAATGTTAGAAAAACTTTACTAATACCACTCATACTAAACTCAGTTGTACCTACTTGATCTTCAACATCAAAAAAGATTTTTTCTGCACTATCAACATTACTAATGTAATTTTCACTACTTTCAATCTGATCTATTGAAGGTGCTAATTTGTCTATATTAGTAATACTTATACTTTCCTGAGAAGTAATATTAGATGCACTTTTAACAACAACATTTATTCTAGAATTCAGTCTAACATTTGTTGTTGCATGTTCTTGGAATGTAATTCCACCATCAAATGAATATAGTGCATCATTTACAGGTTTCATTAAATTAATAGTTATTTCAACATCATCAGATGTTAAAACATCCTCACTTGGATATTGAGTGTAACTAAAAGTTGGTCTTTCACGATCAATTCTTGCAACAAATGATTTTGCATCACTCTCTGCGCCAAATTGACTTATAATCCTAAATTCTAATTCATAAATACCAACATCTTTTAATAGATACCAATATTCACCTTCTGAAGATGGGATTGAATTCCATTCACTTGAATTATCTTCTGTCTTATTTCGGTACTCATATTGCATAAGACCTAAGTTTTCTCCCGAATTATCAACTCGAATTCGAACATTTGAGTTAGTCCAAAGCCCCTCAACATACTCAATATCATTTCCATCTAAGTCTTGAATATATGCTTTGATATTAACAACTGGTTTTTTCTCTAAATATTCAAAAGTTAAAGTACTATATTCAGATTCTATTCCCGCTTTATTTATGATCTTAAATGAATAGGTTCCATTTTCTTTAACTTTGTATCCTTCATTAAAGATATTTGTTATATCCTCTTCCCAATCCATGATTATACCATCACTAGAATATTCAACAAATAATTTATCAAATCCCGATTCTCCAACTTCAGTCTTAAAATTAACAATTTCAAATCCATTTTCACTATACACATCAGCTGAAGCAACAACTACTGGCTTAATAAAATCTGTTGCTACTTTAATTTCGATTGGCTCTGAAATATTTCCGGCTAAATCAACCGCTGGAAAATAAATATCGCTAATACCATTTTTTAATGAATCTGCTTTAATGAAGATATTTCCATTTTCATCACATTCATAATTAACTATTCTATTACCTTCAAAATCATTCACAGTGTATGAGTTATTTACTATACTAGACAGATTATCAACTACTGATACAGTAATTAAATCTTCTTTATCTGTAACCCAAGTATTATTTACATAATCCGTTGAAATTACAGGTGCTAATGAATCTATGCTAATACCTTCACTTGTAATGTATTGTGTATTTCCTACAGCATCAATTACTTTAACATAAACAATATAATTTCTATTTTCTTGAGTTTCGAATAATTCTATTTGTTGATTATTTAGAACTTTATTAAATTGTTCTTCACTCAGAATTTCCCAATTAGCTTGATCAATAAATGCAATTTCCTCTATTTTCTCTGGCCAATCATGTAGTTTTGTGTTTTCATCGCTTTCTAAAATATATGAAGAAACCGATTTTATCCCTTGTGAAACAGATAAATCTTCAACATTATTAAGACTTAGCATTACCTTATCTTTTTTAGCGACAGTAAAGTCATTATCTTCGATAATATCTGTCCAAATGTTCCCAGAATATAAGGTTAAAAATAATTCAGCATCTGGTAATGTATTATCAATTTTCAAACTACAGCTAACTACATCAGACCAAATATCTTCTTTCGCATTATTTCTAACCCGTGCATAATAAGTATTTTCACCTTCATCAGCTTCAATAATGGCATATCCATCCTCATTAGAACTTAAATTTATCCAAGGTCCTTCACCAACTTTATATTGATATGTAAAATCAGATACATTGATTACTTCATTTGAAATATATAAATATGTAACTTTATTCCAATTTTCATCGATAACTAAATCTCCATCACTATTAATAGCTTTTATTTTAGCGACAGGATCTATATATTGAATAAGTGTGAATTCTATACTTCTTTCTACTACTTGATCAATAGTATTAGTAGCTCTAACATATAAAATTCCATTTTCCTCTATATAATAACCACTTTGATAACTATCAGTAATATTATCCCAGGCGATCATTGAGTCATCAATAGTATTTTTTGGAATAAATCTTGCTTCAATTGATTTAATACCTGAAGCACCGAAGATCGGTTCTATAGTTACAGAAGTTGAAGTTACATAATTTTTAGTATCTCCAATTAAATTAATATCAAATATTGAAGTATCTTTTTTCACTTCTTTAGTTAATATTGTTTCGTTTCCAGCGTTATCTCTAGCAATTATTTCAAAATTATATGCGCCATCTGCAATATCATCTATAATTATTTCACTAGCTAAATGATCACATACGATGTACTCTGTATCAGTACCAAAACGATATAATATTTCTTTAATACCAGATAATTCATCAGATATTTGAAAACTAAATTCATGGTTTTCATCTGTGATCCACTCTCCATTATTATTATAGGTAGGTGTAATAATTGGTTTTGTGAAATCTAAAATTGCACCATCAGTATTTAAGTAATTAACATTTCCTGCAGCATCTGTTATTTTAGCATAAACAACACATTGTTCAGGATTATCTAAAACAACATTAACTGAATCAGAATCTGAACTTATCCAATCTCCTTTAGCACTAAGATTATCAACTATATACTTCTCCAAATCTTTGGAAGTAAATGCAGTACTTGAATCATCTCCAGTTAAAATATAATATTCTACTGTACTAACGTTACTGCCACCTGTGTCATACCCATTAATTGTAATTTCTTGCGAACTATTAAAGAATAAGCCAAAAGTAATATTATGAAGTAATTTTGTCCATTTATTTTCACCTAGCAAAGCTTCACCAGTTGGTCGTTGTTTATCTATTTTAATAGATTGTACATTTTTATCACTATTAAGTCCAGCTTCACTTTGTAATGAATAATCAAACAAAAAATCACCTGTCTTGTTTATTTTAAATTTTGTGATATAACCATCTGGTTTAGTAATGCTTACAGCATCTCCATAAGTAGCACCATTATCAGTACTCATTTTATAAGTATAATTAGTTTTACCAAGATTATTAGTTCCATTTTTAAAAGCAACTTCAACATCTTTGTTTGTCCAAGTACCAGCAACATAATCACTAGTTAAGTTTCCGTCATTAATTTTCATTTCAATAACAGAAATAGGATCCGTCTTATCAATTACATCAAAAGAGATACTAGCAATATTTGATTCTACCATTGCTCCATTTTTATATTTTATGTAATATGATCCATTTTCTTCAACTCTATACATCTTATTTGTGTTGTATTCAGCTGTAATATCAGACCATGTTCCATTTTCTTCTACTGGAACACCAAATTCCTGTTTTTGAACAAAAACATTTAATACTCCCGAAGGTCCAACATTTGCATTTATTGAAATATCCTTAAATGGTTCTATCTTAGTAGTATCACCACTTACTTCGACAATTGGATCGACAGTATCTTTTTTTATGTTGTATTGATTTTTTGTGATATTCCCAGCGTTATCCTCAACTGAAATCACCAATACTTTATCACCGTCTGGAAAATTTGTTATGACCGTTTTATCGTTTTCATCTACTTCAAGTAATTGAATATCCGATAAACTACCTTGTGTATCATAGTAATAGTCAATGTGTCTATTTTTGATTCCTGATAAAATATCACGCGTTTCAATTTCAACTTTACCATTTTTATCAGCAGTCCACACACTGTCATCGCTATAACTTGTTTTAAGTTGTGGAAGTGTTCTATCAATTATGAATCCATCAGATGAAAAGTAATCAACATTACCAGCATTGTCACTCATTCTCGTATAAATGATATGTGATCCCTCATCTGTGATTTCAAAATCAATAGCAGAAATTTCACTTCTAATCCATTTATCATCACTATATTTTTTTAAATTATCTTCCGATAAAGCAACATTACTAATTAAATATGCTATTTCTTTGTTACCACTTAACTCATCGTCGCTATAAAGTTCTAACGTACTATTAATTTTAGAATATGTTTTAAATGCAATTGATTCTTTTTCAATAAAGCTTGTCCAAGCAGTTTTACCGTTAAGGATAATTCGACCTTCGACATTTTTAGTATCTTGTTTAAACTCGATCCTTTTAGGAGCTGATATATAGCTTAGCTTGTCTTCTTTATCATCATAAACTCTTAAATAGTATGTTGCACTCATTTCAATATAATTAGCATCTTCATAAGTTACATAATCTGACCAATCATCTTTATCAACTGTTCCTCTTTTGGAAATTTTATATCCATCAGGAGCAATAACTTGAACTTGCGAAGTATACCAACCATTTTCGCCCATTATTCCTTCAATTTTCGCAACAGCATCAATTTCGAATATTCTAATTAATACCATCACAGTTTCTTTTGAGAAACTTAATTGATAATTTTTATTGGCTGCATTATTTTCGTCCAATGCCAAATCACCTAAACTTACAGGGTATTGTCCTGCATGCTCACCATGCATTCTAGATAATTTCGTTCCTTCTTTAAAGGTAATATTATCACTACCTTTTACACCTTCTATACTATATCCATAATCAATTTCTTCATCCCCAGCAAATTTAACATGAGCATATAATGCTTCATCAAATATTTGTTCTGCATTTGGAACAACAGTTATTACTGCAGGTATAATGAAAAAATCTTTGCTTACAAAACTATCTTCGCTAAAGTTTTTAAGACCAAAAACCTTAACAGTTGCTTCACCAACATTGATATTATTTTCATATTCTAATCGATAATCCACATCTTCTGTTAATAATGAATTATTAAAATATACTTTAGGTTTAGCTAGAATATTTGTACCAGAATATGTTTTTGCTGAAACATCGTCTACACGTATTCCTTTAATTTGACTAATGTCTGCAGGTAATATATCATAAGTCATTTTACGTTCTGAGCCAGCAAAATTACCGATACCTGCAATTGTTGCAGTTACTTTTCCTGCAGAAATTCTGTCAGTATAACTAATTAAATAATCATTACCTTCACTAACTTCCTTACCCACTAAATCATTAGTAGCGCCAAAGATTCCACCAGTTGGTACAGATGTTTTAACTGTTCCATCAAATATTTGAGATTGCAATATTTGATTATCATCAAAATCTATTGCTCCAACATCTGCCGCTTTTATCGTAAACCAATATTCCTTACTTCCCTCATAATTTCCTTTGGCATTAATGTACACAACACCTTCGCCAACATTGACATTATGAGCAAAACTAAGATCATAATCTATACCTTGAACTAATATATCCTCACCATATCTTACAATTAATTCTGGAAATATTGGATGACTTGTATAGTCAAATATCCGTGCTGCTTCAACCGTAAATAACTTAGCTCCAGCTGGAACAATTTCGATCTTTTTTTCTAATGTTACTGAATCATAATAATTATCAGTACCATCAACTTTAGCCCTAACTATAACACTTCCAATTTCATTACCAGTAATATTTACGTATTCATTGGTAGTTCCTGTTATAGAACTCGTTATTTTGTCATTACCTTCCAAAAATTCCCAAGTTATAATACCTTCATTATCATAGCCCAATAAAGATAAATTTACAGATTCACCTATCATAATCGCATCATTAGGCAGCTGTACAGAAACTTTTCTATTAGCTTTTTGAATATTGTATTTAACTGATGCTTTGCCATCTACATAAAATCCTGTAGAGTTATTTTTAGTTCCTTCAATATTAACTGTATATTCCCCTACATTTTTGCTAAGCCCTGGAAATTGACTAATATATGAGTCAACATGTAGCTCTTGACCTAATGCACTTGTCACACTAATTTCAGGAGATAGTAACATTCCATCATAAATCCTTGTAGATGGGTTAACTCTTATTGTAGTTCCTGGTTGATCAATATTATAAGTCGTAACGATAATCTGTTCTTCAACAGTATTTTCATCAATATTAAATCCTTTACCATAACCATAACTTCCATTAATAGTAGATAGCTCAGATTTATACATAAACGGATCTGCATTTCCACCCTTACCACTTTGTGACGTAATACTATCAACATCTCCACCATAGTTTTTTGTTCCGCCTAGTGGACCATATGAACTATTACCATGAGGATAATATCCGCCACCTATTACTATAGGGATACTTCTTAAACCTGCATATCTTGCATGTCCGCCATAACAATCTTCTTTCCAACCACTACCACCCAACGGGGGATCTTCGTAAGTAAGTTCAGTTGCTTCACCGCCACTTCCGCCAGATATACGACTAGAAAAATAACGAGCAGCTACAGGAACTGGTGCATATGATCCTTGACCTTCTCCACCATTACCTCCGCCGCCGTAACCAGCGCCACCATAACCAAATAAACCACCAAAATAACCTAATAGCATTGTCATTTTATATGTTGATTTTGACATTTCACCATCTGTACCATCGCCACCTGATCCACCACCGCCGCCGATGTCAGCAGCAGGAAATCCGCCGC
>CAMQTJ010000031.1 GCA_947037125.1 uncultured Holdemania sp.
CTACACTAATCTTAACACTCTTTCCCTACACGACGCTCTTCCGATCTGAAAAAAATATGGAGCTTGTTGGTAATCGACCAGTATTCACATTTGAAATTATCGCAGAAGACGGAACAAAAGTAACTGATTTTGCAGATGGGTTTATCTCAGTTGCAATACCTTATGAATTAAATGAAGGCGAAACAATCGAAAATATTACAGTTTATTACATTACAGAAACTGGCGAATTTGAAGAAATGTCGGGTGCTATTTACAGCCAAATAAATAAAGAAGTTGTATTTAAAACAAAGCATTTCTCTACTTTTGCAGTCGGTGTAAAAACAGTGGTGGTAGTCCCTACCACAGCACCAGATGACGACAGTGAAACAGAAACAGTAATTACACCAGAAACAACCGTTGGCGGAAGTAATATGACAATATTAATTATTGTAGCATTTGTACTTCTTATAGGTGCTAGTGTAGCTGTCCTATTTAAGAAAAAGAAAGATTAAGCGAAGAATATATTAAAATAAAGGCAACTGCATTTCAGTAATTCTGGTTCTTATAATTCTGGTGTGGTTTTAGTAACATCCCGTTAGAATTTCAATTGGTAAGATATTAATTTATCTTACCTTTTTGTTTGTTTAATTAAACCATATTATTCGATATTAGTAAAATACGTATTTTAAATTTTATGAAAGATCTGTATCCAAATGCAATTCGTTTTATTACTTTTATTAAATTATTAGTGCCTTCAATTCTTCCATTTGAATATTCATATTTCATTGAATTACTTATGTATTCTTTATGTTCTTTAAATGTTTTCAAACTTGTTTTCATATAGTCAGATATTTCTTCATTTGCACTTTCGACTGATTCATAAAAAGTTTCTGGATTTCTTGTTCTTATTGATCTAATTAAATCCTGATATAAATAATATGTATTTTCGAATTCTTTATCTAATTTAATTAGATACATTACTATATCAAGTTCTCTTATCATTGAACTAAAGCACACATAATTCTTAAATTCATCATCTTTTAATTCATCAGAATTTTTAAGGATTAGCTTTCAATATTTTTTTTATTTATTATAATTTTTCTTATCACTTTTCATTAATTTAATTCTAGTTCTTTTTAATTCTCTTGATATTAGTTGTACCACATGAAATCTGTCAGTTATTATTGCCGCATTGTGGAAAGTTGTTTTAATTTCAGATATCAAGTATCAATACATATTGTTTCTACATTGTTTAAAGCTTCATCGCTATATGTCCTGAAATAGCTTATTAATGAGCTTAATTTGCGATCTTGTACTATATCAATTATCTTACTATTAGTTGAATCAATCCTTATAAAAGACATTGAATAAGTACTGTCCTTACAAGATTTAAATTCATCGAAAGATAAATGTTTAGGTAAATAATTTTT
Source organism: uncultured Holdemania sp. (assembly GCA_947037125.1). Taxonomy (GTDB): domain Bacteria; phylum Bacillota_I; class Bacilli_A; order Erysipelotrichales; family Erysipelotrichaceae; genus RGIG1896. The sequence continues at coordinate 1,410 of CAMQTJ010000031.1, forward strand.
ATTAATTGATCTAGAAGAATAGGCTTTGAATAACAATTTATTTACATAAGCTTGAGATACATTGCATTGTTTCGCAATATCTTTTTCGGACATTTTAATTTTAGCTTTATTTTATATAAGTAATCTAGTGTCATTAGAAATCTTTCAATTTTTAGGGACAACAGTATTAGAGGCTGTGAATGTTTTATTGCACTCAAGACATTTGAATCTTTGCTTATTTAAAAGCAGATAAGAATCAAACTCGCAGATAGCAGGGATTTTAATTAGAGATGATTTAAAACCATGCTTGATTATTTTAGATTGTACTATTCCACAACAAGGACAAGTACGAGGAGCTGGATGAGAAAGAGTAGCTGAAACAACTTTAGTTAAAACACCACTGATTTTAATTGATTTAACTAAAGTTATCTTTCAAAGGGATATTTTTATCTTTGATCTTTAGCAAATGTAGTATAGAATTAGTAATGGACATAAGTATAAATTCCTTACGTTAGTTGTGGTGACTTAATTGTAACGGAATTTATTGCTTTTGTCCTTTTTATATGAAAAAAGGTGCAAGTGATTTTTTATCACCCACACCAGAATATATAGAACCAAATATTGAAGAGTAGTCGTATTTTTAATTCATTATCAGCGAGTTCATATTCAATTAGCAATGATATAAAAGTCATTTTATTATGTTTTTTATAAACATTCAATATTAATTATTAATAAAGTGTAGTGGTATATTATAAATTTTAAGATAATAATGATTCATGTTTAAATCTAAAATTTTGGACAAAACTTACAAAATATGGTATTGTATAAATTCAGCTATCAAATATCTAAAATCTAAAAATCATACTTTTGTAATACTTAATTTTGTATTACATCATAAAAAGAATGGCAGTGACCTAGTATATGTATAGTATTAATATTTAACGGAGGATAACCATATGAAAAATAGAATTAAACATAAGTTAGCACAAATTATAGGGTGCGCGCTTATTTGTATAAGTGTAATTGTGGGCTTTGGAAATATTGTAAGTGGACAAGAATTCACAGAAAACATTCCTTACACGCCAAATGATCAAGTTGTTATTAATCTTTCTTTGGACGATATATTAGATAAAACGAATAATATTAGTATACTTGAAGGAACACTTTTATATGATGAGGCAATTTTTGAAAAAGTGACACTAGAAGATTTTAAAGTTTGCCAGGGATTTTATGATTTAGAATTTGATACAAATACTAATCAATTTGTAGTTAAAAGTAATATAGATCAGATTCAATCAAGGGATGTTTTAACCATTACACTTACGGTAAATGATGATATCGTATCAAGTAATTCAGTAATTGGATTTGAAAATATTACTGGAGTTACAAATGCTGGAAACATCACAGCAACTGATGTCAATAACAATTTTTTAGTTGAAAACATTAGTGAAACGGAAAATATCAACTTTCTTAAAGTTTTTTCTATTGCCTTAATACTTATTGTTGTAGGAAGTCTTGTTATTTTGCTTTGGAGAAAAAATATAAAAGAGCGAAGACAAATTAAATTTATGTATCTAGGTTTATATTACATAGCTATTATAATTGCTATTATAATATTTAGTGTTTTAAAAATTGGTAACATAGAACAACAAAATATAAAAAATGAAAATTATAGTGTATTTACTCATAGTATAGATTTTGTCTTAGAACCTGTTGTAATAGAAGATGAAAGTTCATCTACTGTAACACCTACATCAAAACCGGTAATATCAATACCTGAAACACAAAAACCAATAATAACACCAACAGCAACACCAACGCCCCCAACACCAACTAAGACTCCTAATCCACCATTAGATTATAATTTAAAGGTGAGTGATGTTACTACGTTAAATAGCAAAAATGAAAAAGCTGTTTATTTTGATAAAGGTGATGATATTATAGTGACATTTAAAAGCACTAATAAAACAATATATACACCAACACATGCTATGATAAATAATAAACTTTACCCAATTAAATCAATAGGTAATGATGTATACGAAACTAGTGTTGATTCGTTAAGTAATTTTGGTATGGAAGAAATCAAAATAACACAATTGAGTATGAGTAATGATGAAAAATTAAAAGTAACTGATACAAATTCAACAAAATTAGAGATTTTAAAATCAGAGCCAACTGTCGATGGTTTTAAATATGAAGTTTTATTAAGTGGTTTAATACGAGTTTATTTCAATGTAAATGATCAGGATAAATCAATTATAAACACAAAAGTTTATGTGAATGATAAAACTAATAATATTTATAGTAATGATGATTTTACGTCAATTACTAATTATATTGATTTTACACCTAACAAAAATGAGAAATATAATGTAAAAGTCCAAATGACTTATGATTTGGATACAAATACTTTAGATAATATAAGTAATTTATATACTGATATAGCTAAACTTACTGAAATAGTGGAGGATATTCCACCTGTTATAGAAGATCCTAGCATTCCAGTTGCAAAGATGGAGTTAAAAGATATTATTAATATTAACTTATTAACTGCAGATGGAGAAAAAATTGAAACAGTTACCGGTCTTAATGTATCAACTTTTGTTCCTAAAGATTATCTTGCGGAAATTATAATGAAAGACTTACCAAAGTTTTATGCTGAAGTTGAAAAAGGATACATAGAAGATAACAAATTTATGCTTACTTTAAATTGTGAAGGTTTGGTTAGTTACAATACTGATGGTAGCAGAAAAAATCACGTTGATGTACCATTTGGTAATGTTGATGGTGATTATGTAAGTAGTCTTAACTTTGAAACTATTATTGAAATGGTAACAAATGATCCTTCGGTAAATATCAAGTTATCACAAAATTTAGACGCCAATGATATAAGTGTTATTGATAATATCATGATGAATGTAACATACACAGGTATCTTTGATGGAAATGGATATACAATATCAAATCTTACTAAGCCATTATTTAAAAGTTTAGAAGGAGCCACTATTAAAAATATAGGGATTGATCACGCAAATATCAACGCTAATGGTATTATTGCAATAACAGCAACAAATACTACTATGCAAAATGTTCATATCAATAATTCTTCTATAAAAGGTATTGAAACAGGTTCATTTTTCTCTAGTACAAGTGGTGACACAAATATTGAACAATGTTTTGTATCTAATACAAAAGTAACAGGAGGTAAGCGTACAGGTGGTTTTATCGGTAAAACCGTAGGTAATCTTACAATTAAAAACTGTTATATGGAAGGTATTGTTACAATTAATAGTGATGCAGCTGGCGGTATAATTGGTCAAGTAGGTGGTACAACTACCATAGAAAACACATACAGCGATGTTGAATTCAATGTAGGTGGTAATTGGGCTCATGGTGGAATTATAGGTTACAATGGAAACTCTAATTTATCACTGATTAATTCTATATCAATAGCCGATGGTAAAATAGGTAAAAGAGTTATAGGTTCTGGAAAAATTAGTGTTAACAATAGTTATGAAATGAAAGAGTCTAAGCTTTTATCTAATGTTTCCTCAGGTGTTATTGAGATTGCCCAAAATGATATTAATAGCGACTTCATTTTAAATACACTAAATTGGGATGATACTATATGGAATATCACAAATACTTCATTCGAAAATATGCCTACATTTATTGATACCAATAATGGTATTGATGTTGCAACACAAAATAATTTCGCATTATATGAAACGTCAAATAATAGCAATACAGAAAAACAAGAAATATATCTACCTAATAAAGATAGACTTGTAAAAATGGAAAGCTTTGATGTTAGCAAAGAAATGATCTATCATAATATGTTTAAAATTATGCCATTTTATGATGCTGGTAATTATGTAATTGATGGAAATAAAATCGCAAATGATGATATTTTAAATACATATAAAATCGAAACAATTTATCCGTTAGATAGTGAAAATAACCTTATTTCTGGTCTTAATACAAATAGTTTTAGGGATATTTCAAAACTAATTATTACATTTGAAAATGGTGATAAAGAAGAATATCCTGTTATATTTGATGAATTAGTTGGTAATATAGCTACTTATAAAATACCATCATTGGATATTGGGTATAACTATAATAAATTTGTTTTAAATGTTGATAACCCTGTTGTTAAAGAGGTTATGGAATATGCAAAAAATTTAGATTACACTTTAGATATATCAACAGTTACACCAGAAAATGAAAATAGACTTTATGTTGATTATTACAATGAATATGTAGTACCAAAATTAGAAAATGTTATATTAAACTTAATGCAATCACAAGATGATTATAATATTTATAGTGACCATCCAGTATTTAATATGAAAGTAAAACAAAACTTACTTTTAAATAATCAATTAGAAGAAATATTATATACATATAACTATTTAGATAAATGGTATGGTTTTGATGTAGGTGGTGCAAAAATTTCAGAAATATTATTTTTTAATACCTCTAATATGGTGAATAATGGATATATTCAAGATTATCTTATACACAATACACTAGGAGTTGAACAAGTTTATCGCGATATTAAAAAGTCAGTTCATTTTTATAATAAAGTTATAAATCCTATGACAAACAAAAATATTACAAGTTTTATAGAAGAATATATTTGTATATTTACACAATATAAAACAGGTGAGGATTGGTTTGCAAATACTTTTGATGGTATTTTAAAAGAAAGAGGAATTATTGGTGCTCAGGATATAGTTGATTACAGAGCATGGACTTTAATGGAAAAAACAACATCTGTACTGTTGCCTATTTTATCTGCACCACAAGAAGATATGTATATCGTAAGTGCACCAACTCAGTTTATGATTGGTAGTCTTAATAGATATCCTCAACACATTAAAGGTGATGTTGAAGGCATGGATCTGCTTGTAGAAAATTATGCAAATAATGTGTCTAAATTTTACAATACCTCTTATGGTTTTGTACCAAACGCACAAGTTTCTTTGAATAAAAGTGTTTTTGTAAACTATGATACAAGAAGATATTTTCCACTTGAAAGTGGCGGAAATGTTATACATGAATCAGGAGTTTCACAAGACCCTGTAATTAAATGGGTTTATGAGCCATTGGGAAGTTTTGCTGGTCATAATGGATCGGGAGCCTATGCTAATGGTACATCTGTATATTGGGTTGAATATGCTGCATTAACAAACTTTTTGAGTTGGACACACGAAACAGCACATAATCAAGATAATGGATACTTTTATAATAGAAATGGTCGTAGAGTAAATACTTGGGCAGAAGACCATGCTGATGGTAACATTACCCAATACGGAAATGCTGGTTCTTATATATTTAATCTTTTTAGAGATTATAGTATAGAATCTAATATTTCTACTAATATGACAATGGAAAGAATAAACAGTCCTGAAAAAATAGATTCTTATTATAAGGAAATGTTTGAAACGTATTATGTACTTGATTATTTAACTGGGCAAGCATTTTTACAATTGACGCCACAAGAGCAATCAAATCTTGCAACACAGGCTAGCGACACTAATTCTAATACTACATATAGTGTACTTAGTCCTGAACAATTTGAGGTTATGAATCTTACAACGATGGAAGATTTATGGGACAACAAGATTGTATTTAGAAATGCTGGTAGTGCAGGTTCTAATCAATATGGAGAAGATACTCACTTCAATATTTATTGGTATCAACCACATATTGATGACGGAAGACCAGATGGTTATTCATTTAAAAAGTTGGGCTTTGAACTATTAGGTTATGCTGGATATGTTGATGGTTACATTGGTTATCGTTCAGGAATGGCAAAAAATGATTTAGATGCACTAAGAATTGCAACAAAAGATTCTACAAGTACTTGGAAATCTTATAAATTAGATCGATATGAAAATGTAGAAAATAATATTGTAAACATTCCATATTTTAATTCAGATAAAGTTATAGAATTATATGTTGATGCTTTAAAAGAGGATGCTAAAGTTGGTGGTGAGACAAATACTAACGCTTTATATGGTATGGTAAAAAGAGTAACAGGTGATTTTACAACTGGAACTATTTATGAAAATAATCAAATTATAGAAGTAAGTACTGCGCAAGAATTGATAAGTGGTATTAATGCTAATCAAACAGGAACCTTTAAAATTACAGCAGATTTAGATTTTTCAGACATTGATGTGTCTAGTACTGATGCTTATTTTACAGAAACATTCTTAGGAATAGTTGACGGTAATGGACATAGTATTTCAGGGTTAACTAAGCCATTATTTGTAAATACGATGTATGCATACATTAATGACTTAATTATTGATAAACCTATATATACAGAAACTGCTTATTCAATTATCTCAATAACAAGTGAAAGTACAATATTAGAAAATATAAATGTTATAAATAGTAATATTATTCTACCTTTTATCCAAACAAAAAAAGCAGGTTGCTTAGAATTTGGCGATAATTTTGTAGGTATTAATAAAATTGAAATATCAACAGTAGAAGATTTAGAAAAAATCAATGAAGACACTACTGCAATTAGTAGAAAAAGTAGTTATATGTTGACTAATGATATTGATATTAGTGGGATAAACACAAGATCATCTGTCATAACCGGTGATTTCACAGGAATATTTGATGGTAATGGTTATTCATTAACAAATGGTGTAGTTCCAATTTTTCAAGATTTAAATGGTAGTGTTAAAAATATTAATCTATCAAACTTTATAATAAATAATATTAATAATAATGAAGTAGCAGCACTTGCTTCATCTGCAACAAATGCAATAATAGAAAATATCAAACTTGATAACATTGTGATTCAAGGTAAACATAATGTTGCTTCGTTGATTGGTATTTCTACAAATTCCACAATTGATAAAGTAACATCAAGTAATATTGATATCACTGGAAAAGGTGTCTATATTGGTGGTTTAATTGGTAGATCATTTAATACCAATGTTTCAAATGTTATAGTATCTGGTGAAATAACAATAACATCTACTCATAATGGTGGAATAATTGGTGCTATGAATAATGGTGGTAGCCTAGTTAATGCTTTGAGTAATGTTAAAATAAATCGCCCTCATAATACAGACTCTAGAAGTGAAAATGGTGGCTTAGTAGGAGCATTTGAATATAGTAAGGGATGGATAGAAAATAGTATTTCAGTAAGTGATGTGGCAGATGATGTTTATAAAGTTGTTGCTGCTAAAACAGAACAAAATATGACAGATATTAAAAATCTTACTAAAAATGTCTATGAAATAGTGGAAACGACAGGACTTAGTAGTATAATTCCTACTATTCCAAGTACGATAATCGAGTCTCAAATTCCTATATTGCCAGAAGAGGGTGAAGAAATAAAACCAACACCTGAAACAACTACAGTACCAGACGATGGTGAAGAAATAAAACCAACACCTGAAACAACTACAGTGCCAGACGATGGTGAAGTTATAAAACCAACACCTGAAACAACTACAGTGCCAGAAGAGGGTGAAGAAATAAAACCAACACCTGAAAATACTAGTGTACCAGACGATGGTGAAGATATTAAACCAACACCTGAAACTACTAGTGTACCAGGCGATGGTGAAGTTATAAAACCAACATCTGAAACAACTGTGGTACCAGAAGGTGGTGAAGACATTAAACCATCAACTGACATTGACACAGTACTTGAATTTAATGTAGGATCGAAAACATTTGATTTTAATAGTGATTCATCGCTAATGATGATTCCTACTTATTTTAATTATGATATGTCGAAAAATGCTACTTATATTTCACACAATATAAAAGACAAAGAGTTAATCAATTCAAATGAAAATATTGATGTTAATAATATAATAGCGATATCAAATGAAATGCTATTGGATAAAAGTTTTTATATTAATACACTACAATGGAGTGAAGATATATGGGACTTTTCACAAGTAGAATTTGGTGGATTACCTAAATTAAAATAAAAGTATGATATTATAAATATCATTAAGATAAGATAAGATAATAATTATATTTTGAAATGCGTATAATATTTCAGTATAAAGTAAAATACGTATCGAAATATACTAAAATTTAAGTCGCAATTTTGATGATTAAATATTCAATGATTTACATAAAATAAAAAAAGTACTACTGAACCAGATTATATAATAGTCTGGTTTTTCTGCATTTTGAATACCCTTATTTTTCTTAATTATTAATACTCAATTATTATCATAATGTTAAAGTTGATTTATCTAATATCTTATAGAAAAATAGATATAGACATAAACGAACATAAAATTATGAATTTAAAACAACATTGTAATTTATAATATATAACTATATTGATGAAATTTATGATAAAAAATCATAATAATGTAATAGAATAATTATTTTTATTACTTTATGATTAAATAATTAATTATTGAATGCTTATAGTATTATATATCGAAAAGTAACGATTGAGTAACATTGCACGAGAATGCACTTTTACACATGTGAATATGTTAATATTAATTAGAATAAATAAGGTTAAAAATGAGATTTATTTTTATATAAATATTAGTTATTAATTATTTATTTTGAAATTATAAAATTTGTTGTCTAACAGATATTATGAAATTTTGTATATTCAAAACAATTATAATTAAAAAATAAAAAAATTACAATTAGTAAAGATTAATGTATTTATTAGGGGGATAACATTATGAAAATAAAAAAATTAATGTCAGGATTTTTGGCGATAGTATTGTGTTTACAATTAGTAACTGTAAATACTTTTGCTGTGAATATAAAACCGGAAGATAGTTCAAAGATAACTCAAATTGAAAAACTATCAGAAGATGTTCTATTACAAAATATAGAAGTAGGAATTGATAATATAACCAATTTGCCAAATATTTTGTATGCATCATTAGAAAATAGCGAATTAGAAGAATCGGTATATGAAAAAGTTATAACAAATGCTCAAATACCACTTCCTTTACAATTGAAAACAAGTTATGGGGTATATTTTTTAACTGATATTGCGAGTAATTATGTATTTACTGTATTAATGATTGACGATAAATATACTTTATCAAGCGAAGTAGTATTACCACAAATAAGGGTTAATTTCATGGATAAATGATAAAGAAGTGCTAAGAGTTGGTAAAGATGACATTAGGTGTAATTTACGCCTAATGTAGTAATAGTTGGCAATTATGAAATATTAAATTTAGTAAAGACATAGAAATAAATGATAATCCTAAAGACATAACATTATCATGGGAAAATTTAATACACACATACGATGAATGAAAAATTACCAAATATGACTCAGCTAAATTTGGAAGAATACGACATTGTAACTACAATATTTAACGATCCTAGAATTAATGAAGGTACTTATGATATTGTGTTTTAACTAAAAGGTGAAGATAGTAGAAATTATAATCTTAAAAATCCGAAAAATACATTATTATTCAAAAACCACTAGTAAAATTTACTGCTGAAAACAATAGTTTTATGTATGACGAAGAAACATAAGAAAGCTAAGGTAAGTGCATCAACTTATAGTGCAAATAGTTTAAGTGATTTTAGCATTGAGCACAAAAATGAAAAGTTATTAGAGTTATAAATCCTATTGAATATTTATAAGGAGACACCACCTGTTACATATATAGTTAGTTTGATGGTGGTGATGAACAATTAGAACTACTCTAATTATTGATGCATAAATTAGTGAATCAATGCATATATTACCAATGAGTTGATTTGAAAATGGTGATAAAATATTTGGTGGTTGGAGTATTAAAGGTAAAATATATCAAGAAAATGATATATTAATCAGACATAAAACAATGTTGTAATGATAATCAATGGATAGATAGTAGTTATGGAATTTCAGGTAAAGTTATCACAGATTGTAAAGAAATATGAGATGCTTTTGTCACGTTAATGAGTGGTAGTAGTAAAATTGATGAAAAGACCACCAATGATAATATTGGAATCTATTTAGACTTAGATTTTCAAAAATAACAATTGATAGTGAGGTGAATAAATTAACTGCTAAATATTTGACAGAGTCTCAATAAATATTACAAATAGATATTCCTCTTGAAGGTAAATTAAATACTCTATCAACTATACCAAATTATGATGGTGAGTTTATAGCTATCAATGATGATAAGAAATCAATAACTTTAAAGATAAAAAATTATCAAACTACGCAATTGCATTTGCTGGCCCAATATTAACAATGAAAATAGCTGGTTAGGTCCAATAGGAAATGGTCCTCAATCTGAGGGTGCTGATGTGACAATTAGTACCGAAAATAATGACGGTTATACATTTAATTATTGGTAATTGAATGATGAAGTTGTGTTTGAAGTTGAAAAGGTTCTTCAACTAAAATAGAAATACCTGCAAAAGATATAACGATCACAGCAAATTGACTTCAAATTATGTTGAACCTAATTTATTTGATATTCAAATAATTGAGGTAATCATGGTAGTATATCTCTTAATGAAGTGTGGACTAATATAATGTAATTTGGCAAAATGCAAATTAAAATTTAATATTTTACCAGATAATAGTATTTAATTTCCGACGTTTTAATTAATAGTAAATCAAAGGAGTTAAATCATCATATACATTTAAAAATATAAAAGATAGTCATAGTATAGAAGTAGAATTTTAATCAATCCAATATTATACAATTTCTTTCGATACTATATTAGTAAACAGGCACAAATACGAATATAATTGACACTAGTTATTAAGTGGAAGCTAGAGAAATGCTTGAAAATAATGACAATAAAGGTAATAAATGCTTTATGAGGATAATTATATTAATAATATCCTTTATGCTATTTTTAATTTTTATCAAAAAAAGATAAGGTCTAAGAAATTGTTGAAAAATAATAATTGTGATATATAATTGCAGTTATGAAATTAGCTGAATTTAAAACTGCAATAATTGCTTGAAAAGGTCAAAATGATATTTTAATAAATTAGTAGTGATTTTATAGCTAATTCAAATATTCGGTATTGTATTTGCCTAATGACCACATACAAGTTAAAGCAACACTAAAAAATACGTGCAACAAACATAATTGTTATTTTTATAATTAAGCTAGAAAATCACTTTTGAAATCTAAATAAAAACCTGATGGTAAAATTATCAGTAATTAAAAGCACAGTACTTTATATGATTACTTATTGTTCTTTTTTCTTTAATATATCATAATAAATTTCATCAATTACAAAATAAATATTATGATTTCTAAATCTAATCCAATTAGAATAATTACTATAATTATTCTCTAATTTTTTAATGGTTGAGTTGTTTACATAAGCATCTTTAATAATTATTACTAATTTTATTGAAAGAATTTATCAGCTTTCTTTAAATAATATCATTATATGTGAAGATCAAAAAGTACATTAATTTAACTAAATAGAAAATCACTGATCAGTCTTAAATTTTTTGATTAGCTAGTATATAAATATCAACTATTATTTTTTATTATAGCTACGATTAGAATTAGTTTATAGAAATAGTCAATTTCGATAAACTTAAATATTAGCATAATATAACATGAAATATTACTACCTTTACATTGAGTTATTTAGTTAAATTAGATAAGAATTTATATATTATGATTAAAAGTAAAATAATTGTATAATGTTCAAAATAATTATAGTTTTATAAGTGGAGGGAATTTATACATTGGAAAATCAAAATTTAGTTTATCGTTCAGAAAAAAAATATTATATCAACCTAATGCAATCAATAAAGTTAAAAAGCAAGTTAAAATATTTAATGAAAATAGATGAAAATATAAAAGATAATAATGGCTATACAATACGTACCCTTTATTTTGATAGTTATGATGATGATGATTATTTTGATAAAGTAGATGGACTAAACTTGCGAAAAAAAATTAGACTTCGCATATACTCTACAAAGCAGGAAACAGCAAAACTTGAACTTAAACAAAAGGAAGGTAATCTACAACGAAAACAAAGCCTAACTATTTCAAAGGACATAGCATTACAAATGATTAACGGAAACTATGAACCATTGTTAGGACTGCAAAAAGAATTTGCCCAAAAAATATATTACATGCTCCAAAGGGGTTATTATCGACCAAAATGTTTATTGACATATCAACGATTTGCATTTGTTGAGAATATAAATAAAATCAGAATTACATTCGATAGTGATATTAAATATACGGAAAGTGATTTCAGACTATTTGAAGATTGTATTATTTTGACTCCATATATACACGATCCAATTCTTGAAGTAAAATATGATGGATTTTTATTAGATCATATTAGAAAATTATTAGAAAATATTGATTCACAGCAATGCTCTATTAGTAAATATATTATATCAAGAAGTTTAAAGAAATAGAGGGGATAAATATGGAAGAAATAATATTACATTATTTTAATGAAGAAATGTATTCATTAAATGTTACAGATGTTTTAGTCACTTTTATGGCAGCATTACTATTAGCAGCTATTATATTTTGTGCTTATCGATTTTGTCATTCATCAGCAGTTTATAATGGTAGATTTAATGTATCTTTGGTTATGCTTACTTTAATAACAACTCTGGTTATGAGTGTTATAGGGAATAACATAGCCTTATCACTTGGGATGGTAGGAGCTTTGTCTATTGTAAGATTTCGAACAGCAATCAAAGATCCAAGAGATACTACTTATATCTTTTGGTGTATAGCAGTTGGTATTTGTTGTGGTGTACAATCATTTTTATTAGGATTTATTGGCTCAGGTTTTATTTTTGTGGCGATGCTTATTTTGGGTAGCATTAAATCAAATGATAGATATCTATTAATACTGGAAGTTAACAAGAAAGATGCAAATGTTTTGGTGAAAATAATATCAAAATATTATGCGGGTAAAGCAGTTTTATCTGTGCAAAATGCAAATGAGAACACTGTGGAATTTATATATGAAATATCGCAGAAATTAATTAAAAAACAAGAAAAAATAAACAACAAATCAATTATGGAATATTTAGATGATAAAGTTAAAACAAAACGTTTAAGTATTATCTGCCAATCTGATGAAATGAGTAGGTAGGATAAATGAGATATAAAATAAAAGTATATTTTATTTTCCTTATTTTAATAACAATGGGAATTTTATTAAATTATGCTTATCCCAATACAAGTGAAATGATTTATCCTAAAAAGGCTGAATATTTAGGTGAAACTACGGATCTTAGTCAGTCAAAAATTAAAACTACAATACCTGTGGTGGAAACACAAATTATAGGGAGAACAAATTATAGAGATAAAGTGCTTTTAGTTGATAAAAATTTTAGCAGTGAACTTCCAATCATCCTAATTGATACAGGAAGTCAGGTTCCAACGACTAATAGTGTTTACGATATTGATCTTGGTTATTTTGTATCAAAAATGGATGAAGACGGATATGCTTATGGTAAGTTATCAATATTTGATAATATTAATGAAATAAATACTTTAACTGATATTCCCCTACATGATGAGTCAATAAAGTTAAGGATTCGAGGTAATTCTTCCAGAAATTATGACAAGAAACAATACCAAATAAAGATTTTAGATGAAAAAAATAAATCTAAAAGTGAAGATTTATTAGGTATGGGTGATGCAAGTGATTGGATTCTAGGTGTTTCTTTTATAGATAAATCATTATTGCGAAACTATGTAGCTTATAGTATAGCTAGGGAATTAAATGAATTTACACCAAATACGAAATATTGTGAAGTTATTTATAAAACTGATCAAGGATATGAATATTTAGGTGTGAGCATGTTAGTAGAAAATATAGAGCGAGATGAATCAAGGGTGGATATTCCACAGTATTCAAACAATTCTGAACAAATACCATTTTTAATGAGAAGAGACAGATATAAGGATAACGGATTAATTCTAAAAACCTACAGTAGTGAAGAAAAATTAGTTTATGGCTATATTGAAGTTTTATATCCTAATAGTGAAGATATATCAAAAAAAGATATAGCATTACTAACAAGTAAGATAGACTTATTTGAAAAGGCACTGTTTTCTGATCATCAAGAAACATTTTTAAACTATCGAAATATGATAGATACTCAATCATTTATAGACTATTTTTTGATTAATGAATATTTTTTAAATTATGATGCAGGGTTTAATTCAACATATTTCTATTCTGATTATAGTGGTAAAATAAAAATGGGTCCTGTTTGGGATTTTGATCAAGGATATGATAACAATGAATTTATCGATTCAAATTTATACACAACAGCCTTTCATGACGCACCATGGTTTCGCCAATTACTTCACGACCCAAATTTTACCAAACAAATAATTGAACGATATACACAATTGCGAAAAAATCTTTTATCTACTGAAAATATAAATATGTTAATAGATAGTACTGTATCACATTTAGGTGATGCAATTGAGCGTGACTGGAATAGATGGGGATATTACTACGAAAATGATATTTGTTTAAAATCGGTAAATGAAATTGATAGAAACACAAATACTCATGTAGAAGAAATAAATAAAATCAAAAATATATTGAGCATACATAGTCAATGGCTAGATGAAAATATTGATAGTTTATATCAGTTTTCGGAGTTTGTGATTGAAAAGGATACAGAATTTAAGACTACAATAGATTTTAAAAATTCATTAGCATTTATTTTTATCATAACTTGGATGATAGTTATAATTATTATACAAAGGAGAATAAGATAGTTATGGAAAAAAACAAAAATTATAAAAAGCAAAAAATATGGTTTTATGTAATGGCAATATCTTCAATGATTTATATCATATGGAGATTGTTTTTTACAATCCCTTTTGGATTAGGAGCTATTTCACTAATAATGGGGATACTTCTTGTAAGTGCTGAATTGATATCTGTTTTAGAAAGTTTAATTAGACATTTTGCCATAGGCTCTGCCAATTTTCCAAAATTACCATTATTAGATGAGGTCCAATTTCCTGAAATAGACGTATTAATAGCCACTCATTCTGAAGATGAAGAGTTGTTATACAAAACTATTAATGGCTGTAAATACATGGAATATCCTGATAAAAGTAAAGTTCATATTTATGTTTGTGACGATAACAATCGTATAGAAATCAAAAATTTAGCTACCAAAATGGGGGTGGGTTATTTCGGGTTATCAGACAATAAGTTTGCGAAAGCTGGTAATTTAAACAATGCTTTATCTAAAATAAGCAGTCCATTAGTTGTAACTTTTGATGCTGATATGATTCCGAAAAGTAAATTTTTAATGAAAACAGTACCTTATTTTTTCTTGCCAAAAGTAATAGAAAACAAAGATGGCAGCTATCGTATGAGGACACAAGAAGAACTAAATGAAGACTATAAAATTGGCTTCATACAAACACCACAAACATTTTATAACTCCGATTTATTTCAATTTAATTTATATGCAGAAAATAATATTCCAAATGAGCAAGATTATTTCTTTAAAGAAGTCAATGTAAGTCGTAACAAAACAAATTCACCCATTTACGCAGGTTCTAATACAGTAATATCTAAGCAAGCGCTTATAGATGTTGGGGGAATTAGAACAGGAACAGTTACAGAGGATTTTGCTACAGGCATTGATATTCAATCGAAAGGATATACATGTTATGCAATTTTTGATGTACTAGCATCAGGATTAGTACCTACAACTTTTGTCGAATTAATTAAACAACGTATTAGATGGGGGCGAGGATGTGTTCAAACATTAAGAAGTTTCAAATTTTTAAGAAGTAAGTTATCACTCGCTGGTAAGCTAAGTTATCTAGGATGTTTACTTTATTGGACAGCATTTTCTAGAAGAATTATTTATATTTTATCACCGATTTTATATTCTGTTTTTGGGGTAATATCTGTTGATATAGAACTTTGGCAATTTTTATTTATTGGCTTTCCAACTTATTTAATCTATAATAAAGGTATTAAGGTCTTATCTAATGGGAAAATTGATTTCCGATGGAATAATATTGTGGATACTATAATTGCTCCTTACTTGATGTTGCCGATATTTTTTGAAACAATAGGACTTAAGATGAACAAATTTCATGTAACTGAAAAAAAAATAAATAATGAAAAGTCAACAAATTACATCTATGCAATTCCTAATTTAATATTTTTAGTAGCCAGTATTATTGGAATTTACTTTGTTGTTAACGGAATAATTATTCATAAAATGTATGTAAATATTATTATTTTATTTTGGTTAGTTATTAATTCATATTTTTTACTAATGGCTAGTATATTTATGTTAGGTAGAACAAATTTTCGTAGTAGTGAGCGGTTTTATGCAAATATTCCTCTAACATATCATATCAATAATATAAAAATTGAAGCAACGACTACCGATTTATCGGAAACAGGACTTTCTTTTATCACCGAATCTGTAGGATTTATTGACTATTCAAAGCCAATTAAACTTACTATTAAAGATAGGCAATACGAAGCGATAATAGATGCTAAAGTTATTCATGTCCATACGGTTAATAATAGCTATCAATATCACATGATAATTAGTGAAATAAATGATCACAATAAAGCTCAATATACTGCACTATTATATGATAGAAAACCTTCATTCCCAGATAGAATTAAAACAAAAGGTATAGACGATTTATTTCATTTTATAAAGAAGAAAAAAGAGAAACAAAAATTTTCTAATCGTAAACTTCCAAGAATTATAATTAATAAAGACTTTAAAGATATATTTGGTACACAATTTAAAATTATTGATTTTAACTATCAACATTTTGTGGCAAAAGTTAAAAATGATATTGATATTTTAGAATTTTGTATAGATGGATCAATTAATGTCAAAGCACAAAAGTTAAGTGTTATGAAAGATGGTCGTTGCTTATTTGAAATAGAAAATTGGAAAGAAATTGCGCCTAATATATCTATAAATAGACTATTATAGATATTAATATGAAAGATAAGAAAGTAATACATTAATTTCAATTCTAGTTATTTTTTGATTGAAAAAAATTTTTATTTTCAATATATCAACATATTCATCATTGAATTTAATGATTTAAATTAAAATTGTAAATACATTATTAATCATATTTAAAATAAGCAATAATATTATTTTAATGAATTCGATTTTAATATTCATGGTTATTATTAAGTTGAACCAAAATTGAATGAGTTTTACTTATGATTTGACAATAAATTATCTTGCGTAATTTTTACCTCAAATAAGTTAAAGTGTTATAAATGTCTATAAGCACAATATTTGTTGTAAATCATATATTGTGCTTTTTTACGCTTAGATACGATAATTCCGTCATTATTAAGAACATACAAGGTGCAATTTTTAAATATATCGATTAGAATAACCAGTGCATATCCTTTATAATATTTTTTTTATTATAATTACTAATCTATTATTAATTAGTTTAAAAATGATTAGGTTATTTTTATTCGTTTTGCAATACCATTCCCTATAATAATCTCTAATTTACATTATTATAAAACTTAAATAAGTGTAAAGAAATAATCAATTTTTTTACACAAAGTCATTTTCATAATATAAATGGATAATAATGGTATATAATTGATAATAAAATAGAATTAGTATATAATAAGACGTAATGTTAAATTATTAATAAAGATGTGGTTAATAATATTATAATAAATCATATTTAGATTTGTTTAATTCATTATTTGAGTAAATATGAAATTTTATTGGTAAATTTAAAAAGAATTATTATAATGGGGGAATTAATGATGAAAAAAATTATAAATGTGATAATGTGTTTTTTCTTTTTGCAAGCTAATATGTACTTTGTAGGTGCAAATTTAAATGATGAAGAAATAATCAAAATTGGCTATTTTGAAAATTATGGTTTGATGGAAACTGAAAATAACGGATATGCATATGATTATTTTAATGAATTATCATTGTATACAAATCATTCATATGAATTTATAAAGTGTGATTTGGATAAAGGGATAGAAATGCTGGAAGATGGTGAGATTGATCTTTTAGGGCCAATAATTAAAACGATTGAAACATCTAATGAATATGGATTCACTAAAAATAATTTTGGATATGAAGAATTATTAATTATTGCGAATAAAGACGATGAAGTATATTTTAATGATTTTCAGGCAATAAATAATAGCAAAATTGATGTTATAAAAGGAAGTCCTTTTATTTCGTACATTGATGATTATTTACTTAAAAATGAAATTAGTGCAGAATATATTTACTATGACAATTATGATGAAGTGCATGATTATGATTATAGAGTTTCAACTAACACATTATTAACAGAAAAACAACAAATAGTGGCTAAGATTGGTTCAATGCCTATTTACTTTGTGACACAAAATGATAATAAAAAACTTGTGGAAGAGTTAGATATGGCATTAGTTCAAATTGCAGAAAATAATAGATTTTTCGAAAATGAGCTATACACAAAATATTTTTCAACTGATAATATTGCTCCCCCAGCATTAACTCAAGAAGACATAGATTTATTAGAAAAAAAAGATAATAGATTTACTGTTCTTATAGATAATAATCACGAACCTGTTCAATACATCGATAATGATGGTAAGCCACATGGCATTGCGATAGATATTTTGGATATGATTGCGGCTAGTGGTGGAATCGTATTTGACTATATTTATGAAACAAAAGATAATGATATTGATTATGAAAATATCGATATTGCTGTTACTCTACAAAATACCGTTTTTACTAATAAAGAATATACTAAAACTGATGCTTATCTTGAGTCACCAATGATGATGGTAGGAAAAAAAGATAATAAAGATAATCATCTAAAAACGGTCGGTATGCTTGATTACAGAGATGTTATTGTTGATGCTAACGAAGTGATTACGTTTGAAAATTATGATGAAATGATAGAATTGATTTTACAAGAGCAAATAGATTGTATAGTTTCTTCTGATTTATCCTCTACATATATATTGGAAAATTTAGGTGCTGAACAATATATGGCTTACCCAATATCTAATAACTTAACTTCAAAAATGTTGGTATCTAATGAGCTATCAGAGTATGTAGAAATATTTAATAAATTAATTGCAAGATTAGACCAAAAAATTGTGGATGCTATTATAATAGGGCATATTTCACATTTTTCGCCTGAATATACTGTTGTTGATCTAATATCAAATAAGCCAAGTATTCTCTTTAGTGCTATATCAACAATAACTCTAGTTATTTTGTTTCTAATTATAATGATTAATAAAAGCAAAAAATCAGCTTTACAAAAAATTATAAATAAAGACCATCTAACAAATCTAGATTCTCCATATAGATTTTATAATAAAGCAAAAGATTTATTAAAAACAGCTAAGCCTAATGAATATTTACTTGTGTCAATAGATGTTGATAACTTTCAATATTTAAATGAAGCATATGGTTATAAGATTGGTAACACAGTCTTAATTGAATTAGCAAATAGTCTAGTAGAAAAATATAGTGAAAGTACATTAATCACAAGAATTAACGCAGATAATTTTTTGATATTGACAAGAAATGTTTCTAATATTCAAGTACCATGTGGTAAAAAAGTTTGTGATGATTGTATTTTTAATTCAATAAAAAATGTACTAGGTGTGAGTTGTAAAGTAAGCATGTCACGAGGTGTTTATGAAATATATGATTCGACAGAAGAATTATCATACATGATTGATTGTGCAAATAGAGCAAGACTTTTGGGCAAACAAATTTATAGAACAACAAATTATCAGTTTACTGAGCAGATGAGACAAAATAATATAACCACAAATAAAATTGTAAATAGCATGGAATTTGCGCTAAAAAACAGGGAGTTTGAAGTATTTTACCAGCCAAAAGTTGATTTGATAGAATATAAATTATCTGGTGCTGAAGCACTTGTTCGTTGGAATTCATCAAATGGTAATATGATTTTTCCTGATAGTTTTATTCCAATATTTGAAAAGAATAGATTTATTGTAGAATTGGATTTTTATGTTTTTGAAGAAGTTTGTAGTTTTATTGCTAAGTGGAAAGATATAATTGAAGTTCCGATAATTTCTGTGAATTTATCGGTAATTACTGTATTAAATAAAGATTTAATTACAAATCTTTTGAAAATAGTATCAAAATATAAGCTACAAACTAATATGTTAGAACTTGAAATTACAGAGGGGTCTGTAGTTAAAAATTATGATGATGCAGTTTTAATTGTAAAGTTGCTTAAAGATGCAGGTTTTTTTATAGCGTTAGATGATTTTGGTAGTGGATTATCTTCATTGAATAGGTTAAAAGAACTTGATTTTGATGTGTTAAAAATTGATAAGGATTTTTTGAGTAAAAATATGGATTGTGAAAAGGGTTTAGTGATAATTGATAGTGTTATTAATTTATCGAAAAAATTATCAATGGACTGTATTGCAGAGGGAGTTGAAACAAAAGAACATGTCGATTTTTTGCGAAATTTGGGCTGTGAATATGCACAAGGTTACTATTTTGGTAAACCAATGAATATGGAAAGCTTTAAGGAAGTCATAATTAATGGTATTGATGTAAAAGATTAATAAAATAATTGTGCTAAATAATATTTAATGTTTGATATACCTAACTATTCTTGAAACTTTTTTATAGGGTTAAAGATTAATTAGGTATATTTTTTTGTAAATTAAGCTTGATCTATGATAAAAAGTTAACCAATATATATCTTATGATTTATTCGTTATTGATAAAAAAAATATATGCTTAGATTTCAAATGTTAAATGATGTTTAAAATTTATTTGTGTCCTACTTTAAAGAGTCGAATATATTTATAAAATAAGTTAATAAAATATTTAAATTTTAAATGAGCTTTTATACCTATTATTAAATACTAGGGAAGGTGATTAAATTCAGGATATTATATTTAGTTAAGCAATTAGTAACCTTAATTTCACTAACTGAACTAAATGTGCCTTATTGACTATTAGAGGTATTGAAGTATAATAATTACTATAATAGAAAAAAATGCTATGGTAGTATATTTTATAAAATGATAAGATTTACTTAATTTTAAGAAAGGAATTTTATTTATGAAAGTGTGTATTATAACAGGTGGATCTAAAGGGCTAGGGCTGGATATGGCTAAAAGTTTTTTTAATAAAGGATATAAAGTAATTGTATTTGATATTATCAATTGTCCATTAGATAATGTTGATTTTATTAAGACAGATTTATCAAAACCATCAGATATTAAAAATGCATTTAAACTTGTAAAAAACAAATATAATAATGCCCATGTTTTAATTAATAATGGTGCAATATCTGTCTTTGAAAAAAAGATAGAAGATGTAGATGTTGTCGATTTTGATAGTGTTTTAGATACAAATTTACGTGGTAGTTTTCTTTGCTGTAAGGAATTTATAGCTTTAAATAAAGGTGAAAGCTATGGAAGAATTATAAATATAGCTTCAACAAGATTTAATCAAAATATGGCAGATTGGGAACTTTATGGGATGAGTAAGGGTGGTATTGTTTCCTTAACCAATTCATTATGTGTTTCACTTATAAATACACCAATTACAGTTAATGCTATAAGTCCTGGGTATATTCATACAGGGGCATGGAAAGAATTAGAACAAAGAGATCATCAAATTCATCCATCAAATAGAGTTGGGAAACCCAAAGATATATCCAATGTTTGTTTATTTTTAGCGGATGAAGAAAATGATTTTATCAATGGTACTAACATTATAGTTGATGGTGGTATGACTAAAAAAATGATTTATTAAAGGAGAAAATAAAATGAAAAAATTGGTAGTAATTACAGGAGCGAGTTCAGGATTTGGTAAAGCGTTGGCACTAGAGTTTAATAAGGCAGGTTATCCATTATTACTTGTTGCAAGAAGAGTGGAGTTATTAAAAGAGCTTAACTTGAGTAATACAATTTGTGAAAAAGTTGATGTGACAAATAGAGAATCATTAGAAACGGCAATTAGAAAAGCTGAACAAATTTATGGTGAAACAGATTTAATTATCAACAATGCAGGACTTATGCTTCTTGGAAATCTTGAAACACAAAATCCTAGTGAATGGCAAAAAATGCTTGATGTTAATGTTATGGGTGTGATGCATGGGATGCAAATAGTAATGAATGACATGAAGAAAAGACAATGTGGTACAATCATAAATATTTCTTCAATTGCAGGTGTTAAACCTTTTGGTAATCATGCTGCTTATTGTGCTAGTAAATATGGTGTTGTAGGCTTGTCAGAAGTTGCTCGTGGTGAATTATCTTCTCACAATGTAAGAGTAATGCGTATATGTCCAGGTGCTGTTGATACTGAACTTGTACATCATACAACAAGCGATGAACTTAAAGATGCATACTTTGGATGGAAAGAGGCAACAGGTGTTGGTAGTATTACAGCAAATGATGTAGCTAAAACAATCAAGTTCGCTTATGAATTACCACAAGGTGTTAATTTAAGAGAAATTCAAATTGCTGATACAAAACAAGATGCATAAAGTTTAACCTTATTAATTCAATATTGATAAAATTGACCGATAAAAGAATGTTTAAAATAACCAATTGTTTAAATACAATTGGTTATTTTTATACTTTTTTAAAAGAAAAGTTCATGGAGATATATTCACCACTGAAGTAAATTATATTTTGTAACACTAATAAATTATAATAATGTTATTAAATAAATATTGTTACTTAAAATTTAATTAATATTTTAATCTGGTTAATCATGATGAATGAAAACTTTAGTTAAATATGAAATTGCGCATAAAATTACGAATAATATGAAATGAATTATTGTATCTACTGATAATAAAATGACTTATTCATTTAAGATTATATAAATTTAACCCGATTATATATGGAGTATTTCTCTAACAAACAAATCAACAAAATTAATTGCTTAAATAAACTATAAGTAATAGATTGACAAAATAATCTAAATATAATATATTGTTCACATAGTTGAATTTTTTTTTAAAACAATATTAGAATATCAACATTACTATTTTAGGTTGATTGTATATATTTTTATATGTATTTATTGATCTTTATGAGTAAAAATTTATAAATTACTTAGTTACAATAATAAATAAAGAAAATTTTATTTAATTGCTTTTATAAAAAATTGGGGATTGTAATAGATAAGTTTATAAATATTGAATTTTATTTAATTAATAAAAAATTTTAAAAAAACTACAAAATAATAAGGGGAAAAATAAAATGAAAAAATTATTACTAGTAATCGTAATAAGCTTACTTGTAGCTTCATCACTTGTTGGATGCACTAACACAAAGGATAAAAAGGAAAAAGAAGGTAAAAGTACTAAAGATGATATTGTAGTAAATATGGAAAATAAAGATGAAATAAGTCATTATCCTATTGATATTATAACCTATAATTATGCTGGGGATGAAGTAGTTACAACGTATGAAAAAGCACCAGAAAAAGTTATGGCAGTCTATCAGAGTTCGATTGAAATTATGTTAGCTTTAGGCCTTGAAGATAAGGTTATTGCAGCAGCAGGACTTGATAATCCTGTAAAATTAGAATGGGAAGATGCATTTAATAACTTAAATTACCTTGATACTTTTGACCCTGTTAAAGAAGATGTAATTATGATGCAGCCTGATTTAATACTATGCTGGGGATCATTATTCAATGATAAAAAATTGGGGGATGTAGATTATTGGCACAAAACTAATGTTAATACTTATATTAATACCAATACGCGTGGAGGAAGTCATAGCCGTATATTAGATAATGAATATATCGATATTATTAATTTAGGTAAAATATTTGATGTTGAAAAAAAAGCAAATGAGATAGTTGATAAAATGAAGGCAGAGGTAGCTTATACTAATGATTTGACTTCTAAAATCGAATCTAAACAGAATGTTTTAGTGGTTGAATTCTATGAGTCTAATATTTATAACTATGGGGAATCGACACTTGCAGGTGATATGGTTACTCAATTAGGTGGTAACTTAATGCCTGTTGAAGGTGATCTTAGTAAAGAAGGAATTATAAAACTTAATCCTGATATAATATTTATAATTTATATGCAACGTGAAGATTCTTTACAAAATGCCGAAAAAAAATATGCTAATATGATACTGAATGATCCTGCTTTTTCAAGTTTATCATCGGTAAAAAGTCAAAGAGTTTTTCCTATTATGTTAGGTGAGACATATGCAAGTGGTATTAGATCATTAGATGGAATATCAAAATTTTCAAAGGGAATGTATCCAGAATTAAATATAGTGAAATAGAATGAAAAATACTAAATTAAATAATAAGTTTTATTTATTTTTTGCACTTTTTCTTTTTATTGTAATGATAATTTCTGCAATAACTGCCGTAACAATTGGAACAACTGATATTTCTATAGCTGAGGTATATAATGTTATTATTCATAATGTCTTAGGTCTTTTTGGTGTTGATTATATGATTCAAGAGTTTGGTTCTGGTCCTATTCATGATATTGTATGGTTTATTCGACTACCAAGAATAATTCTTGCAATTGGTGTAGGTATGGGGCTTTCGATTTGCGGTGTTGTTATGCAAGCGATAGTAAAAAACCCACTTGCAGACCCTTATGTTTTAGGTGTTTCATCAGGAGCGTCTTTTGGTGCAACGCTTGCGATAATGTTAGGAGTTGGATCAATATTTGGTGCAAACGCAGTAGGTGTAATGGGATTTTTAGGCGCATTTATAATATCTATTCTTGTTCTTGTTATCTCAAATATAGGAGGTCGTGCAAATTCCATTAAGCTTTTACTTTCAGGAATGGCACTTAGTTCTATATGTAGTGCTATTTCAAGTTTTATTGTGTATTTTGCACATGATAAAGAAGGAATGATGAGTATAACTTATTGGCTAATGGGAAGTTTAGCAGGAGCTAATTGGGATAGTAACTTAATTATTTTAGCTATTGTAATTATTTGCACGTTATTTTTTTGGTCACAGCATAGAATATTTAATTTAATGTTACTAGGTGACGAAGTAGCTATTACATTAGGTACTGATTTACAAAAATTCAGATATATTTATTTACTTATATCTTCAATAATAGTGGGATTTGTAGTCTATGCTTCAGGTTTGATTGGTTTTGTTGGACTAATTATACCGCATATAGTAAGAATGATATTTGGAACAGATCATAAAAAGTTAATACCGATTGCGGCTTTACTAGGTTCAATTTTCCTAATTTGGGCAGACGTTTTATCGCGAATTATTATACCGAACTCAGAGCTTCCAATTGGTATATTGATTTCGCTAATTGGATCACCTTGTTTTATCTATCTTATGATTAAAAAACCATATGGTTTTGGAGGTTCTAAATAATGGAAGTTAAAGCTTTAAATATAAAAGTTAAGATTTCTTCAAATGAGATTTTAAAAGGGGTAACACTACAAACCAACAAACATAAATTTATTGGTATTATT
This sequence comes from uncultured Holdemania sp., assembly GCA_947037125.1. Taxonomy (GTDB): domain Bacteria; phylum Bacillota_I; class Bacilli_A; order Erysipelotrichales; family Erysipelotrichaceae; genus RGIG1896. The sequence goes on from CAMQTJ010000031.1 coordinate 26,863, forward strand.
GGTCCAAATGGATGCGGTAAGTCAACTTTTTTAAAAAGTATTTATCGCGTTTTAAAACCAAATAGCGGCGAAATACTATTAGATGGAGTCGAGTTATCAAAGATTTCAACAAAGGAATCTGCAAAAAAAATGGCAATCGTTTCTCAACATAATTACTATAATTTTGATTTTAGTGTTGAGGAAGTAGTTTTAATGGGGCGTAATCCACATAAAAAGCTCATGGAACTTGATAATATCGAAGATTATAGAATAGTTGAAGAAAGCTTAAATACTGTTGGTATGTTACAATTTAAAAAAAGAAGCTTTTCTACTCTTTCAGGTGGTGAACAGCAACGGGTTATATTGGCTAGAGCTTTAGCTCAAAAAACAGATTGTTTGATTTTAGACGAACCCACAAATCACTTGGATATTAAATATCAGTTGCAGTTATTAGATATTGTAAGTAACTTAGATATAACCATAATTTCAGCTATGCATGACTTGAATATAGCATCAATGTATTGTGACTACTTATATGTAATTCAAGATGGAATTGTTGTAGCACACGGTGAGCCAAAGCAAGTTTTAACGAAAGAATTGATATTAAATGTGTATGGAGTAGATGTAAATATTTTTGTTGATAGTAATAATATCACTCATATTTTGTATCATCCTCAACAAGTAAAA
>CAMQTJ010000032.1 GCA_947037125.1 uncultured Holdemania sp.
TCCAACAGAAGTTTTAATCACAATTAATGCAGCAAAGAAAAGATTTCCTGATAAAAAAATTGTTGCAATATTTAAACCACATCGTGTTTCTAGAGTATATTATTTTGCGAAGGAATTCGCTCAAGCTTTAAAATGTGCTGATATGGTTTATCTTTGTGATTTTACAAGTATTGACGATTTAGAAGATGGTATTGATATTGATATTACTTATCTTCAAAATCTTATTGAAGGTAGTAATATTTTAAGTGAAGATGAGAAGGGAGCAGCTATTTTAGCTAAGCAAACGCCTGCAGTTTATTTATTTATGTCTAGTAAAGATATATATGGATTGGCGAATATTGTTAAGCGCTATCAATAATTGTTGTAATAATTTACATTTTTGGTAAAATAGTAGTAGAGGTGATTTAAATGGATGAATTAGTTACAATATTAAATGAGGCTTGTGTACAATTAATTCCGATTTTTTCGGCTGTTGCATTATTTTTATTAATTGTATTCATAGTCAAAATGATTTCATTAATTAAAGAAGTGACGAAAAGAGTTGTACAGTTAGAACCAACATTAAGAAATGTTGATATAAGTCTTGAAAAAATGCAAGTACCTTTAGATACTTGCGTTGATTTGTCACATTCTGTAGATAAACTTCATGAAACAGGCGAGAAGGCACTCAAGTCGGCAGTAGATTATACTGCTACACAATTTGCGAATGTCAAAAAACAGTATGATGATAAAAAACAACAAAAGCAAGAAAATGAAATTTATGAAAAGGAGATTATCTAATGGCTGATGAAATCAAAACTATTACAATAGATGAAACTGTATGTAATTTAAATAATCATATAATAAAAATTAAGCAAGCAGATTATGATTCTTATGATGATAGTAAAAAAGAGAAAATGAATGATTTAAAAAATGAGTTTATTTTAAATGTTGAAAAGTTAATTGAATATTTAAAAAGTTCAACTACTGAATTTATTGAAAGTGAAAAATTACAAAAATTAGTTGTTAGTACTAATGAAACAAGTAAATTAGTTTTACAAAAAACAATGAATAAAATTGATGAAATTAAAAATGATGAACAATTACATAATAAGTTAAATGAAACTAAAGAAAATTGTTTTGAAGGTATTCATAAATTAGAAAATAAATTTAATGAAGAATTTGAAAAAGTAAAAGAAAACGAAAAAATCAAACAGTCATTTGATGATTTAAAGACTGTTACAATTGATGTGACTTCAAAAGGTTTAGATCTTGCGAAAAAATCGATTGATGAATTTTCTAGTAATCCAAAAGTTATACAAGGTGTAGAAAAGGCGAAAGATACAACAATCGATGTCGCTCAAAAAGCTGTAGATGCACTTAAAAATTGGTTAAGACCAAATGATGATTCAAACGGAGAAAATATATGAAAAGAGTAACGATTTATGATGTTGCAAGAGAAGCAAATGTTTCTTTAGCAACCGTTTCAAGAGTAATAAATGGGTCTGATGTAGTAAAAGGTAATACAAAAAACAAAGTTCAAGATGCGATTAATCGTTTAGGTTATAAACCAAATGCAATTGCTCAAGGTTTAGCACTTCAAAAAACAACTTCAATTGCACTTGTAATACCAGAAGCAAGTTTTACCTATACAGGTCAAATTATTAATGGTTTATTAGATGTTGCGAAAATTGATAAATACAATGTTATGTTACATACAACAACTGAAGGTATCAATGAAATAAGTGATAGTATTGAAACTATTATCAAATCACGTGTTGATGGTGTTATCATTTATAATGATCGTTTAACTGAAGCTGAAATGAGTGAATTAACTAAATATCATATACCTATTGTTATTGTAGGTAATAAAATTAGTGGAAATAAAGTAAGTTCTGTATTTGTTGATATTGAAAAAGCTGTATATGAATTAGTTGATAGATATTTAAATGATGGTAAAAAAGAAATTGCTATTATACAAGATAGAAAAAATAATAGTTCAGTTGATTCAATGATTAAAGGTGCTACAAGAGCATATGCAGATCATGGGTTAGTATTTGAAAACTTCTTAGAGATTCCTGCAAAATTTAGAACTTCTTATGATTTTTTATCTGATTATTTAGCAGATCATAAATTTGACTTAGTAATTGCGAATCGTGATTCACAAGCTTTAGCTATTATTAATGCTGCGAAAGAAAATAATATTTCAATTCCTGATGATATGGAAGTTGTTTGTATTATAGATACTAAATATAATTCAATGGTTAGACCTCAAGTTTCATCATTTGCTATTCCTTCTTATGATTTAGGTTCTGTTTCAATGAGAGTTATGACTAAGATGTTAGAACATGATGAAGAAGGTAAAGCAATTGAGTTAAGTTATTTATTTACACCTCGTAAATCAACAAAGTAAATCAGTAAAAAATTGACAAACAATATTTTATTGATATAATGAATATAGCATTGATAAGAAATAGTACTTTAATTACGGTATATAGAAAGGTTGCGGTTGATGTAAGCAACTTACCAAGATTTTAGGAATACACCTTAGAGCTCTTTGTTTTAAAGCAAAGCGTATGTCTGCGTTAAAGATTTTAAGGTATGTATTTTTATACATACAAATTAAGGTGGTACCACGCAAGCGCGTCCTTATTCGGATGTGCTTTTTTTATTTATAAAGGAGAATAAAATTATGGATTTTTTACAAGAATTAAAATGGCGCGGATTAGTTAAAGATTGTACTGATTTTGAAGGATTACAAGAAAAATTAAAAGGTAAAGTTACTGCATATTGTGGATTTGATCCAACAGCTGATTCTTTACATATTGGTCATATGCAACAAATCATGTTATTAAGAAGGTATCAACAACAAGGTCATCGTCCAATTGCTTTATGTGGTGGGGCAACAGGTATGATTGGTGATCCACGTCCTACTAGTGAAAGACGTTTAATTACACTTGATGAAGTGGCTCATAATGTTGAATGTATTAAAACACAACTTGGTAAATTTATTGATTTTGATGATGATAAAGCATTGCTTTTAAATAATCATGATTGGTTAGGTGAATTAACACTTTTAGATTTCTTACGTATTTATGGAAAACATTTTAATGTTAACTATATGATCGCTAAAGATACTATATCATCAAGATTAGCTACAGGTATTTCATTTACTGAATTTACTTATACTATATTACAAGCAGCTGACTGGTTACATTTATATGATAAATATGATTGTACACTACAAATTGGTGGATCTGATCAATGGGGTAACCTTGTATCAGGTAGTGATTTAATTCGTAAAATCAATGGCGATAAAGCTAAAGTATTTGGTATTACTTCACCATTAATTACAAAAGCTGATGGATCTAAATTTGGTAAGAGTGAAGGTAAAAATATTTGGTTAGATCCAAATAAAACAAGTGCTTATGAATTTTATCAATTTTGGGTAAATGTTTCAGATGCTGAAATATTGCCATTATTAAAAAGATTATCTATGCAATCAGTTGATGCAATTAAATTACTTGAACAAAGTATTATTGATGAACCACATTTAAGAAAAGCGCAAATATCACTTGCACAAGAACTTACTATTTTAGTTCATGGACAAATTGGTCTTGATACTGCTGTTAAGATTACTCAAACACTATTTAAAGGTGATATTAATGATTTATCATTTGAAGAAATTAAAATTGGTTTATCTGACATGCCTACAACACACATAGACAGTGAAACAACATTAACTGATGTATTATTATTAAGTAAAATATCATCAAGTAAACGTGATGCTAGAGAGCTTATTAAAGGTAACTCAGTTGCTGTAAATGGTGTTAAAATAACTGATTCAGAATTTGTTGTAAGTAAAAATGATGCTTATAATAATGAAATGACAATTATCAAAAAGGGTAAAAAGAATTATTTTGTAATTAAGTTTAATTAAATATATTAAAGATGGTAAGCACGATATGTTGTTTATCATTTTTTTATATTTAAACATAATTAATAATCATATATTTTATTGATTGGTATAATTATTCAATTGTTATTAATTCCTATTAATACTATAATGTAATAAGATATTTATTCGATAGTAAATAAAAAAGGTGATATAAATGAAAAATACAGGTATATTAATTGCATTTTTAGTTTCACTTATTCTCTTATGGGTAATAGTTGTTTTATTGAATAATACAATTTTATGGTTTATTGTAATTAATTTAACTTCGGTGTTTTTACTGATTAAAATTAGAAAAGTGAATTTAAATGATGTTATAGTTGCAGTAATCTTGGCATTGATTAGTGTGCCTTCAAGTATGATGGGACTATGGATTATTTTACCCTTTATTGTATCAGGTAGTATTTTTAGGCAAAGTAAAAATAAAATAATGATATTTAAAAGCAGTAATAAAAAAGATATTATTAATACATTTGTTTTAATAGGTGCAGTTGGTTTAATATTAGGTGGTATCAATGTGTTTTTTGCGTTAAGTAGTATTAAAGTTGCTATAACATTTGATATGATGTGGCTATTTCATGGCTTAAATGCAGGTATTGTGGAAGAAATATGTTTCAGGATGTTTTTCTTTGCCATGTGTGTCTATATAATTAAAGATGAACCTATGTCTAAAATACAAAATGTTATTTGCTATGTGATAATGGTAATACCACATGTGCTTATGCATTTTAATTTTCAAACCATTAATTTAGGTTCAATAATATTTCTTTCATTAATATATGGATTGCCTTTTGCTTTAATGCAAAAAAAGCATAGTCTTATAAGTGCAATTGGTGCTCATGGACTTGTGGACGTGATAAGGTTTATTACCTTTGGAATTTAATTGTATTACTGTTTATTTTTTGATGCTTATAATTTAGATACATGTATTTTTTTAGTAGTAATCATCGTGTCACACCAAAGTAAAAGAGGATGCAACAAATCAGACTAAATTGTCTTTTTTGTTACATCCTTTTATTTATTATTTATTATTCTCTAATAATACTTTTACTTTGTCACTATTTTTAAAGTGAACTTTTGCGATATCATGCAATGATTCTATACCATGCCTTTTTATGAATTCGACAGCATTTAAATCAACTTTATCAGAGGCACCTTTTAATAATGTCATATCATATTTATCTTCCATTTTTTTCCATGTTTGTAAAAAATAATAACGAGCTATAATACTAGCAACAGCTACAGCTTGATACTTATTTTCTGCTTTAGTTTCAAAATGTAATTGTTTATATATTCTTGGTTCATTTTTAAGGTAGCTAAAATATAAATCTTTAGGTGCAAATTGATCAACTACTGCAAATTGTGGTAATTCATAACCTTTGTCAACTAAATTCAAATATGCTTTATTGTGTAATTTAGCTTTTATTTGGTTTAGATTGTTATCTGCTTTTATGATGTTATATTTACTATTAGTTAAAATAAGGATTGAATGTTGAATTTGTTTGATTAATTTTGGTGCTATTTCTAAAATTATTTTATCATTAATCATTTTTGAATCCATAACATTTAATTCTTTTAATAATCTGATATCATCATTTGTTACAATTGCAGCACAAACACATACAGGCCCAAAATAATCACCTGTTCCTACTTCATCAGAACCTGCATGAAAACTAGTGTTTTTAATTGGTGTATTAATTGTTTCTGTTTTTATTGAACTTTGATACTTACTTGCATATATTGATGCGTCACCGCCTTGAAATAGCACTTTTTTACTATTATAGGCAGTTATTGTACAGTTTTCTACTTTAAGTTGATATTGTGTATAGTTTGGTTTTGTTGTATTTGAAGAATTTGAAAAAACTTTGTATATTTCATCAATTTGTTTTTGATTTAAAACTAGGGTAATTGTACTCATAAAAGACTCCTTTACCTAATTATTTTAACACATTATTTGCAAACAATGATTATTTTATGTATTATATTAAAGAGGTGATTTTATGGAATTAGAAAATTATGTTTTATTAGCAAATGTGCTTTTAATTTTGCTATTGATATTAAGTATTGCGAAAGGGTATAAAAATGGTTTAGTTTTATCAATTATTAATTTATGCGGATGGATATTTGCACTTATAGTGGCATGGATGTTTTATCCTACGATGTCAGAATTATTAATGATTTTCCCAATATCTTTATTAGGTGAAGAAAATATTTTAAGTAGTATTGTTCAAGTATACTGTAATCAATTATTGTGGTTTGTAATAATCTTTTTCATAACTAAATTATTAACAACAATCTTAAGACCAATTGCGAAGATTTTTAATAAGTTACCAATTGTGAAAGAAGTTAATGGTTTATTAGGTGCTTTATTTGGAACGATGATTGCATTGTTTTATAGTATCATTGCATGTTTTATTTTATCAATGCCATTTGTAACTAATGGTGCACAAATTATTGATCAATCTTTACTTAGATATACAAATGTTATTTCTTACAAAGTTAGTGACATAATAATGACAGGTGCTGATGAACTTTTAGAAATTTATGATTTAGTAGGTGATACACATGAACTTAGTGATGAAGATATTGCAAGAGTTGGACAGTGGCTTAGTGAAAATAATATTGATCAAGATGCAATTGATTCTTTTTTAGAAAGTTTAAATTAATATGAGTAATAATACTTTAGAACTTGAAATAATCAAACAACAAATAGCACATTATTGTGCTTTTTCACTAGGTAAACAATATATATTAGAATTAGAGCCACAATTTAATAAATTAGTAATCAAACAAGAACTTAGTTATACAAAGGATGCACTTGATTTAACATATAAATATGGGAGTATGCCATTTGATGGAATTAAGGATATTACTAAACCTTTAAATACAGCTAAAAAAGATGGTATTTGTAATGAAATGGATTTATTATATATTGCTGATCATAATCGTAGTGTTAAACAAATGTTGCATTATATTAAAAATGTTGATTTAAAAGTTGAAAATATTAAAGAATTAATAAGTTGTTTAAAAAATGATGATAACTTACAAAATCAAATAGAGAAAACTATTTTTATTAATGGGGAAGTTTTAGATAGTGCTTCAAGTAAACTTAGAAGTATTAGATCACAATTAAGAAGTATTGATGGTGAAATAATTGGTGTTGCGAATAAATTTATATCGCAAAATAGTAAAAAACTTATGGATACAATTGTAACATCTCGTAATAATCGTTATGTTGTTTTAAGTAAAGTATCAGAAAAAAATAGTTTTAATGGCATAATTCATGGTGAAAGTACATCAGGTCAAAGTACTTATGTAGAACCATCAATCTTAATTCCTTTAAACAATAAAAAACAATCATTAGTTTTTGAAGAAGTTGCGGAACTTGAAAAAATATTATTTGAATTATCACAATTAGTTAAATATAGTGCTGATGATTTTTTAGCTAACTTAGAAACTATTACTTTATTAGATTCGTATTTTGCTAGGGCTAATTGGGGTAAAAAATATGAAGGTTGTTGTGCTAGTTTAAGTGATGAACCAATCCTTAAATTGAAAAATGCAAGGCATCCATTAATTGATCAAAAAGTTGTAGTTTCTAATAATTATAATATTTTAAATGACCAAAGAATTTTATTAATTACAGGACCAAATACAGGTGGTAAAAGTGTTGCGTTAAAAACAATAGGTTTGTTTACTTTATTAACATATTGTGCTATTCCTGTAAGTTGTGATAGTGCTCTGATTCCATTTTTTGATAAAGTGTTTGTAGATATTGGGGATGATCAATCAATTGTGCAATCATTGTCTACTTTTTCTGCTCATTTATCAAAAATAGCTTATATTACAAGTAATGCTACAAAAAACAGTTTAATTCTAGTTGATGAAATAGGTAGTGGTACAGACCCAGTTGAAGGTGAAGCACTTGCAATTGCTATTTTAGAGGATATTCGTCAAATTGGTTGTATGTGTGCTGCTACTACCCATTTTAGTGGGTGTAAAAAGTATGGTAAGGCCAATGATGATATTTTAATTGCATCTGTGCAATTTGATGTAGAGAAAATGCAACCAACATTTAGATATATTGAAGGATCTTCGGGTATGTCTAATGCTATTGAAATTGCGAAAAGATATAATATTAAGCCTAGTATTATTGATTATGCATTACAAATTCGTGAAAATTCACGATCTAATGAAGATATATTAATTGAAAAATTAGAAATTCAAATATTGGAAAATCAAAAACAAGCACAAATAATTGAAGCAGAATTATTAAAGAATCGTAGTTTAAATGATGAATTAATAAAACAAATTAATGATGTGCAAACTAATCGTGAAAAAATCATGGAAAAAGCAAAAGTTGAAGCTAGTGATTATGTAAATAGTATTAAAGATCAAGCTGATGAAATGCTTATTTCTTTAGATGATAAAAAAGAAGAAATTAAATTACATGAAGTTAATAAATTTTTTAAGAGTATTGAAAAAATAGTTGAAATCGAAAAACTGGAAGTTGTGAATAAGACGATAATTAATGTTGATGATTATGTAACAATGAAAAATTCTAATCAAATGGGCAAAGTTATTTCAATTAATAAAAATAATGTACAAGTTGATCTTAATGGAATGCGCATTAATACGAAAATGGAAAACTTGAAGTATGCTAAAAAACCGACAACACCGGTTAAGAAAACAGTACGTAGACGTGTAGATGCAAGTTTTGATAAGAGTTTTAGTATTGAATGTAATTTAATTGGTGAAAGAGTTTATGAAGCATTAGAAATAATGGATAAATATTTAGATGATGCAATAGTTGCGAATGCATCTTTTGTAAGAATAATTCATGGTGCAGGATCTGGCGCTTTAAGAAAAGGTGTACATGAGAATTTAAGTCGTCGTAAAAATTTAACATTTAGATTAGGATCACAGGGCGAAGGTGGTGTTGGCGCTACTGTTGTAAGCTTTGTATCTAAAAAATAATGAATGATAAACTATTAAGTAAATTAAAAAGTTTACCACTTGATCCTGGTTGTTATTTAATGAAGGATGATAGTGGTAAAATAATATATGTTGGTAAGGCAAAAAAATTAAAGAGTCGTGTTAATCAATATTTTGTAGGGGCACACAATTTTAAAACAACAAAACTTGTAAGCAATATAGATGATTTTGATTATATAGTTACAACATCTGAAAAAGAGGCGTTACTTTTAGAAATCAATTTAATTAAAAAACATCGACCTCGCTACAATATAATGTTTATGGATGATAAATCATATCCATATCTAAAATTAACGATGGATAAATATCCTACTTTAAATGTTGTTAGAGAATTTAAAAAAGATAATAAATCAAAATATTTTGGTCCATATCCAGATGCTTTTGCAGCGCATAGTATTCGTAAATTATTAAATCAAATCTATCCCTTAAGAAAATGTAAGAAAATACCAAAAAAAGTATGTTTGTATTATCATATGGGACAATGTTTAGGTCCTTGTGAGTATCAGTTAAAAGAAAGTGCTTATGGAGATATGCGAAGTAAAATCATTAAATTTTTAAATGGTGATACTAGTGATATAATTAAAGAATTGAATGGGCAACTAATTAATTATTCGGATAATATGCAATATGAAAAAGCACAACAAACACATGAAATTATTAAGTCAATTAATCATATAAGTGATAAACAAATAGTTCAATTTGATAATAAGCTCAATGCTGATTATTTTAACTATGCAACTTATCGTGGCTTTATTGCAATATTTGGTTTATTTATTCGTAATGGTAAATTTATTGAAAGAGAATTAGCGATTAATCCTTTATATGATGATGAAAATGATGTTTTTACTTCGTTTATTATGCAGTATTACCAAAAAAATCCAATAATGAAAAAAGTTTATTTACCAAATACTGTTGAGGTTGAAAACTTAGAGGCAGTTTTAGATTGTACAATAATTAAACCACAACTTGGACAACATAAAAAATTAGTTGATTTGGCTTATGAAAATGCCGATAAGAACCTTAAGCTTAAATTTGAATCTTTAATATTACAAGAAAATTTTCATATTGATGCTATAGATAATATTAAAAAAGTCTTGAAATTAAAGAAATTAAATCGTATTGAAATTTTTGATATTTCGCATTTACAAGGAACCTTTAGTGTAGCGGGACAAGTAGTCTATGAAGATTTTGGATTTAAGAAAAGTGAATATCGTAAATATCGTTTACATACAGCTAATAGTGATACTGATTCAATGAAAGAAGTGTTGTATCGTCGTTATTTTAGGGCGATTAAAGAGGATTTGATATTGCCTGATTTAATTATTATGGATGGTGGTATTAATCAAATAAATGCCTGTCTTAGTATATTAAATGATTTTGAGTTAAAAATACCTGTTTGTGGATTAGCAAAAGATGATAAGCATCAAACTTCAGTTTTAATTAATCAATATTTAGAAAAAATTACACTAGATAAAAATTCAAGTGAGTTTATTTTATTTGCGAATTTGCAAGATGAAGTCCATAACTTTGCAATTACTTATCATAAACAATTACGTAAAAAGGCGATGACAAAATCTATTTTAGATGAAGTTAAAGGTATAGGTCCTGCACGTAAAAAATTACTTAATGATAAGTTTAAATCTTTTAAGAAAATTAAAGAAGCAAGTGTTGAAGAACTTGCACTTATTTTAACTAATGATATTGCAGTGGAATTATATAATTTAATTCATCAGTAACTTATATTTGTTTTTTGCATATTATACATTAAATATGGAGGTATATATGCGAAAAATACTTACACCAAGAGAATTACAAATCTTTAATTTGTTATTAGAAAATTTAACTACTAAACAAATTGGAGAAAAACTAAATATTAGTGATAAAACCGTGAGAAATCACATTTCTAATGTTATTTTAAAATTAGATGTTAAAGGCAGATCACAAGCAATTATTGAATTAATTAGATATAACGAAATAAAGCTATAATTGATATTAAAATTAAGCTTTATTTATGATATAATCAAGTATAGGAGTGATTTATATGCAACTTAAACGCTTAATTTTTATAGCTTCAGTTATTATTTTGTCTATTACATGTATTTCAATTATGAATATAAATCAAGATAGATTGTCAAGATATCCATACAAAAATGAAAAAGATAGAGAAATAATCAAAGAATTTTTAAATGATGAAGAAATTGAATATATTATTGAATGGTCTATTGCACCTGATGCTTTTATTGACTTCATATCTTATGAAAATTTTAATATTTATCATTCAAATGAATACAGTTTGATACAAGATAATTATCCTTATTTTATACCAAAAGATATAGTTAACATGGTTGAAGAAACATTTGATATATTAACTATTGATGAACTAATTGCGTATTTGTATAGCTATGAGTATAGTGCAATTAGTAATTATTTGAAAGATAAAGAAGATAGAGATGATTTATTCTTGGTGAAAAATGCAAATACGATTTCGGCACATGTAAACCATGAGTATTATTTATCAACAAGAGTTCCGCATGATTTAGTCTTAATTGATCAGTTAAATACGCTTGATGACGAAAGTATGTATATATCAAAACGTGCTTATAGTAATTTAACATCTATGTGTGAAGTTATCAGTACTGAATTGAATGTGAATAATTGTGCTAATTTAATTGTAAAAAATGGTTATATTAGTTATGAACAACAAAAACACTTATATAATGAAGGAAAATTGAATTACAAAAGTGAAGTTGATCAATATGTTTTTCAAGCAGGTCATAGTGAAGCACAATTAGGATTTTCATTAGATTTTGTGATTACAGGGATTGAAGATGATGAATTTAATATGACTAAGCAATATGAATGGTTAAGTAATAATGCTCATAAATATGGTTTTTATCAAAGTTATAATGAAAGTAATCATCATTTAACAAATATGTATTCACAAGATAATCATTTTAGATATGTTGGCACTGATATAGCGACATCATTATATGAAAGTGAACATAAAGGTGAAATTGTCAATGAGTAAAATAGCAGTGATGGATTCTGGTTTGGGTGGATATATTCTTTTACAACATTTAATTAAAAAATACCCTGAACAAGATTTTGTTTTATTTGCTGATCAAAAAAATAATCCTTATGGTAATAAAACAACTAACGAATTAATTGAAATTTTGAAAAAAAATATTAATTGGTTAAAACAAAATGGTGTAACATCTATTGTATTAGGATGTAATACTGCATGTTCTACAAATATAGATAAAATCATTGATGATATTGAAATACAAACAATTATTTTACCAACTATTATGCAAATAGACCCATGTAAACACCATAATGTTTTAGTATTAGCTACAAAACATACAATTGAAACAGGTATATATAAAAAATTGATTAATGAAAATTACTTAAATATCAATGTCTTACAACATGCGTTGTCACAACTTGTAAGTGACATAGAAAATTTAGAAGATATTGAAATAATTTCTTTCAAGTTAAAACAATTATTAAATCAATATGTTAAAAAAGTTGATTGTGTTATATTAGGGTGTACACATTTTCCGTATATACAAGCTATTTTTGAGGAAATGTTTAATTGTGATATATTAAATTCAAATAATTTATATTTGAATAATTTTAATGACGGTGAAGGTATTATTGATTATTTTACTACAGGCGATGAAAAAATATTAGATAAACAAATTAAAACTTTATTTAATCAAGATATTGAAAGTAAAAGAATAGTTATTTAGATTTATTAACTTAAAGATTATAATTAAATTTAATTGAATAATTTTGCGATTATTTGATTTAAAAGTGTTATAATAGAAAAAAAATGGAGATTGTAATGAAAACAATAAAAATAGGGGATATACTAGTTAACGATGGAATAATAACAATAGAACAATTATTGAATGCTATTAAGTTACAAAAAGAAAATCCTGGTAAAAGATTAGGGACAATACTTATTGAATTACAATATATTAGTGAAAGTCAAATGTTACTAGCGTTAAGTAGACGTGTGCATATGGATGTATACGATAGCAAAACTGATTTAATAAATTCTAATGCAGTAAAGGCAATACCTAAAAAATTATCTGTGAAACATTTAGCTGTTTGTATAGAAATATCTAGTACAGTTGCGAAAGTTTTGATTAATGATCCGCTTAATTTTTATGCGCAAGAAGATGTTTCATCAATTTTACAGTGTAACGTTAAATTTATTTTAGCGACAAAACAACAAATTATAGAAATAATTACTAATCAATATTCTGAAATGGAAATGTCAAATGCTATTTCTAGTGCGAAGAATTTATTTGCATCGGAGATAAATAAAGATGTAACTGTAATAGCGGATGGTAGAGAAGATGCTCCAATTGTAAATTTAATAAATAAATTATTAAATAAAGGAGTGCACGATTTAGTTTCGGATATACATATAGAACCTTTTGAGAAAAAAACAAATGTAAGAATGAGAGTAGATGGACTATTAATAAATTATTTAGATTTAGAAAGTGGTCTTCATCAATCAATAGTATCAAGAATCAAAGTTTTAGCAAACCTTGATATTGCAGAAAAAAGAGTTCCACAAGATGGACATTTTAAATTTACTAGTAATGAAGAAGTTGTGAATGTTCGTGTATCTACATTACCTACCATTTATGGTGAAAAAGTTGTTATGCGTTTATTACTTAAAAATAAAAATTTAGATTATAGTGAAACTTTCGGTATGAATTTTGAAAATTATAATATTTTTAAATCATTTATAAAAAGACCACATGGAATTATTTACCTTACAGGTCCTACAGGTTCTGGGAAAACAACAACTTTATATATGATATTAGAAGAACTTGCAAAGGGAAAAGTTAATATTTCAACAGTTGAAGATCCTGTAGAGCAAAATATTTTAGGAATAAATCAATCGCAAGTAAATCCTGTTGCAGGGTTAACATTTGAAAGTGGATTAAGATCATTATTAAGACAAGATCCAGATATTATAATGGTAGGAGAAACACGTGATAATGAAACTGCTAAGACTGCAGTAAGTGCTGCCTTAACAGGTCACTTAGTTTTTTCAACACTTCATACTAATGATTCAATTAGTACAATTGTAAGACTTGCTGATATGGGGGTAGAACCATATATGATTGGTAGTTCTTTGGCAGGGGTAGTTGCACAAAGACTAGTTAAAAAAATATGTCCAGTTTGTAAAAGAGAACACCTCTTAACAGCCGATGAGAAAAAAAGATTTCCTCATTTATTTAGAACATTTGAAGGAAAAGGATGCAGTAATTGTAACTTTACTGGATATAAAGGTCGTATAGCAATACATGAAATTTTTGAATTAGATTCAGTTATTGCAAATATGGTTACAAAAAAAGAGCCAATAGACAATATTTATCGATATGCAAGAGACAGTAAAAAAATGAAATTCTTACAAGATGATGTTGCTCAATTACTTGCTGATGGTCAAACAACAATTGATGAATATAATAAAATAGCTCCATTAAATTAATAAATAGTAACAAATAAGTATTAATTTAAAAAAACGAGCATTATATTTGAAAAATATAGCGTCTTATGATAAAATATTTACATTAATAATACATTAAATAAAGGTAAGTATACTTAAAAGGTTATATATAATTAAATTAGTGAGCTTAAATTGTTATATTACAAGGTTATCGTTATAAAGGTGGTATTTATACGTATATATTAATTTATACGTAAAAAAATATGAAAAGAAAAAGGGAGAGAAAAAAATGAAAAAAAATGCAAAAAAAGGATTTACATTAATCGAGATTATAGTTGTACTAGTTATTCTTGCAATACTTGCAGCAGCAGCTATTCCTACAATGAATGGATTTATTAAAGATGCCGAAGGTAAGCAATACATCGCTGAAGCACGTGCAGCAATGCTTGGGTGTAAGTATTTAGAAGCACAAGATGATGGAAAAGTTACACCTTTCGTATGCGACAGTGCTAAAGCGATAGCATTAGCCGGAGTTGAAACTACTGGGGCTAAAATTAGTCAAGTTGGAAATATTTACACTTACGTTGCAGATGGAACAAAAGTAATAATCGAAGAAGGCGTTGGAACTACAATTGAATAAGTAGCATAACTTTTAAATAATTTTGATTTTAAATAGTAGAAAGGTTTATTGGCTAAATGTATAATAAAAGCAAAAAAGGATTCACTTTAATAGAGATTATCGTTGTACTATTAATTCTTGCAATACTTGCAGCAGCAGCAATACCTACAATGAATGGATTTATAAAAGATGCGGAAGGTAAACAATATACTGCAGAAGCAAGGGCGATTTCTGTGGCTTGTAGAATGATAGAAATTGAAACTGATAGTCTTGATGATCCTAAATTTAATTGTGCTAATGAACAGAAAATTGATAGAATAAAGGAACTGACAGGCATAGACAGTTTCTCAATTAAATCACTTTATCCTGTACCAAACACTTTAGGAACTTATGAATATTATCCTAGAGAAGGTATTAAAAATCACTTTGTAATTCAAAGAAATGGATCTGTCAAACTAGTGATTGTAGATTAATTTAAAGTTTAAAAAGTAATAAAAGAGATGGATAAGATTCCATCTCTTTTTAAAATAAAAGGAAAATTATAAATGAATTATGAAATGTTTTTATATGCATTTGTTGCATTATATGGGTTGTGTATTGGTAGTTTTTTAAATGTCTTAATATATAGAATACCTAATAATTTAAACTTCGCTAAAGGAAGATCAATGTGCCCTAATTGTAAACATATATTAGGTGTTTTTGATTTGTGTCCTGTATTTAGTTATTTATTTTTAGGTGGTAAATGTCGTTATTGTAAGACAAAGATATCTATGAGGTATGCTTTAATAGAGATATTAACTGCTGTATTATTTGTTTTAGTTTTTTTTGTAAATTCATTTAATTTATTATCTATAATTTATTGTTTGATCGTTTGTGTTCTTATTGTAATTGGTTTTATCGATTACGATACTATGGATATTTATGATACTTCAATTTATATTTTATTGTTTTTTGTGTTGTTATCAATGTTTGTTCGTGGTGATATTTTAATTAAAGATCATTTAATCGGAGCTATTATGATAAGTGTTCCAATGTTTAGTTTAGCTAAAGTGATACCCGGTTCATTTGGGTTTGGTGATGTTGAATTAATGTGTGTTTTAGGTTTGTTTTTAGGGTGGCAAAATACGTTATTGTTATTTTTTATTTCTTTGTTGTTAGGTTCAATTTTTGGATTTATAATTACAAAGAAGATGAAAAGTGGTGAAGATAAGCATTTTGCTTTTGGTCCATATATTTGTATTGCAGCGTTTGTTACAATGTTGTATGGTGACTTGATAATCAGTACTTATTTAAATCTATTTATGTAATTTAGGGGGACAATAAATGCCAAGATATAAATACTTATCGAAAGATATGGGAAATAACAAGCGTAGGGGTTTTATGTACGCTGATAGTAAAGATGATCTATCAACTAAACTTTTCGTAAATGGTTTGTACTTAGTTTCTTTTTCAATTGATAATGATACATTATTTGAATATAAACTTACTACTAAACAGTTGTCGGATTTTTGTAGAGCTTTAGGTAATCTTGTTTTATCGGGAACAAGTTTAACTCGTGGTATTGATATCATGGCTAATCAAGAGTCTAATCAAAATATCCAAAAGATTTTGATTCAATTATCTATTTTTATTAAGCAGGGGAATACCCTTTCATCAGCAATGACATTGTGTAAAAAATCTTTTCCTATTATGTTGATTAATATGATTTATAGTGCTGAACAAAGTGGTAAATTAGGTCAAACTAGTTTGAAGATGTCTGAATATTATAGAAAAGAATATAAACTTAATAGTAAAACTAAAAGTGCATTGATATATCCTAAAATTTTAATTGTTATTACTGTTGCGGTAGTTTTAATTATCTTTACTGTTGTATTACCTGTTTTCTTTGAAATGTTTGAGGGACAAAAACTTCCATGGGTTACTCAATTAATGTTGGATATTAGTTTGTTTATAACAAATAATGTGATGACATTAATGGTAATAGCAGGAGTTGTAGCAGTATTAATTACTTATCTTTTATCATTAAAAGAAGTTCAATACAAAATGGATAAGTTCAAGCTTAAGTTACCTCTTTTTAATAAACTATTTAAAATAACATATAGTGCAAGATTTGCAAGTACTTTATCTTCATTATATAGTGCTGGTGTTTCAATGGTAGATGCTTTAGAACTATGTGCAAAAGTTATTGGGAACCATTATGTTTCACAACAACTTGAGGATTTAACATTTGATGTTAAGAGTGGGAAACTTTTGTCGGCTTCAATCAAAAAAGTAAAAGGTTTTGATTTGCAATTATCTTCTTTTATTTTAATTGGTGAAGAAAGTGGAGAAATGGACAAGCTTTTAGAAAGTTTGTCTAATAATTATGAGTACGATGTTGAAATGACAGCAGATAACATGATTAAAATTATAGAACCTGCAATGATTGTCATTTTAGCAATAATTATTGGAACTATTATGATTTCAGTTTTACTGCCATTGTTGCAAATGTATGAAACTATAGGTTAGGGGGAAATATATGAAAACTATATTATATATCGATAATGATTTAATAACAGTTAAAAATGGTAAAAAAATAGAATATATCGAATTAAAGGATGGAATTTACATCAATGGTGTTATTTTGGATTTTGATTACTTTGTATCAATATTAAAAATTAATAGAAATATAATTAAGCATCCAAAAATTATTTTCAACACAAATAAAGTTGTTATTAAAAGATTTCCTATACCATATTTAAAAAGAAATCAAGTCAATGAAATATTTAAATCTGAAATTAAAGATGTTGATAATAACAAAGAATATTTAATCGATTTTATTACTTTTAAAGGTCATAAAGACACAATGGCTGTTGGAATTGGAGTTGAAACTGAAGTTATTGAAAACCTAGTTGCTGCTTTTGCAAATGCTAAAATAAAAATTTCTTCAATTAATACTTTAGTAGATTCAACGATTAATTATGTAAATAACAATAAAAGTATATTTAGTGATACTTTTGTCATTAACTACCTTCTAACAGGAGCCATGGTTTCGGTGTTATTTCATGGAAATGAATTTATTATATCAAATCAATTCCGTATGTTTAGTACTGTAGATAGTGACTCTATAACTGAAATTGGTTCGAAATTAGCAATAGTTAATCAGTTTAATGAAACACTTAAAGAAAAATCTATTAGTAATAGTTATTACTTTAATTTTAAAAAAAGTATAATTATTAACTTGGAAACAACATTTAAAAATAATAATTTAAGAGTTAAAAATCTTTGTGATATCAGCTATAAGAATAATAAAATAGATTTTAAAAAGGTCTATCAGGCAAATCGTGATAAAAATAATAAATTAGTTAAATATAGTGATGCAATATTAATATCATTATTGATAATAGCTATTTGTTTATTTGGTTGTGCTAATTTTTATAATTATTATAATGGACTTGTGGAAGAAAAAAATTCTCTTAATAGTTTTGTGAATGACCCTGAAAATGTTGAAAAATACGAAATGATAGATAAAGTAAATAGTGATTATAAAATGTATGTAAATGAAAATTTATTATTAGAAAAGAATTTAGAAATTTTAAATGATGAGATTAGTGTGGAATTAGTAAAATATTTTTATTCTAGTGGATTAGATATAAATACAAAAGAATTTTCATATGACGATAGTATTAAATCTATATGGATTGAGCTTAGTGCAGGTAATGAAAAAGTAATTGATAAATATTTAGTATATCTAAAGCAAAATGAAGATATTAGAAGTATTGACTATACAGGATTTGAAGAAGATGATGGAAGATATAACTTTGGGATTACTGTTATTGTAAAAGGAGATATAATCAATGTTGAAGAAACTGAGTAAAAGAGAGAAAATATTAATTATTGTATTAGTATTATTAGCAAGTTTTCTAATTATTTTGAATTTAATTTATACTCCTATAAAAGCTAGATTTGATGATTTGAATTCTCAAATACAAATGCTTACAGATAGTAAATTTACAATAGATTTAAAGCTTAGTGAATATGAAGGAACAAAAGATAAAATAGATGATGCAAAAAAACAAAATGATGAATTAAAAAATTATTATGGTGATTATGTTTCAAAAGAAGAGGCTTCTATAGATTTATATTATATTTTAGATAATATTGGTTTGTCACTAAAGCAATTAGAAGTATCAATTGTTGAAGATGTAGATGTTCAGACGTATAAGTTTAATATAACAGCAAATAAAGATCTAAATTTATTAGAAAATTTGATATCAACTATTGATGAAAGTTCTTATATGAAAAATAGTTTTATAAGGTTTGAAGATAAAAAGATGTATATTGAAATTTTATATTTAATGAAATAGAGGTTAATTATGAAAAAAAAAGGATTTACAATTATAGAAACAATAGTAGGATTTTTAATATTATCAATAATTATGACAATCTGTTTGCAAAGTTTTGTTTCTTATTATAACATCAAACAATCTTCTGATGAATTTTATCAAAACAAAGCAAGTATTTCTTCAAGTGTAGATAATTGGCAGGCTGTATTAGGTGTAAGTTCTGTTGGTGATGGAGAAAAAACTGTTGTTGTTAAAAATGATAGTAATAATTCAAAATATTCAAACGTAGGTGATTTAACTAATTATTCAATTAGTAATATAAATTCGCAAACATTTCAAGTAAATCTTCCTGATGAATTTGATAAAGATGAAGCAGGAGATTTTCCTGATTTATTCTTAGATAAAAGTTGTATAGATCCAGTTAATATTATAAGTGATGAATTTAATAAAAAAGGTTATTTTGCTCAAGTAAATAAAACAAATAGTATATTTGTAGATTATTATGCTGTAAGAAATGAAAAAGATACATTTATGGTAGGTGCTGATAGATTTATTCCAATAAATTTAACAAATTCAGATGGTCCGACTATTGGTAATGTAAAGAATCCGACATATGAACGTGGTGTTTGTGACATAACGGCTTTTTTGACAGATAGTCAAGGTAATTTAAATACGACAAACGAAACTATTGATTTAAGTGCATTAGAATTTGATGAATGTCGTAGTTCGTTAACCGGAGAAAATTCAGAAATTATTGTCATTGAAGGCGATGTTTTTATGTGGAATCATGAAATTAATGGTGTAACGGTACAAAGATATTTTGTTGTTAACATGATAATGGGACCTACAAAAATTTATTCGCCTATCCAAATAGAAAATGGAAATTTAATTAATACTTTCACACCGGATGATGGTAAATATGTCCAGGGAAACAATCCTATATATGATGGTGATAGACCTTCAAAAAATTATGAATTAGTATTAAAAAAAAATCCGGTAGGTGAATATTGTGAAGTTGAATAATAATAGAAAAAAAGGTGATGCAATATATATTATTGTAATCATTACCTTCATAGCATTAGCGACATTTGTAGGATTATATACAATTATTAGTTCTTATAATTCAAAAATTAAATATTCGGTTGATAATAATTTGAATTATTATGAATTACGTGATAGTGCAGAGATGCTTGTTGAGATGTGTTTGAAAGATAAAGAGTTGTATTTAGATAGTGTGAAAACTAATCTTGTGGATATTAAGGTTACAAAAGGGGAAATTGAATATAAAGACACTCAATTTCAAACTATTTATTATAAAATAACTTCTGATCTTGTAGCAGTTAATCCAGTAAGTGACAAGTATGAAAATCAGTATAATGTAATCATAGAAACAATGAGTAATGTTGGAAGTTTTGAAAATGTTATTATCAAAATACAAATGAATGTAACTTCTGATAGTAGTAGTGATAAATTTTACGGTACAGAGTTAAAGGAGATTAGTTTTGAATAAAATTAAAAAGGGATTCACTTTAATTGAAATAACAGTTTCTTTAATAATTTTAAGTATTCTATTGGGTGCAACTATAACATTTATTGTTGCTACAACAAATATAGCTAATAAGGAAGTTAATTTTGATGCACAAAAACAATATTCACAAATGGTTTTTGAACATATAAAAGAACGTACAAAAAATGCTGAGGAGTTTTACATTTCAGATGTTTATCCTAGTACAGGTTATGATAATGTTTTTAAAATTGAAGATGGTAATTTATATGAAAATAATGAACTTCTATATTTTGGAAATGAAAATAAAGGAATGAAATCTAGTTTTTCATTTATAGCATATGATAGTGGGAAAATTGAAGTGTCATTTAATTGTTTTGATTCAAGTGGTAAAATAATATATGAGGCTCAAGAAATGTATCGTGTTAATATTGTTAAATATATGGATACTACAACTGATCGTTATTTTTTAGAATCAAAACGTAATGTTCCGCTATCTGGAATAGTTTATATTGCTTATTCTAATAAGAGTGTATTTAATTAGTATTAAATAATATTTTGGTATGTTAAATAGATGTTGTTTATCTTTATTATTTGTTTAATTTTATTTTTAAAGAGTATGTTCGCATATTCTTTTTTTTATAGGCATATATTTTAGTGGTGATGAGAAATGGAAAAAATGAGAGTTAAACAGTTATTGGTTTTAGTATTTTCAATATTTTGTGCAACATCATATTTAGTTAGTGATAAATACAATGTATCTAAGCCTGTTATAAGCGACGAACATTATGAACTAGTACTTATGTCTAAAAATGATAAACTAGTCTTAGTTTCAACTAAAATGGACTATATGGATGAATTTGAGACTTATCAAAAGAAAGTTGAGGTAATGAGTCAAGGTTTTAGTGAATTTGAAGCAGTTATACCTAAAGATACTAAATTATTGAGTATAACTGATAGCCTTAATTTTAGTGATGAAATTCTTAATTATGAAAGTAATGATTTGGATAATCTAAATCAAGTATTAGGATTTGTTTTTAATGAACATAGTGAAAAAAATATTTGTGTTAACAATGAAATTAATAATGAATTACAATTAGATAAATACTTTGGTATGGTTAACTTATTTAATAATTTAGATAATCAAATGTATAAATCTAACATTGCAATGGTTTTTAATGAACAAGACGGTATATTATATCCAAATGTAGTTAGAACTGAAAAACTTAATACAATAGAAATAATTGAACTGTATTATAATAATTACTATTCTGCTATTAATGATTCTTTAAGTCTTGATAATTTAAAAATTAGTGAAAAAGAAGAAAAGCTTATGATTAATGTTGATTCTAATATCTTAGATGAAAATAATAATTTAGATATAAAAAAAATCGAACCATTATTATTTTCAATAAAATATAATACAAAATATACCAATGTAGATGTATATATTAAAGATGTATTTATCAAGTCTGTTGATTTAAATAGTTTAATAATTAATAAAATATAGCTTTAAATATTATCTTTTATCTAGTATAATTATTTTGGTGATAAAAGTGGAAATATTATTAGTTAGTGATAATCATGGTTTAATAGAACCAATTGAGTATGTATTAAAAAAACACAAAGATATTGAAAATAGAGTACATTGTGGTGACTTTGAACTACCTTTAAGACATGTAAGTCAATTTAGTGTAGTTAATGGAAATAATGATTATTCTAGTTTACCTAAAATAATAAAGGTAAATTATGGTGATCATCGTATTTTAATAATGCATGGTCATCCTTATGCTAGTATTTTTGATTTGAGTAATTTAGCTAATTATGCAAAAAAAGAAGAATGCAATACTGTGTTTTTTGGTCATACTCATATTTTTGCTGATGTTGAATTGAATGGTGTAAGATTAATAAATCCTGGATCATTATCGCATAATCGTGATGGTTCTAGACCAAGTTATGCCATCGTTACAATTGATGAAAAAACAATTAAAGTAAAAAAAATGGAATTAATTTAATTAAGGCTTGCATTATGGTGGAATCTTTGGTATTATCTTATAGCACAACAAAGATGTCCACGTAGCTCAGCTGGATAGAGCATGCGCCTTCTAAGCGCACGGTCGGGGGTTCAAGTCCCTCCGTGGACACCACTTGAAATAAACAAAAGCCTTTAAATAAAGGCTTTTTTTATGTTTATAAGGCATTTGCCCGATTTCTTGCCTTATTTAGTTCATTTTTCTTGTTTTTAAGGCATCTTCTTTTAAATCGTTATTAGACCTTGCATAAGCTACAGTCATATCCATGTTATTATGACCCATTAATTCCATTATTGTTCTTGGATCAACATTATTTGTAATTAAATCTGTAGAAAATTGATGTCTTAAACGATACATATTAAATTTTAAGCCATCCATCTTGCAGCAACGCGTTATTTTATTAGTGGCAGTATCTACATCAAAAAGTTCACCATTAAAATTAGCGAATAAAAAATCATTATCTTGAAATTCAAATAGTTCATGTAATATTACTTCCAGTTCTTTAATTATTGGAATACTACGTGATGATGATTCAGTTTTAGTTGTCCTGATCACATTGAACTGACTTATTGATGAACCTATTTGTTTATTAATATCTAATATTCTATTTTCAAAAGAAATATCAGTTTTATTCAAACAAAAACATTCAGCAGGACGAAGTCCTGTAATATACATTACTTTAATTGCATAAATAATAATTTTATGTAAAAAATAAATATTTGTCTGACTTTTTAGTTCTTTTTCTAAGTGATTCTATCACTTCAGTAACAGTACTATAAGAAGTGCAGACATCTTTTTTTTGTTTAATTTTCATTGAACTTGGTTTAATGACTTCTTCAGTTATATTAATTTGAATATATTTTTTCATTATTGCAGTTTTAATAATAGTTATTTTGGAAGAAGATAGTATTAATATTAATAACTAAAAATATATAATAAAAATACATGAAAAATTATTTCACAGTTACATTAATCAAATAATTGAATATAATAAAGCGATAGAAAAAAGGAGATTGTATATGTACAAAAAAATAGATGATAATATATCAGCTTATATTCAAGAAGGCAATGAAAAAATTGTATTACTAAATAATGATTATAAACAATTAATACCACTATCTAAGATAACAACAGATGGTAATGAAACTTTAGTAATGGGTAAAACTAACGCTAGCTTTTTTATTATGAATGGGATAGAAAAAGGTCAAATATTAGGGCGTTATCAAGGTATTGACAAAAATTTTAATGTGATTAATGAAGCTGTTGATCAAAGAAAAGGTTTAAAGCAATATGATTTAGTTGTTATGAATGATGATAGCTATCGTATTGGTTTATTTAACTCTTGGGATTATAGAGAAAATGTAAAGTTAGGGATAGCTGTTGCTATAGTCTTAATTGATGAATGTGAAGATGTTGAATACATTTCAACTACTTTAGATATTGATAGATCATCTTTATATAGAATTTATATTTATACGTTTTTAGGGAAATTAAAGAATGGAAAATTTATTAGTTTTTGTAACAAAAACTATTCGCCACTATCATTTAGAAAATTCATTAAAACTCAATATGATCTACATTTTTTAGTTCAACTTGATGGTGGTGGTTCTACACAAATGCAATCAGGTACTAAAACAGTATTTAATCCCGATAATCGTGAACGTCATATTCCTAATGCTATTATTTATTATAGAGAAAAAAATGAAATTATTGATTAAGTTAGAATTAATATTTTAGTTAATTTATGATTTAATTAATTGTAATAAAAAAATCAGATTAATTAAATAATCTGATTGATGTAATATATATATAATTTAAGTGTTATTAGTATTTTCAATGATTTTTTGATAAGGCATTACAATATATTCATTCATTTTACCCTTCATCTTTTTTTGTGCTGAAGGTATTTTTAATAATGTACCAACTAACCACATTTTAAGGATTCCTGCCTTTTCTTTATGCGGATAATCGTATAAATTATGTTGCTTATAAAACTTATGATCAGCTTGCATTAAACCTTTACTTAAATAGATTAAATCTCTAAATATTTTATTGCCACCAACACCATAAAAATTGGCTGGTCTTGTAAGTTTGTTTTCAAAGGCAAACTCTAGGCTTTTCGCAAGTTTTGTAATTTCATTTTCAGTATCATATTCATCAGTCGCAATATAACTAAGATAATTACCACCAACTTCACATCTTGCACTTACAATTGTTTGAAGATTTGGCTCATTTTGATAATCACCACTTATAAGATAGCCAACAGGCATACCTGATGTCACTGCACGATGTCCATTACAAAATTGTCTATCATCATAACATTTAAAACTTGAATGAGTATAATGATTTTCAATACTAAAGGCATAAACAATTGCATCACTTGATTGTATTTCATTTCTTAAAAAATCATCAAATCCATCTTTATAAATACATTTTCCATTTATCGTACAACCAAAACAACCTAAGCATCCACCAGAAAATTTAAAGTCTCTTACATTCACTATTTTTATTTGATATTTTAACTTATTAGAAAAATCTTCAATCATATTAATTAAATTAAGATCACTTTTTGCATAATTTGTTACAATTACTACATTTACTTTACTATCTTTTATTTTCTTTATTGTTTTAGTTTGATAGATATCTTTAAGTTTTGAGATTTTAGGTAGTGTTATTATTGGTTCTATAATATTATTATCAATACAATAAAATAAATTTTTAAAATAATTATCTGCTTGCAAACGACCTTTTTCACTTAGTAAGTCTTCCATATCAGCTGATAAACCAGTTAAGTATAACATATTTAAATCAAGACAATTTTCTTTAATATATGTATGTGCTGTCATATCATAAAAGTGTTTTGATGTAGTTATTTGTGAAACATATTTATTACTTAAATCAATGTCACAATCTTTTAATAGTTCAATATAGCGATGTAATTGATATGGTGCAATAAAAGTATATACAGGGTATGCAAAGATGATCATATCAGCTTTATTTAGTGCATTAATTTGTGATGAAAAATCCTTTTCATATTTTTTAATTAGTTGACCAACATTTATAACTTCGTATTTATGATTTGGATAACTTTTTTCTAGATATAATGCAGTTTGTAATGTAATGCTATTTTTGCCCTTAGGACTGCCATTGATTATTAGTATATTCATATATTTATTTCCTTTTCTTAAGTAAAGTATAGCACTTTTATAAGCTAGAATATTATAAATAGTAAGATATAAATATTAATTATTATATATTCAATTATTATTTATATGATATGTATAAAATAATTTATTGACATATCAGTCTAGTTGAGTTAGACTGATAATATAAAGTTGTCTAATATCACTAGACTGATGGAGGGGTAAGTTATGGAAAAATACAAAATGGGAGAAAAAGGGCTAAAGTTCGCAAATATTATCTGGGATAATGAGCCAATTGGTTCAAGAGAATTAACGCAAATATGTACTGATTTACTTGAATGGAAACGCACTACTACGTATACGATGCTTAAAACACTTTGTGATAAACAAATATTTATCAATACTAATGGTGTTGTAACATCACTAATAAGTAAAAATGATTATGAACTTAATAAAGGTAGTGAATTTATCAATGATAGTTTTCAAGGGTCATTGCCTAAGTTTATAACAGCTTTTACTCATAAAAATAAATTAAGTGATGCTGATATAAATGAAATTCAAAAAATAATCGATGCGCATAAGGAGGATAAATTATGATTAATGAACTATTCTTAGTTATCTTAAATATGAGTATTACTGCAAGTTTTGTAATTATTGTTATTTTACTTGCACGTTATGGATTAAAAAAAGCTCCAAAGATATTTTCTTATGTTTTATGGTCTGTTGTGCTATTTCGATTGGTTTGTCCAATTTCATTAGAGAGTGTTTTTAGTCTTATTCCTAAAAAAAGTTTTGATCCAAATACTGTAGTAACTAATGTTAGTAGTAATGTAAATATTAATGTTGAAAATATTAGTAGTAATATTAATCAAACTTTAAATAATAATTTGGGAGCTATAAATGATAATCATGTGAATGTTATTGTGAATAATAATATTAATTATTTTGAATTGATAGTATTTATTATTAGTATGATTTGGCTAATTGGTTTTTTATCAATGGTTATTTATAATATTATTGGTTATGCGAAACTTGAAAAACAATTGAATAATTCAATTAATTTAAAAGATAATATCTATACATCGACAAAACTAAATACAGGGTTTGTTATGGGAGTTATTAATCCTAGAATATATTTACCTGCAATTACTAATGAAAAAGATTTAAACTTTATCTTATTACATGAACAATATCATATTAAAAGAAAAGATCATTTATCTAAATTAGTTAGTTTATTAGTTTTGTGTATTCATTGGTTTAATCCATTGGTATGGC
>CAMQTJ010000033.1 GCA_947037125.1 uncultured Holdemania sp.
TTCAAGCAATTCTTTAGTTTCTTGACGCTTAGTAAAGCCATCCATAGGACAAGTACTTTGAACAATAGGGATGTTAGCTTGAGTTATTGCACTTACAATATCTTTTTCATAAACATAAACAAAAGGGCGAATAAAATCCATTTGAGTATTAGTTAAAAACATTGAAGGTTTAAATGTTGCAAGTCTTCCACCATAGATTGCATTCATAAATAATGTTTCAATTGCATCATCTCCATGATGGGCAAAAGCTACACGATTACAATTATGTTCTTGGGCAGCACTTATTACAGTTGCTTTTTTAAATTTAGAGCATAATGAACATTTAAGTGAACCATCATCATTAGCTTGTAATTTTAATATTTCATAAACTTGCGAATCAAATTGATAAAAAGGGATGTTTTTACTTGCGAAAAAATCTATTACTTTAGTAAAATCCATATTAGGGAATCCTAATTTTATATGTATACCAATTACTTCAAAGTTTTTTGTTTCGTTGCGAACACATGATTTACGATAAAGTTCAAGTGCATAAAGTAATAACATACTATCTTTTCCACCTGATACTCCAACACAAATACGGTCGTTTTCTTGAATTAAGTTATAATGCTCATCAGCTTTTTTAATGCAGCCTACTATTTTTTTTATCGACATAAGTTACCTCTTTTACTAAAATATTATAACACAATACTAATAATCTATTATATTATATTTAATAAAAATTATTTATTGAATATAGAAACTAAATATTTAATTGAATGATATAATAATGTATATATGAATCATGTTACAAGAGTATTTAGCTAATATTTAAATAAATCGTAAAATGTTATGTAAATGTTAAGTTATGTTGCTTGTACAATATATTTGATTATTAGATAATGTTTATATAAGGAGGTATTATTATGTTGCAAGAATCATTTAAACAATTAAGAAAAGAAAAAGGGTATACACAACATGAATTAGGTCTTAAATTAAATGTTACTCGTCAAACAATTTCAAAATGGGAAAAAGGACTTTCAGTACCAGATGCTGATATGTTGTTGAAAATTTCATTATTATTTGAGATAAGTGTAGGGGAACTTTTAGGTGCAAATATTCAAGAAGATATAAATAAAGATAATGTCACAGTATTATTATCAAGAATTAATGAACAAATTGCAGTTAAGAATAGAAGAAATCATTTCATTATCAAAGCAATATTGCTTGTGTTTGGGTTTTTTATTGTTTTAAATATTATATTAATAATAACTAATGTTATAAGTTTTAATCAAAATACTAATGATTTATATAATCAAAATCAAGAAACAATTGAAGGAATAACACCATTTGACTTATCAAAAGAAGCAGAGGATTTATTAAATCTTGTAGGTTATGCCAATAATGCGAAAAATATGTATATAGAACCACCAGACGAAGCGGTAGGAATGATTTTAAAAACACATCTATTACAAGATGACAATACTTTTAGTAGTGAAGAAATTACAGCAACTTATTGGGATATGATAAATGAAAAATACATTGCAACTTTAACGACAATACTAAACAAAGATGGGTCCGTTGAAATTAAAGGCGGTGGCTTTAGTGCAAGTGTTGAATCAGTTTTAGATGAAGACTATAAAACACATCTTGTAGCTTGGGATTTTTTAAATCAACATACAGAGATAAAATTAAATGAAGAAATACCAATAATGATACGACTCTATGATGATGGTAATTCGTATCCAGTGTTATATCCTGGTGCATATTTTGAACCAGAAAGATTTGATGGATTTGATATGGATGTTGTTCATGTAATTACTATAACCTTCACAGATGTTTCTTTAGATAAATAATACTTTAAAAAATCTTAATTCTTAAATAATTGAATAAAGATTTTTTTTATTAATGTATACAATTAGTGATAGATAACTAACTTAATTTGATAATGTAAATATATCACATTATTTCACAAATAATTAATTAGCATAATTATTTAATTATTGTTATAATAAAGACATACGAGGTATTTATAATGAATGGAATATTAAAAGTAAACAAACCAAAAGATCACACATCATTTGATGTTGTTGCAAGAATAAGAAGAGCTTACAAGATTAAAAGTGTTGGACATAGTGGAACACTTGATCCGCAAGCAACAGGGGTATTATTAATTTTAATTGGTAAATCAACTAAGATGTTACCATATATAGTTCATGATCAAAAAGAATATATAGCTACAATTAAATTAGGAGCTAAAACATTTACTGGTGATATATTTTCTGATTCAATAGAAGAAAAAGAAATAGTTGAATTTAATAAAGAGATGGTTGAAGATGTATTACAATCATTTTTAGGTAAACAAATGCAAATACCACCTATGGTATCTGCGATAAAAGTTAATGGAAAAAAACTTTATGAGTATGCTAGAGAAAATATAAAAGTAGAAGTAAAACCTAGAGAAATAGAGATATCACAAATAGAATTAATTGAAATTTATCCTGAAATTAAATTTAGAGCAGTAGTATCAAGTGGTACATATATACGTACTTTATGTGAAGATATTGCAGCAAAACTTGATAACTTAGGTGCAATGTCATCATTAATAAGAACTCAAGTTGGTAATGTTTTACTTGAAGATTGTTATGAACTAGAAGATTTATTAGAAAATGTTTATGAACCAATATCTTTATATGATACATTTGAAGATCTTTATGAAATGTATGAAGTAAATGATAAAGAATTGATTGATGTGAAAAATGGTAAAAGAATAAAAATTGATAGAGAAAATGATTTAATTTGTATAACTTATCAAAATGAATTAGTAGCAATGTATGAGAAAGATAGCAAAAACATATATAAAAGTAAAAGAGGATTATGGTAATGAATATTCATGAAATATCAATAGATTCAAATAAAATTGAAAATGTAAATATTTGTGCTTGTATTGGCTATTTTGATGGTTTACATTTAGGTCATCAAAGACTTGTTTCTAAATGTATTGAAATGAGTGATGCAAACAATTGTGAAAGTGCACTTATTACATTTAATCCAGATCCTTGGGTTACTATTAAAGGTTTAACTGATTTAAAACATCTTACAACAATGCAAGATCGTCAACAAATAGCTAAATCTTTAGGGATTCAACATTTTATTATATTGGATTTTAATGCAGAAATGGCAAAACTTAGTGCTGATGATTTTGTTTTGTTACTTAAAGAAAAGTTAAATATCAAAGGCATTGTATGTGGTTTTGATTTTCATTATGGTAAAAATGGTTTAGGTGATAAAAATAGTTTAACTAATCATGGTCTTCAAGTTTATTGTGCTGATAGTGTGAATGATGATAGTGGTAAAATTAGTTCTACTAGAATTTGTGATTACCTTTTAGCTGGTGAAATCACGATGGCTAATAAATTATTAGATTATAAATATCATGTAAGTGGTAAAGTAATTCATGGTAATAATAAAGGTAGTAAAATAGGATTTCCAACAGCTAATATAAAAGTTGACTCTGAATATATCATCCCATCAAAAGGGGTTTATATTGCAACTGTTACTATATTAAATAAACAATATCAAGCAATGGTTAATATTGGACATAATCCGACTTTTAATTATTGTGATAAGTTTTCAGTAGAAGTAAATATTATTGATTTTAGTCAAATGATTTATGATGAAAATATAACTATTAGTTTTTGTCATAAAATAAGAGATGAAATTAAATTTGATAATGTAGATAAACTAGTAAATCAGTTGCAAGCTGATAAAAATAGTGTGTTAAATTATTTTAAACAAAATGAGGATAAAATATGAGACTTGAATTATTTGATTTAATTGATAAGAGTAGTGAATTATTAACTTTAAAAAATCCATCTTTTAAGTATATTGAAAGTAAACTTATAAGTATTTTTGATGAAATATTAAATAAAGATACAGTGGATACTGTAGGCTTTTCTTCACGAGTAAAGGGTGAAGCTAGTTTAAAAGAGAAAATAATTCGTAATAAATATTATCTTGATTGCGAAGATGCAAATGATGTTTTAAAAACTTTGCCAGATCTAATTGGTGTAACTATTGAATGTCGTTTTATTACTGATGAACAAATTGTTTTTGATAAGTTGGTTTCTAATTTTACTAAAAGTGAAAATTATTATGTTTGTAATATTGATGAAAATTGTTTTTTGAATTTTTTTGTTTTTCAACCACAACAGCAAAGAAATGGGTTCAACATTTATCGTATTGATGGATATTATATGTTTAATGGTGAAAAAGTTAATTTTGAACTTCAAATTAAATCCCTAGTTCATAAATTTTGGTCTGAAATAGAACATGAAGTTGTATATAAAAATACACATTTTATTTTAAATGATAAGTTTATGAAATTAGTGTTAACATCAGTATTTAATAGTCTTGAAGTAGTTGATAATCAACTGCAAATTGTTTATGATCAAATGATTTTTGAAGGTACACAAAATAAAGATTTTGGAATGTCTGAACAAGGATTTAAACTTTTTTTAGCAAAATCTATATCTGATTTATATTCTCAAAAGATGGTTGATTCTTTAGGCTTTACAACAGACTTTAAAAATTGTAGTGCAATATTGAGTCAATATATTTATATAACAGATTTTATTCGCAATGATATGCCACAGGTTAAGATGGTTGAATATTTTGAACACTTTAATTTATTGAAGATGACAGAAATTGATTTTACTTATCCAATAACATTCGAAACATCATTTTCTAATCCTGATCCATTTATTGATTTATTAGGTAAGTATTTTACTGATATAATTAATGTTGACTATGAATGGCATGTATTTTTTGTTATGTTATTTGTTATTGAACCTGGTTCAAATTCACAAGACTTTGCGCAATTTGTTTCAATAATAAAAAATTTATTAATTAATCCAATGTGGTACGATAAAAAGTTTGAAACAATAAGTCATATAGAGGCTCAAAAACTTAAAGATTTATTATCGACATCTTTAGCTAAAGCGTTAATTGAAGTTGGGAAAATAGAAATTGTACATGAAGAAAAATTATATGCTGTTATGAATGGTTTTAGAGATTATGTAGAACTACTTGAAAAACAGATAACAAATATTAATCAAGTCGATTTAAATGAAATTCAAAGAAACTTAAGAAAAAATATAAATATGCTGTTTTAGTATCATATTTATCTTAGAATGGACATAAACTTATTGTGAAGTGAGGGTCTATTATGAATAAACATGCATTTACTTTTTTAACATTATTTACTTTAGTTTTACTGCTTAGTGCTTATTATATTACGTTACCAAATGAAACTTATCCAAAAGATAACCTAATTGTGTCGTCTAATGGAAATGATGCAGAGTACTTAGATGTTTTAAATAAGCAAAGAGCTGATCAACAAAATTCTAATAATAACACCATTGCATCTGGTGATAGTTTTGTCGATAAGCAAAATGCAATATCAGAAAATTCTAAATTAGATGAACTTAGTGATAAGGAAAAACAAATTACTGATTCGTTAACAGAATCTAAATTAGAGGGATGCTTTGTAGAGATTATTAATAACGTTGTTAGAGTGGTAGGGAAAAAGGACGATAAAAGCAATGAAAATGTTCGTAAAATAATGAAAATTGTTTATGAAAATGTAGAAAAAGAAAAATTAGTTGAGGTTTTATTTGAATAAACTTTTATAATCTTTAAAAGTTTGGTATACTATTAGTGTAAAGAAGGTGTAAATTATGGCGCAAGAATATATTTTAATAAAAGAAAAAACTGAAGATAGTGGAATGATCGCTTTATCTAAATGTGTGTTTGAAACAATTGCACAAATTTCAATTGATGAAATTGATGGGGTAACACTTGTTGAAAATAGCCCTATGAAAAAATCGTATTTATGTAAAATTGGTAATAATAAGTTAAATGTTATGGTTGAAATTCGTATTAAATATGGTATGAATGTACACCAAAGTTGTGAAAGCATTCAAGATCGTATTCATCAAAATATTTTGCAAATGACTAATTTAAGTTGTGAAAATATTGATGTTAAGGTTACAGGATTTATTTTTTAAAGATATTTTACAAATTATTCAAAAAAATAGTATATATGATTGACTTTAGTTTAAATACATGGTATATTAATTAAGCAATAAAAAGATGTGGAAAGTAGAATTATTTCTCACCTGATGTCCTTCGGACTTGGGTTCCCGCTACAGAAAAACTTATTAAAGTTATTCAAGCAGGAAGAGATTATTTCCTGCTTTTTATATGTAAATACATTAAGTAAGAAAGAGGTGTCTTGTATTAGTAAGAAAAATGTAGTTGAGGAGTTAGTTAACGAAAACATTCGATTCAAAGAAGTTATGGTTATCACAGCAGATGGTGAACAACTAGGAGTTATGTCACGACGCGATGCTTTAGCAAAAGCGTATGAGAGTAATTTAGACTTGTTTTGTGTTGCTCCAACTGGTAATCCGCCTGTTTGTAAAATTGTTGATTATGGACGTTTCCGTTTTGAACAACAAAAGAAAACAAAAGAGGCAAAGAAGAAACAACATGTTACTGAGATGAAAAATGTTAGATTATCTCCAGTAATTGATAAACATGATTTTGATACTAAAATGCGTCAAGCTAGAGGCTGGGCAAGTGAAGGTATGAAAGTAAAAGTTGATATGCGTTTTAGAGGACGTATGATGACTAGAATTGAAGTTGGAAAACAAGTTATGAATCAATTCATTAAAGATATTTCTGATGTTGCAGGTGTTGAAAAATCACCGTCATTAGAAGGAAATACAATGTCAGTTGTATTGACACCAAAGAAAAAGTAAAATATAAGGAGAAAATATTATGCCTAAAATGAAAACAAAAAAAGCATTGGCAAAACGTGTTAAAAGAACAGGTACTGGTAAATTAAAAAGAGGACATGCTTACACAAGTCACTTTGCATCAAACAAATCACACAAACAAAAAGTAAATTTAAGAAAGTCTGGGTTAGTTTCTAAGAGCGATTATAAGCGTATTAAACTAATGCTTCAAGACTAAGCGTAGGAGGAGAATAACATGCCAAGAGTAAAAGGTGGACCAGCAACACGTACTAGACGTAAAAAAGTATTAAAACTAGCTAAAGGTTATTTTGGAGCTAAACATTTATTATACAGAACAGCTAATGAACAAGTAATGCGTTCATTAAGATATTCTTATATCGGACGTAAACAAACGAAACGTGAATTCCGTAAATTATGGATTGCTCGTATTAATGCAGCAACAAGAATGCACGACTTAAGCTACTCAAAATTCATGCACGGATTAAAACTTGCTAACGTAAGTGCTAACCGTAAAATGCTTTCTGAGATCGCTATTCATGATGAAAAAGGTTTCACTGCAATCGTTGAAATCGCTAAAAAAGCACTTGCTAACCCAACTGGTGAAGTAGTTGCAGACGTAGTTGTTGAAGCTCCTAAAGCTGTTAAAAAAGCTACTAAAAAAGTAGTTGAAGCAGTTGAAGGTGAAGAAAAACCTAAAAAAGTTAGAAAAGCAGCAGTTAAAAAAGACGCTGAATAATAATTTTAAATTAGAGCAAATCAAATGATTTGCTTTTTTTTATTTACATATGTTGTCTAGTGTGATAAACTGCAAGTGTAGTCGATTACAGTAGACAGAAAAGAGGTAACGAAATGGATAAAAATTTATTTGAGGCAGAGTTCAAACTAGCAGAAATTATTTGGATGTATGAGCCAATTCAATCAGGAGAGCTAGCTAAATTATGCCAAGAATTATTAGGATGGAAAAGAACTACAACTTATACTGTTTTGAAAAAATTATGTTTAAGAGAAATTGTAGAAAATGATAATGCCATTGTAACTTCAATTGTAAAAAAACAGGAAATATTACATCATCAAAGTACATCAATTATTAATAAAAATTTTAATAATTCATTACCTAACTTTATAACGTCATTTATTGGAGATAAAAAAATTACGAAGCAACAGGCTGATGAATTATTTGATCTAATTGAAAAATTTAAGGAGGATTAATAATGATAAATCTATTTAAGGATGTATTGATGTTATCGCTTTTAGGAAGTTTTGTAATTGTATTGGTTATTGTATTAAGATTTATTATGAGAAAAGTGCCAAAAACATTTGCTTATTTTTTATGGTTTATACCTTTAATAAGACTAGTTACGTTAAGTGGTTTTACAAGTAAATTTAATGTTATGAATGGTTTACCACAAAAAGTTTTGAATGTAGCACCATCAACTATAGATAAAATAACTAATTTTCAATCCTATACAGTTGTTAAAGAGAGCACACCTAATTTTTTTCAATTGCTATCGTTTATTTGGATTTTAGGAGTGTGTTTAATTATTACTTATACTATTATCAAATATCTGAAATTGAATAATAGTCTTAAAAATAGTATTAATTTAAGCGAAAATATTTATATAAGTGATGAAATTTCCTTTCCTTTTACTATTGGTATATTTAAAAGTAAAATATATATTCCTACAATTGATGATTCGCAAGAATATCAATATATAATGGAACATGAAAGTACACATTTAAAACGTAAGGATAATATCATTAAATTAGTTTGGTTTTTAGTTGCATGTGTTCACTGGTTTAATCCAATAGTTTGGTTTGCTTATAAATTAATGATATTGGATATGGAAATGTCATGTGATGAGCATGTAGTTAAGTCATTAAATTTAGATTGCAAAAAGAAATACTCTTGTTCGTTAGTGAAATATAGTTGTCACCAAAAATTAGATAATGTGATTCTATTTTCTGATAGTAGTGTTAAAGTTAGAGTTAAAAATATTTTGAAATATCATAAAGCATCAAAAAGGGTAGTTACATTATCAATATGTATATTTGTGTTTGCACTATTTATTGGATTATCAAATCCTTTAGCCCAAAAGGTAGATAATAATGAAGGTAATCAATCTAATATAAATAATGATTTCCAAAAGGTTGATGATGAAAATCCTATTAATACAAATGTCGTTAGTACTGAAAGTCCAGCTTTACAATCAAAAGCTATTTCACATATGTCTGATGATTACGTATTAACAGAAGATGAATTTATTTTTCCGTTAAGTTTTGAAAATATAGAGATGACTTATGGTTGTTATCCTGAGCATATTGCCATTGATTTAAATGCTGATGAAGGTACACAGATATTAGCGATTGCTGATGGGAATGTTATTATATCTGAATTTGATGATAATTTAGGTAATTACATTAAAATTGAATATGCAAATGGCTATACAAGCTTATATGCAAATTGTAGTGAACTAAAAGTAAGTAGTGGCGATAAGGTTAGCAAAGGTGATATAGTTGCTTTGGTTGGTAATGCGGGTAAATCTACCGGAGCTCATCTACACTTTGAAGTTACAAAAGATGATGAATTAATAAATCCACTAGATTTATATCAATAGTTTTTAATATATTGATTAATCATTATTAGTTCAAATTTATATTTGTTTAATTATTGCTATTTTAAAGATGCTACTATATGATTAAATAATTTATAGTTATTAATTAAATAATCTAGTAGTATATAAATATTATAAGTACTGTTTAAAATAAAAAAAGTCTACCAACTGAAATAAGTTAGTAGACTTTTTGTGTTTTAGTTTAAATTATTTATAGCAATATCTAATCTTCTAATTGCTTCTTCTTTACCTAAAATATAAGCGATTTCAATTGCTCCACCTGGTGTAAATGCTTTACCAGTTAATGCGATTCTTACAGGAAATAATAATTGACCGTTTTTTATACCCATTGTTTTAACAAGTTCCATCATTTGTTCATGGATAACTTCTTTAGTGTAATTATCAATGTTTGCAAGTAATTGTTTTGCAGCAACTAAAGATGGTAAAGCAATTTCTGGAGATGTTTTCATTTTTTTATTGATATATAAATCATTTTCAAATGAAGGGTAAACATCAAAGAAATCAAGCATATCATGAATTTCTGTCAATGTAGAAGTACGTTGATGTAGTATTTCCGCAATTTCTTTGGTATCAAAATCAGATGTAACTGCACCTTTAATATATGGTAATACAAGGGCATGGAAAGTATCGATATCCATATTACGTAAATAAATACCATTCATCCAAGTAAGTTTATCAATATCAAATATTGCACCTGATGTATTAATTCTTTTTACATTAAATGCTTGTTTAAGTTCATCTAAAGTATAAATTTCTTGATCTGTTTCAGGAGCCCATCCAAGTAATGCAATATAATTTACGATTGCTTGTGGTAAATAACCTTTCGCAACTAAATCTTGAAATGATGCATCGCCATTACGTTTAGAAAGTTTATGTTGTTCGTCTTTCATAACAGGTGGACAGTGTACATATGTTGGAATATCCCATCCGAATGAAGAATAAACTAAGTTATATTTAGGTGTTGAAGATAAATATTCATTACCACGTACAACATGTGTTATTTCCATTGAATGATCATCAATAATATTAGCGAAATTATAAGTAGGGAAGCCATCACTTTTTAAAAGTATTGCTTCATCTAATGTACTATTTTCAAAACTGATTGTACCATATACTTCGTCATCAAAAGAAGTAGTTCCTTCATTTGGAATATTTTGACGAATTACATGTTTTTCACTTGATTGTATGCGTGAATTAATTTCTTCTTTTGATAGACGTTTACAAGGGTCATCGTATTTAAATGATATTGCTTTTGATGCAGCTATTTGTCTTTGTTCATCTATTTCTTGTTCGCTACAAAAACAGTAGTGAGCACCATCTAGTTCTATTAATTGCTCAGCATATTGCTTGTAAATACCTGATTTCATTCTTTCTGATTGAATATAACTACCATAATTTCCCCCAACATCTGGTCCTTCATCATGTAGTAAATTACATTGTTTTAGTGTATCATAAATTACATCTACAGAACCTTCAACTAAACGTTGTTGGTCAGTATCTTCAATTCTTAAAATAAAGACACCGTCTTCATTTTTTTTCGCAACTAAATATTCATATAGTGCTGTTCTTAAATTCCCAATGTGCATATAACCTGTAGGACTTGGGGCAAATCTTGTTCTTACTTTACTCATAGAATACCTCACTTTTTACTTACAATATTATACCTTACAAATCATTTAAATTCAAATATATAAGGCTATTTATTTAATAATAATAAGAAATAATCTAATATTGTCAATGAATAATTTAATTATCACTTTTTTTGCTAAATATGAAACATTCAACTTAACTTTAATAATGCAATTTAATCTTAGGTAATATAATAAGTTAATTTCATGCTTTATTGAAATAATATAATATAATAATACTGCTTGACACATTATACTATGTAACGTATAGTATAAACAGGTGGTGAGAATATGGATATTCAAATGAAAAAAGGATTACTGGAAATTTGTGTCTTAGTTGTCTTAAAAGAAAATGATTCTTATGGTTATCAGATAATTAAAGATATTTCTAAATGTATCGAAATATCTGAATCAACTTTATACCCGATATTAAAAAGACTAGAGGCAAACAGTTGTCTAACAACGTATTCTGTAGAACACAATAGTAGACTTAGAAAATACTATAAAATTACGAATCAAGGCAAAGGTAAAATTGATGATTTCCTTGTTGAATGGGAACAAGTATTAAATGTTTATGCTTTTATAAAGGGGGACTAAATGATGAATAAAATACAATTTTTAAATAAGTTAACAGACTTATTAGTAAATAGTAGTGAATCAGAAATTGAAAAGACAATTAGGTATTATGATGAAATTTTATCGGATTTAATTGAAGATGGAATAAGTGAATTTGACGCAGTATTGCGACTTGGAAATATTGAAGATATTGCGAAAGAAATATTATCGGAAAAAGAATATAAACAAAATAATATAAATAAAAATAAAGAAAATAATTACAATTCAAATAATTATAAGTCTAATAAAGATAATTTAAATAATAGTTCAGATAAATATAGTCATATTAATAATCAAAACAATGGCCCATATAACTATAAACCAAAACAAAAATCACATTTAAATACTGTAGTAATAATATTGCTATTAATATTTGGTTTTCCATTATGGTTTCCTTTGATTATAGTTGCATTTACACTGTTATTTGTGGCATTTATACTATGTATAATACCATTTATTATTATAGCTTCAATCTTTTCTTCACCATTTAATAATTCAATTGGAGTAGTTACTTTTTTTGGTATAAGAGGTGGTTATATTTTTGATTTTGGATTCGCAATTGTAATGCTTGGAATTATTATTTTACTTATACCAAGTTATAAAAAAATGTTTGAAAAGACAAAACAGGTAATAATTGATGTAATAAATTATATTAGAAATTTAATTGGAGGTAATATATGAGTAAAAAAATAGCAATTACTTTAATAATAACAGGTGTCTGTGTCATGATATTTTCGATGGTAGCGAATATGTCTGGTTGGATTAATCATAAAAACTATGCCGATTATAGTATTAATTATAATGATAATAATGAATCGATTGATGTGAAAGAAATTGAGCTAGTTACAAAACAATTTGATCAATTACACAATATTAAGATTGATAGTGATGTAAGCAATATTGAAATTATTCAATCTGATAAATTTGAAATTGTATATGCAAAAGAATATTTTGAATTAAGTGTAAATGATGATCAAATTAATTTAGAACAAATTAAAGATCTAAAGTTTAATAACAATAACAATTGGTTTTCTACAAATAACCACAGTGAACAATTTGATATAATTGTTTGCTTACCAACTGATTTTAATAAAAATATTGAAGTAATTACAGACATTGGTGATATTTTAATTAGTGGTAATATTAAAATTAATAATTTGGATATATCTAGTGATGTTGGAAATGTGGAAATAGAAAAAGATTTAATTGTAAAAAATATGATTTTAAAAGCTAATATTGGAAATGTTTCTATTAGTGATAATCAAATTAATAATGCAATCATAAAATGTGATATTGGAAGTATTGATTTTGAAAATGTTTTATTTAATAAAGCTGAACTTGTCGCTAATTTGGGAGATATAGATGTTGAAATGATTAATATTAATGAATTTACTAATATTGATAAAGGGCTTTTTGAATATCATGCAATTAATGAAAGTTGTTCAATCGACATAAAAACTGATATTGGATCGATTGATGTCGAATAAAAAATAAAACAAATAGTTTATTATCAATATTTTGTTGTATAATATATATGGTGATAATATGAAAAGTTTAATAGAAATACTCGATTTTGAAAAAGTCGAAAATTTAGTTTGTCCAA
This sequence comes from uncultured Holdemania sp., assembly GCA_947037125.1. Lineage (GTDB taxonomy): Bacteria > Bacillota_I > Bacilli_A > Erysipelotrichales > Erysipelotrichaceae > RGIG1896. The sequence continues at coordinate 13,277 of CAMQTJ010000033.1, forward strand.
TTGTTTATGATTTTAAAAAGGTAATTTATTTATTTGATGCCCAACACTATAATAAAGGTAAAGCACAAGCTATATTAAAGTTTTTACAAAATAGAAAAGTAGAAGTATTTTTCTATCAAGTAAAAGATTATGATTTTTCTATATTTGATGAAGATGATGAATATTATTTTAATCTTTCAAATGGTAATCGTAGTATGCTTGTAGAGCTTAGTCATTATTGTTTAGAGAAAAATAAAAATTGTTTTTATATTAATTTTAGGAAGCATCAATTTAAGTCAATTAAAGGTTGTGAAAACTTTAAAGGTGATTTAAGGATGTTTAAATTAAGTATTAAACAAATTATTGAACTTCAAGGTTCACTTATCAAGCATCATAATCATTTTACTCCAAACTTTAATGATGAAGATGAAATTATGCAAATAAAAAAAATAATTGAAATAATGAATCAGGATAATTATATCTGGACATATTTTATAAAGATTTTATCAAAAGAAATGAAGAGTACAGAAAAAACAGCCTATATAGATGATAAGTTAATTGATCCTTATTTAAAAAATAGAGTAACTAATTTATTAATTAAATTAAGTAAGCTTTCAATCCTTAAATATACAAGTACAGATACTAAAATTGTTGTGGAATTTTTAGATGAAGAAATAAAACAGCTATTAAGATCTTCAGGTGCATGGCTTGAATATCAAAGTTTTATTGAATTAAAGGAATCTAATTATTTTGATGATGTTGCCATAAGTACAATGATTGATTTAAATGGTCAACAATTTCATCGTAATGAACCAACATGTGAAATTGATATAATTGTTATTAAAAATGCAATTCCATACTTTGTTTCATGTAAAATGAATAAGTTAGAATCTTTAGATATTTATGAAATTAAAACATTAGCACAAAAACTTGGTGGTACATATGCCCAGGCTTGTATTATAACAGGTGCTAGTAGTGCTAATAAAGATCAAGCAATGTATTTAAAGGCTGTGGAACTAGGTGTTCATATCATTAATCAAAATGATATAATTAATCATAAAATAGTAGAAAAAATAGCAGATATTATTATATAATATCTGCTATTTTTATTAGATTTTCATATTTTGTTTTCGCAATATCTAAATATATCAATTCTTTTTTATGACTATACATCATCATAGCCCACATACACCATAAAAGATTATGAGCGTTTTCAAATTTAGTCAATAAACTTATTTGGTATTGGTCAATGTCTTTTTTGAAATAGGCATTATAAAATTTTATGCGATCTGAATCACTTAAATTATTTTCAGTAATAAATGACATAACATCAAAATAGGGGTGATTATTTTTTGCATATTCGTAATCGATTAAATAACATCGATTTTCTTGATATAATATATTTCCACTAACTAAATCATTATGGCATAAAATTTTTGGTTCATATTGATCTACATCATCTAAAATATATTCATATTTATTAAGGTTATAAATCAATGAATCTGTATTATCTTTGAAGTTATTGTAGGTTTTTAGGATATTAAATGATTGATCAACACTAATGTTTTTATTATGAAAAGCTGATAAAACTTCTGCAAACAGTTCAATTTTATTGGGGAGAATACACTCTTGAAAACAAGTGCAATTATCTAAAAATATTGATATTTTAAGTCCGTTTTCTTCATTGTAATAAATTGTTTTACAATCAAAATCTTTTACTAATGATATTACATGTTTTTCTAATTTGCGATCAAATAATTTATTATTTAATTCATTGCTTATTCTAATAACATAATCTTTATCATTAATACTTAATTTATATACTTGGTTAGTAAGTGCATTAGTTAGTTTTTTTAAAGAATAGTCTTTAATATTATATTGTGTGATAAAATCTGTGATATTCATAATTTGTACTTCCTTTAATCTATCATAGCATACGATAGATTATTTTGGTATAATAAATAGTAGAATATAGAAATAGGTGAAGTAATGAAAGTTTTATTAATGACATTTAATGCAAAATACATCCACAAAGCTCTATCACTTCGATGGTTGTATGTAAGTAATACTAGTAACCACGATGTAGATATTAAGGAATATACAACTAAAGATGATATAGAACAGTGTGCAATTAATATTGCAGCATTAAACTATGATGTAGTAGGTATAAGTACTTATATCTGGAATGTTGAGTGTGTAACAAAGTTTATTTTAAAATTAAATCAAATAAATCCTAATGTAAGGATTATTTTAGGTGGACCTGAGGTATCATTTGATTGTGAAAAATATTTAGATCTTCCAATTGAATGTGTTTTAAGAGGTGAGGGTGAACAAACATTTTTTAAAGTTGTTGACGGAGTAAAAAATGTAGATGGATATTATGGTAAAGATTATATAAGTGATGTTGTATATGCGAAAAGCGATTTGAGTTATATAGAAACATTAGAGTCACCATATTTTTTAGACTTTGATTTAAAAGATATGAAAAATCGTTACTTTTATTTTGAAACATCTAGAGGATGTCCTTATCGTTGTGCATACTGTTTAAGTTCAGTTGATAATCAAGTAAGGTTTTTTAGTAAAGAATATATCGAAAAACAATTAATGCAACTTAAGGAATACAATGTTAAGCAAGTGAAATTTTTAGATCGTACATTTAATGCTGATAATGAATTCGCAATATATATATCAAAATTAATGGAGAAACTACAATTAAATACAACTTTTCAATTTGAAATTGTTGCAGATCATGTTAGTGATAATTTAATGAATTATTTATTATATGAAGCTGATGTAAGTAAGTATCGTTTTGAAGTTGGAGTTCAATCATTTAATCAAAAAACTTTAAAAGCAGTATTTAGACAACAAGATAGTGAAAAGGTTAAAGAGGTCATTAAAATACTTTCAAATAGGGGTTATCAATTGCATGCTGACTTAATTGCAGGTCTTCCTTTTGAGGGGTATGAATCGTTTAAGGACTCATTTAATCAACTTTTTGATACTAAACCACATGAAATACAAGTAGGTATCTTAAAGCTTTTAAAAGGGACATATTTGAGTGAAATACAAGATACTTTTGTTACTAAAAAGCAGTTGCATTCGCCATTTACCGTAAGGGCTACTAAATGGATTAAAGAAGATGAAATGATAAATGTTGAGATGGTTTATCATGCTACAGAAAAATTATTAAATTCGCATAAATTATTTGATAGTATTCAAATTTTTTATGAATTAAATTTATTTGATAATCCTTTTGATTTCTTATTAGAATGTGGAATTAAATTAGAAAAACTAACAAGACCTTATCAAATAGCTGATTTATTTTTATTGGTTAGTGACGTTTTAAAACATCATGATCAAAAACTTGTTATGGCAATATTGTTTAATGATTACTTAAAACTATTTAGACAAAGACCTAAAAAAATCTTTAATGATAATATCACTATTGAAGTTAAAAAAAATATTAGTGAAATATTAATAAAAGAATATTTATTTGTTGATGATATAATTTATAATTATACCTATATAACATACGGATATTTTAATAAACAAATATGTTATCAAATTATTATTTATTCTAAGCAACAAAAAATTGCTCAAAGAATATTTATGAATTGTGAATCATACAAAATAATGGAGGAAAATTAATGGAAATTATTATTGCTACAAGTAATCAACATAAAGTTGAAGAATTTAAAAAGATATTGCAATTACATAATATTGAAGTTAAAAGTTTATTAGATTATGATTTTGATTTTGAAGTTGATGAAAATGGTGATACATTTGGTGACAATGCATTAATTAAAGCTAGGAAACTTGCGAAAAAACTTAATAAATGTGTTATAAGTGATGATTCAGGTTTAGTTATTGATGCATTAAATGGTGAACCTGGAATTAAAAGTGCACGTTATTTAGGACATGATACAAGTTATACCTATAAAAATAGTGTTATTTTAGAAAGAATGAATAGTTTTGTTGGAAGTGATCGTAGTTGTCGATTTGTTTGTGCTATTGCTTATATTGATGAGTTAATGGTAGAACATGTATTTGAAGGTGCAATTGAAGGTGTTATTGGTGACAAAATTAATGGTGAAAATGGTTTTGGATATGATCCTATCTTTTATTTACCACAATATAATAGAAGTCTTGCACAACTTGATGATGTGGAAAAAAACAAAATATCACATCGATATATTGCAATAGAAAAGTTTTTAGAGTATATAACTAATGAAAAATAAAACAAATATATTAATGACTTTTTCATCATTATTATTTATTATCTTTTTATTACTTTCAACAATTAATATTGTAAGTTTTAATAAATATTTCTATCAAAATCAATATGAAAAACTTGAAATAGCGCAGTTTATTTCAATCAGTGAAGATGATTTAATGCAAACTACAAGTATGTTGCTTGATTATATTCAAGATAAGACAAATGATTTATCATTAATTGTGCAAATTGATGGTGTTGATAGAGAAGTATATAATCAAAAAGAAAAAGATCATATGGTTGATGTAAAAAATCTTTATTTAAATGCTATGCTTGTGAAAGATATTTGTTTATATACATTTATTGTAAGTATTCTTATGTTAGTATATTTTAAAAGAAAAAAGGCATTAGATTATTTTTTTTCAAGTTTTATTCAAGCAATTAAAATATTTTCGATACTGCTTGTTGTAGTTATATTTGGTGCGATAGTTGATTTTGATGCTTTATGGCGTTTGATGCATGAAATATTTTTTACTAATGATTTATGGATTTTAGATGTTAATACTGATGTAATGATTATGATGTTTCCGTTAGAATTTTTTAATGCTATTGTAACTAAAATAATTATTGGATTTCTTGTTAGTATTGCACTTGTTTTATCAATATGTCATATTTTAAGACATACACAATTTTTTAATAAAGGAGAAATTTTATGATTAATGTTGTTTTGTTTGAACCAGAAATACCTCAAAATACAGGAAATATTATGAGGACATGTGTTGCGAGTGGTTGTATGTTACATTTAATTAAACCGTTGGGATTTTCACTTGATGAAAAGGCTATAAGACGCTCTGGTATGGATTATCGCAAAGACTTAGACTATAAGGTGTATGAGAGTTACGATGAGTTTAAGGCTTTAAATGAAGGTTTTTTTGTTTATATGACAAGATATGGTAAAAAGACTCATTGCAGTTTTGATTATAAAGTTGAAGAAAATATTTATTTAGTTTTTGGTAAAGAAAGTACAGGTATAGATAAATCTATATTAAAGGGTAATTTAGCTCAATGTGCTCGTTTACCAATGGTAAGTAGTGCAAGAAGTTTAAACCTTTCTAATACAGTTGCAATATGTGTATATGAAGTTTTAAGGCAAAAAGAATATGCAAATTTATGTTTTCATGAAGAATTAAAAGGTGAAGATTTTTTACAAGATTTAATTTAAGTTATGAAAGATAGAAATATTAGTAATAAATTATTATTAACAGGATTTATCTTAATCATATTTTATGCGATTATTAATTTAGTAATAAGTTATTATGTTTTAAATTGTAGTGGTATTGAACAATATATTGCTTTACTTGAAATTGATATTGTGAAAATGGCATATATTGCAAGGGTAGTAATTAATTTTATGGCTCGCTATTATCAAGTTAATAATATTTTAATATTGCTTATAATTAGTATGAATATAATTGATTTTATTTTTATTATATTAATCTTTTCTACCACGCTTTTGTATATGTATAATAAATATAAATATTATAAAACTTTCATATTTACAAATATCTTTACACTTTTAAGTTATGGTATATTATCATCATTTATTTTGTTAGCACTAAATAGTTTAAAGTTAAGTACGGCATTTAATTTGTTTAATACCGGGATAATAATATTTGCGATAATTAATTTAATTATTATATGTATTTCTATATTAACAAGTTATAAAATAGTAAAAAAGACAAATGACCGATAAGTCATTTGTCTTTTTTTGATTAAAATTCTTTTAAATTTGATAAGTTATCTTTTTTGCTTGTATCAGTTTTAGATTTGATGTGTTGTTTTCCATCTCTTCCAGTAAATAGGATAGCATTTTCAACTTGTCCTTTTTCTACAGCTTCTAATGCCATTTCATAATCATAAACTTTTCCACTATTAGATTTGAATTCACATAAGTTACCTGCTGAATTTTTTCTAACTGCAACAAATTTTTCCATTTCTTTTGTTTCTTTTGCTTGTTTTTCGTTTTTTGTTTTCATTTTATTTTCCTCCTGTTAATATTGTGGTACAAAAAAAATAAATTATTCAAAAAATAGTCATCTTATTTGAATAAGTTGCGAAAATTTTGTATAATACTAACAGAGGTGATAATATGGTTGAAAATATCAATGAGTTTTTATCAATAGCAGTTCTTATTATGTTCTTAATAATGATGGTTTTTAGTTTATTAAATAAATTTAATAAATTAAAGATTAGAAAGCACATTGAAGAAGAATATTATTACTATCAAGACAATGAAGAAAGTGATTTCTAGGAGGAATTAAAATGTTTATTAATAAAATCGAATCTAACAATGCACCAAAAGCAATCGGACCTTATTCACCAGCTGTAAAACTTGGTGACTTTGTTTATCTTTCAGGACAACTTCCAATTGATTGTTCAACAGGTTTAATGGCTGATGATATTCAAGCACAAACTCATCAATCTTTAACAAATGTAGAAGCAATTTTAAGTGAGATGGATTTAGAAACAAGACATATAACTAAAACTACAGTATACATGACAGATTTAAGTGAATTTACTAAAATGAATGAAATCTATGCTACATTCTTTAGTGAGCCATATCCTGCACGTTCTTGTGTTCAAGTTGCAGCATTACCAATGGGAGCTAAAATTGAGATTGAAGCTTTAGCAATCGATACATTAGTATATGAAAAACAAATGCAACAAGGATGCCAAGGTGGATGTGGTGGATCACATGATCATGAAGGTTGTGGTGGTGATTGCGATTGTTCATCTGATGATGAAGGTTGTGGATGCGGATCACATGAACATGAAGGATGCTGCTCAGATAATTCTGAAAATGAAGGATGTTGCAAAGACAATTCTGAAAATGAAGGTTGTGGATGTGATGGTAAAGGAAAACATGATGGTAGTGGTCATGGTAAGCATAAAGGTGAAGGTTGTTGCAAAGACAATGCTGAAACTGAAGGTTGTGGATGTGATGGTAAAGGAAAACATGATGGTAGTGGGCATGGTAAACATAAACACGAAGGTTGTGGATGTGAAGATAACAAAGAAACAACACAATGTGAAAGTAAATGTTGTGGCGACCAATAGGTCGCTTTTTTTATTGTTATAAGCTAGATTTGTATAATAAAAGGTGTAAGTAATAGAGCTTACACCTTGTAATAATATAATTAAACGATTATTATAAATTTTTATTCCAATCTGATTTTACAAAATAATAAATAAAGCAAATACTACTCAATAACCAAGTAAGGGGATAAGCCCAAAATACTAATTCAATATCATTATAATAATAGGTTATAATTTGTATATAAATAACTCTAATTATGCACCAACAAGCCAACATAATAAACATTGGTACTTTGGTTTTTTTAGCACCACGTAAAACACTTGCAATACAATGTGAAAAGGCTAGTAAGACATAAAACAGTGAACATATTTGGGCACGTTGAACGCCTGATGATATAACTTGTGGGCTATTAGAAAATATAGATATCAATTGTGGTGCAAATAAATAAAAGGAAATTCCAAGTATTTGAGCCATTATACATGCCGTTATAACTCCAAATTTAGCACCTTGCATTGCTCTTTTAATATTTTTTGCTCCAAGATTTTGACTTACAAATGTTGTAATTGCCATTGAAAATGACATAATAGGTATAAATACAAACCCTTCAATTTTAACATAGGCTCCAGTACCAGCAACGGCAATCGCACCAAATGAATTAATATTAGATTGTACTACAACATTTGCAATAGCTATTACAGAATTTTGAATCCCTGATGGAATTCCCACATTCAGCATTTCAATTAAAATAGGCTTATCGATGCAAATGGTTTTAAAAGTACATTGATAAACTGCCTTAACATGATATAAATGATAAAAGGCTAAAAAAGCACTACATGCTTGGGCAATAAGTGTTGCAACAGCAACGCTTTTAACACCTAATCCTAAAACACCTACAAAGAATAAGTCTAAAATAATATTAACAATTGCAGAAAATATTAAATAATATAAAGGGCGTTTACTATCTCCAACAGCTTGATATATACCACTAGCTGTATTGTATAATATTAAAAATATGATTCCAGCAAAATAAGTTTGAACATAATTTGTTGCATCAATAATTGTTGCTAAAGGTGTAGACATCAATTTAAGGATATAAGGGGTGAATATTGTTCCAAAAATGGTAAGAATTATACCAGCAATTAATCCAAAAGATACTGCAGTTCCTACTGATCTTTTGATTAAATGATCATTATTTGCTCCAAAATATCTTGAAATTACAACACCAATTCCAGATGCGATTCCACTAAAAAAACCGACAATAAGAAAGACTAGTGGACCTGTAGAACTTACGGCGGCAAGTGCGTTGTCTCCTAAATAGTTTCCTATTACTATTGCATCCACTACATTGTAGAATTGTTGAAATAAGTTACCTAAGAAAAGTGGAAAGGCAAATCTTATCATTTGTGATTTTATATTGCCTTGTGTCATATTGATTAATTTAGGTTGCATTTATTTACCTCTTTCACATGATTTGTTATTTAATTATAAAAGAAAGTATCAATTAAATAAATTAATTCTTCATAATAGTTATTAAATTGTAATGATTGTGTGTTACATCGTTTAATAGTAAATGGTTTAGCGTAAAATAGCAACAACTAGAATTTATTATTTCATGGGTTTTAGTTTGTTATAAGAGTATATTAATTGTATTCATTTTTAAATTAATTAAAATACCATTACTTATATATATATTATATTTTGTAACTTTATTTCAATTTTTTGTATTAATAATAAATTTACTTATAATTGTGAAATTGACGTAATTACTATAATAGTATAAAATACTATTATAGAATATGTTAAGACCATAAGTAATAATTGTCAATAAGGCACATTATTACTTATGGCTATGTAGGTAACCAATGAAAATAGAAGATAAGATAACACTAGGAAATGAAATGGAGGTAACTCTAAAAATTATAGGAGGAAAGTGTAAACCGTTGATTTTATATTTGCTTATCACTGATGGAACTAAAAGATTTAAGGAACTTATGATGGCAATAACTCAAATTTCGCAAAAAACACTAACTAATCAACTTAGAGAATTAGAGGCAGATGGAATGATATGTCGAAAGGCTTACCCTGAAATTCCACCTAGAGTAGAATATTCAATTACAACTAAAGGTAAGTCAATATTTCCTATACTAGAAGCGATGTGTACATGGGGATATGATAATATTGATGAAAAATTTATCCTAACTAATCCTAGATGTAATAACGAGGATTAAGTAATATTAATTTAAGTTACATTTTTTTATTCAATATAATATTGCAAATATGTTTTGTTTATTAAATATTAAAAGATAAATACTTTATAGTATGAGTAATGATGGTGTTATTTCTTGCATATATTATTAATGTTTTATATAATAAATGTGATAGTTAATTGGCTATTAAAGTAATTTATATAAAGGTGGTTATTATGGGAAAAAAATCAAATACTTTTTTAATAGGTTTATTTATGATGTTGACAGGATTTCAATTGTTATTTATAGCAATGAATGTTGGTTGCAGTATATTTCCTGCTGTATTAATGATAATTATACCAATAATCATGCTCTTAGGTCCGGCAATTAAATGGGCTTTTAATGATGATACAAAAAAAGAAAATCGATAAAAAAGGATTAATTAAATTTTAAAATAATATATACCTAAACTTTTTTGGCTTTTTTAGGTAAATTATGTAGGGGTTTTGAGTAATTTAGCAAAATTCAAAAATTTAATAAATGATATAATTATAGAGAAATTACATGGAAGTATGTTTAGAAAGTTAGGTAATTAACTATGAAAAACATTATTTTTTTATATTGCGATCAAAAGAGTAAACGAACAATTTTAGTGGATACACAAAGTAAACATTACAATATTAACTGTAAGACAAATGATTTATTTGAACATTGGTGCGCACGCAATGGAAGTAATTACCGTGGATCTAAAGCAACTTTTAGTATGCTTATGAAAACAAAACAAAAAACACCTATATTGGTGTCTATAAGTAAAAACATTTGTTTTTTTCCAACTCATAGTGAAAAAAATGAATATTGTATTTATGTTAATTATGCATTTATAAAAGAAATAAAGGAAGATGAATATAAGAATGCTATTATTATCTTTTATTCAGGTACTAAACTTACTTGTAACTGTTGTAAAAGAGTAGTGAAAAAGCAGTTGAAAATATGTCAAGAATTTATGTATAATATTACATGTGATAATGACTTTGAAATAGAGGATTTAATTAAAATTTAATTAAATAAGGGGTTAAAATGGAAGATATAAATATAGTTTTAATTGTTGCATTAATTATAGGGGTAATAATTTTATTTGTTTTGATAATTTTTATTATGAATAGTAAAAATCAAAATGATAAAATATTAAATGAATTATTAAAATCTTTGGATAATAATAAATCAAGTAATGATAACTTAGTAAAGGATGATATTAATAAATTAAAGGATAAAGTTAGTATGGATTTATTATATTTTCAAAATCATATATCAGATACATTTAAAAGTGATTTTGATAAACTTAATGCTAATACAACTAATCGTTTAATTGACATAGAAACTAAAGTTAATGATTCTTTATTGACAGGTTTTGAAAAAACTAATGCATCATTTAATAATATTATGCAACAAATGGCTAAAATTGATGAAACACAAAATAGTTTAAAAGACTTATCTTTTAATATTTCTAGTTTACAAAATGTTTTGACAGATAAAAAAAGTAGGGGTACTTATGGTGAAATTGAATTATATACAATATTAGAAAATTCTTTTGGCGTTAATAATTCTATTTATCAAAGACAATTTAAATTATCTAATGGGACTATCGCAGATTGTGTATTACATGCACCAATTCCTTTAGGGAAAATTGTTATTGATTCTAAATTTCCATTAGAAAATTATAATAGAATGTATGATAATGAACTTAATAGTGAACAAAAAAATAGGGCAACATTAGATTTTAAAAAAGATGTTGTAAAACATTTGAAAGATATTCATTTAAAGTATATAATTGCTGGAGAAACATCAGAAATTGCTTATATGTTTATTCCATCAGAAGTTATTTTTGCTGAAATAATTGGTCGGTTTTATGATGTCGTACAAATGTCGTATAAGTTTAAAGTCTATATTGTTTCACCTACAACTTTAATGGCTTATATAACGGCAATTAAAGCTATCTGTTTAGGACAACAACGCAGTGAAAAAGTTGAATTGATACAGTGCGAATTTATTAAATTATCAAATGAATTTGAAAGATTTGCTACAAGGTGGAATATAATCGAAAAAGATTTTGAAAAACTTAATAAAGATATTTCAAATTTTACTATTACTACTGATAAGATACAAAGAAGATTTAATCAAATTGATTCATTTGAACTAGATAAAATAGAAAATTAATAGGTAATTTTATGAAGATTAATAGCAAAGATATACGAACATTATTAATGGTAGTTGCATCATCATTGATATTTTCATTTGGATTTAAAACATTTGTTGAAGCAGGGCATTTATTCCCTGGTGGATTTTCAGGTCTTGCAACGATAATTATCAGATCGTTAGAAACTTTTGCGGGTATTTCAATTCCTTTTGGATTAGTATATTTAGCATTAAATATTGGTCCGACTATTTTAGTTTATAAACATGTTGGTAAAAGATTTGCCATTTTTTCAATTATTCAATATACTCTTACAAGTTTTTTTACTACCATTTTACCATCTTTTCCTATAACTGATGATTTATTATTAATTGCAGTATTTGGTGGGATAATTAGTGGTTTTGGAATATTACTTGCACTAAGTGTTAATGCAAGTAGTGGTGGAACTGATTTTATTGCGATTTTTGCATCGATAAAACTAAATAAACCTGCTTGGAGTTATGTTTTATATTTTAATGCTATTATTTTGATATTGGCAGGTTTTTTATTTTCATGGGAAATATCATTATATTCAATTATCTTCCAATTTTGCTCTACTCAAATTATATCAACAATGCATAAACGCTATAAGTTGAATAATTTGTTTATTATTACTTGTAAGTCTGAAGAGGTTTGTTGTGAAATTTTCAAACATTGTCGTCATGGTATAACTAAAATTGATGCACAAGGTGCATATTCACATACAGATCGTAATCTTTTATATATGACAGTTAATGCTTTTCAAGTCGATGAGGTAATAAGTAGCATTAGTAAAATTGATCCACAAGTATTTATTAGCGTTACTAAAACGGATAGGATAGTTGGTAATTATTATCAACCACCACTTGATTAAGATGATAAGGAGGGCGAATATTAATGATTTGAGTGATATTATGCTATTAATTAATCAGGGGATTAATTATTTTAAAAAAGCTAATATTGATCAGTGGCAAAATAATTATCCAAATGAATTAATAATAAAAAATGATATTTTTAGTAAATATGCTTATGTTTTAGAAGAAAATAATCAGATTTTGGGTTATTGTTTGATATCTAGTGAAAAAGATAGTAATTATGATAATGTATTTGATGGGCAGTGGTTAAGTAATGATAATTATTTAGTCATTCATCGATTAGTTATTTCAAATGAATTTAAAGGAATGAATTTAGGTAGTAAAGTAATTGAATTCACGAAAACATTGGCTTTAAATATGCAAATATATAGTATAAAAGTTGATACTCATGATGATAATTTAAGTATGATTAAATTATTAACCAAGAATAATTTTAGTTATATAGGTATAATTAAAATTGAAGATCAATCACTTAGAAATGCTTATGAATATGTAATAAAAAAATAGATCTTAGATCTATTTTTTACTTTGTAAAGTATAAACGACAATTTCAGGATTTGCCATAAATCTTACATCATATTTTGTTGTCCCTACACCATTTGTAATGTCTAAAATTGTGTCATTTACATCATGTTTTCCACGATAAAATTCTGTTGCATAATCATTTTTATATAATGAGCCAACTAATGGAATATAAACTTGCCCACCATGTGAGTGACCTGATAAAAATAAATCAACTTTATTATTTTGTATTTCTAAAACACTATCAGGGGTATGACATATAGTGATAGTATATTCAGAACTATCTATATTATCAAATGTTGTGATAAATTGTGGATTTCCTAATAATGATGAATCTAAACCGGCTAATATAAATGATGAATGTTCATCATATCTTATTCGAATATTTTTATTAGTGATAATTTCAAATGATGAATTAATTAAGATTTCACTAATCATCTCTTTAGATGAAACAGCTTCTAAATCATGATTACCTAATACTGCAAATTTACCAAAGGGTGCTTTAATTTTAGATAAAAGTTGAGTTACTTCACTTATTTGTGTTTCGGTTGGTATTTTATTAGCTGGATGATCAAATAAATCACCACCAAATAAAACGATGTCAGGATTTTGAGAGTTAATTATTTCAACTACTTGATTAAATCGGTCATAATCAACAAAAGCATTATAGTGTACATCACTAAAAAAGATAACTTTAAAATCATCTAATCCACTATCTATTTGACTTGAAACAAGCG
>CAMQTJ010000034.1 GCA_947037125.1 uncultured Holdemania sp.
ATACTGCAACAAAGTGGGGTAAAATAATTAATGGATCAGTTTATATAGTTTTGGTACTTAGTATTGTATTTATTTTATCGATGCTACCATACGATTTTGGGAAAGTAAACTTAGTTATCAATGATGATAATATAACGATAAGTGCGCCTTATGAATCAGTTACTATTGAATTTGATGATATAGTATCAATTGATATACTTGATACAATGCCAAGTGCAAAAAAAATAACGGGTACTGGTACAAGTAGAATGCGTATTGGTAAATATTCAGTTCAAGATTATGGAAGATGTGAAATATACATAATGACACAAGTTGATCCTTGTATCGTTATTGAATTAGGTAATGAGGAATATATTTTTGTGAACGGTGAAAATGAAAAAATCACTGAACAATATTATAAAATGCTTATAGAAAATTAAATAAAAAAGGAACAAAATAATGATTTTACTTATTTTGTTCCTTTTCCTTATATAATAATAAACTTATCATGTTTGAATCAAAACAGTAATTACTTAGCTTTGTTCATTTTATATAAATAATATACGAATGTGATTAAAAGTAAGAATATCGTAATTGGTAAAAATGCAGAACTAATTTGCTTAAGTGTTGTTTGCATGATTGAAATATAGAAAAATATAGAAATAGTTATCAACTTTAATGTGATAATCATACTATTTTGAACTGCATAAACACGGTTTTTATTTTCAACAGTTAGTTTTATAGGTGTGTTAGATATTTCGGGGAATTTTTGAAGAAATGAAATAACACAAAATATAATTAATGAAATAATAGGTATAAGTAAAAGTGATTGCTTACCACCATAATTATCCACAACACCTTGAAGGTCATAATGTGTAGGGATTGATTGAGGGATGGTTGACCAATTTATAAAAAGATAAATAAGATTATAAACTAAAATTAATATGCTAGCTATATTTTTACTGTTATCATAAATGTTATTTTTTGTTTTCATGATATCGCTCCATAGATTCGATAAATATTAATTACTCACCTTCATAATAGTCAGTTTGTTTACCATCTAAATAAAATATTGATGATTCATTATGCTTAATTATTCCAACTTTATTTGAATCAGGATAATAAACAGTTTCTGGTGAATTAATTGTAGAAACATCTAAATATCTTAGTACTTCATTATGTGATGTGTTAGTAATCTTATGAGCGCCATCAATACCTGGTGGACAAACAATTACATCACCTTCATTTATCACTGCTTGATCATTGTTTGATATTAATAAGCCACAACCTTTTATTATATAAAATAACTCTGTATTTTTTTCGTGATAATGAAAAGGAAAAGTGGATTTATTTGGAGCTACTTCATAAAATGCAGCATATAATTGATCAAAGTCTTTTCTTGGTGTAATTTCCTGCTTATCAAATTCATATAAAGGGTGATTATTCTTATGTTTTTTCTTTATATTCTTACTATTTAATAATATGATTTTTTTCATAGTTCACCTTCTCATAAATGTTATTTATTTTTTGATATATGATGTATATTTATTGTAACATATTAAGGTGTAAATATAAATTTATTAATTATAATAAAGCAAAAAAATAATTAAAATAATAAATATATGAATAGTTTTGATATCATGGTATAATTATCACATATAGTAATATGTAGTGGGGGATATTATGTCTAATAAAAGTGAAATGTTTGAAACACTAGAATATAATGGCTTTAAAATATTTGATAATAGTGCTGTAGGGATGGTTAATGGGATTATTGTAACAGTAAGTAAAAAAATGCTTAGTCCTAGTATGGTTACAATATTCTATTCTACAGACCAAAATGAGATTAATACAGATAAATTAAGAGGCGTTGAAAGTGATGCAACTTTAATGTTTGGTAAAAATATTAATATGAAAAATGTAGACAATCAATTGCAATCATCGTTTAATTACCTGTTTAAACCTAAATCTGAATATTATGATCTTTATTCACATATTGGAGCTGTAACTTTAGCGTTAACTAATTATGGAATAAATGGAAGTAAAATATGCGTAGTTTGTCGAGGTGATAATTGTAATAGTATAAGTAAAGAGGTTGATACCTTTAAAACAGTGCATAGTAGTTGTGTACACAATGCAGTTGGTGATGATTTTAATAATTTAAAAAATAAACATAGTAACTATTTATTGGCGACATTTGGTGCAGTTTTAGGATGTCTTGTGGGTATAATTCCAGGACTAATATGTATTAATATGGATATTTTGAGTGGGTCGGCTTTTTTATTAATTCCGTTTACGACATTTACTGCATATAAAAGATTTAAAGGAAAACTTGGAGGCTATTCTATATTTATAACAATATTTTTATCATTATTAGGCGTAGTCTTAATTTGGTATTTGACGGTTGTGAATATGATTTTAATTGATAATGGTGGCAATTTTGAACTTGCTTTTGAAAGTGCCGGAAAGTATTTTTTTGAGTTTGATAAAATAGTGGAATTATTTAGTAATAGTAAATTTGAATTACTAAGTATATTTATAGGATTATTTGGAACGTGGAAAATTATATCTAAGACCGAAAAATCAGATAAGAATAAAAAAGAGAATAGTGCAGCAACTATGATTTCTATTAATAATTTAAGTAATAGAGTAACAACTAAGCGTACATTGAATTAATTGTAAACAATTGATGTATGTAAAAATTCCCATTGAAATGTCATAAAATTATTATAATAAACATATAAAAGGTAGTGATTTATATAAGAAAATACCATAATCATATTTATTGATTAAAAAATCATATAAATATGAAAAAAGTCAACTATAATAACGAAATAATCATTGATTATAGTGTTTGTTTATGCTAAAATATATACGCACTTACTTTGGATTGATACGATATCCAAGGCAGAAGGGAGAAAAAATATGAAAAAAGGTATACACCCAGATTACAAAAAAAGCACAATTATTTGCACAACTTGTGGTGCTGAATTCGAATCAGGTTCAATTTTATCAACTGTAAAAGTTGATACTTGTTCAAGCTGTCACCCATTCTTCACTGGTAGACAACGTTTTGCTCAAGCTGCTGGAAGAATTGATAAATTTAATCAAAAATACGGAATTAAAGAATAAGGGGAAATTACCCCTTATTTTTTTCTGTGATTTATAATATAATATAATAGAAGATAAGAATAGGAGATAATAATTATGTATCATCAATATAAAGAAGGATGGGTCGAAGTTATTGCCGGATGTATGTTTGCTGGGAAAACTGAAGAGCTAATCAGACGAATTAAAGTGTTGGAATATGCAAAGAAAAATATTTTGGTAATAAAGCCTGAAATTGATAATCGATATAGTGATACAAGAGTTGTTTCTCATGCAGGTTCATCAGTAGCAAGTGTTGCAGTTAGTAGTTCATTACAAATTTTAGATTATGTAAGTGAAGATACCGATGTGGTTGCAATTGATGAAGTTCAATTCTTTGATGAGAATATATCACAAGTATGTGATTACCTTGCAAGAAATGGCAAACGTGTTATGGTTGCAGGGCTAGATACAGATTTTAAAGCTGAACCTTTTGGGATGATGGCTGTTTTAATAACAGAGGCAGAATTTGTAACAAAACTTACTGCAGTATGTAATAAATGTGGAGCTCCTGCTACGAGAACTCAAAGGCTTGTAAATGGTGAACCCGCTAACTATAATGATCCTTTAATTTTAGTTGGTGCACAAGAAAGTTATGAAGCTCGTTGTAGACATTGTCATCAAATCGAAGGAAAAGTTAATACAATAGGAGTTTAAATCAAATTAATTTTGATGGAAAGGTAAATAAATATGGATGCATTAGTAATTAGATTACAAAAAATAGAAGATCGCTATAACCTACTTGGAGAAATGTTGATGGATGAAAAAATCTATTCTAATCCAAAGGAAATGGGAAAACTTGCGAAAGAACAATCATCATTAACACAAGCTGTTGAGGCGTTTAAAACGCTTAAAGGATATGAAGACGCATTAACTGAGGCTTACGAATTAATTAAAGATACAGATCATGATATTAAAGAGATGGCTAAGCTTGAAATTGAAGAAAACACACAATTAAAAGAAGAATTATTAGCTAAAATTGAAATTATTTTAATACCAAAAGATCCTATGGATGATAATAATGCAATTATTGAAATTCGTGGAGCAGCAGGTGGAGATGAAGGTAATATCTTTGCAGGTGACTTATACCGTATGTATTGTAAGTATGCTGAAACTGTTGGTTGGAAAGTTGAAATTATTGAAACAATGGAAGCAGAATCTGGTGGATTCACTTTAGTTTCATTTATGGTTAAAGGTAATCGTGCTTATGGTGACCTTAAATTTGAAAGTGGATCACATCGTGTACAACGTGTTCCAAAAACTGAAACACAAGGACGTATACATACATCAACTGCAACGGTTTTAGTTGAACCTGAGGTTGAAGAAGAAGATTTCGAATTAGATCCTAAGGATTTAGAAATTGAAACAATGAGAGCATCAGGAGCAGGTGGTCAGCACGTTAACAAAACAGATAGTGCTGTGCGTGTTGTGCATTTACCTACTGGAATGCAGGTTAAGTGTCAAGATGGTCGTAGCCAATTAGATAACCGTGCTACTGCTATGAAGGCAATTCGTGCTAAAGTATTTGCTGAGAAAAAACGTATTGAAGATGCTGCAAAAGAAGTTACTCGTAAAAGTAAACTTGGATCAGGGGATCGTGCTGAAAAAATTAGAACATATAACTATCCACAAAACCGTGTAACTGATCATCGTATTGGTCTTACAATTACTCAACTTGATCGTATAGTTGACGGTAAAATGGATGATATTATTGCAGGACTTTTAGCTCAAGAACAAAAAGAAAAATTATCAGGTGAATAATGGCTACTTATAAACAATTAGTTGAAGAAGCATCTAAACAATGCGAGCTGGTTAATATTAGTGGGCAAACTGCACTTTTATATTTATTAGAACTATGTGAAAAAGAGCATTATGATTACTATATGAATCAAAATGATGAAATAAGTTGCGAAATGGAACTAAGTTATAAAGCAGGAATTACTAGAATATTAAATCAGGAACCAATGAATTATGTTTTAGGATTTTCTTGGTTTTATGGTTATAAGTTTATCGTTGATGATAATGTATTGATACCAAGACCTGAGACTGAAGAATTGGTTGCGAATATTTTAGCTGATATTGATTTATATTTTAAAGATTATGAAACAATTAATTGTGTTGATATTGGAACAGGATCAGGTGCTATTGCAATCGCTTTAGCTAAAGAAGAAACAAAAATTAAAATGCTTGCAACTGACATTAGTGAAGGTGCAATTGAAGTTGCGAAAATAAATGCGAAAAACAATGATGTTAATATTGATTTTTTATGTGGTAGTATGGCTGATCCTTTAGTTGAAAACAATGTTAAGGTTGATTTTTTAATATCTAATCCTCCATATATTAAACAAGCTGAAATACTTGATGCAAGTGTTGATAACTTTGAACCACATTTAGCTTTATTTGGTGGTGATGATGGTCTTTACTTTTATCGCTTGATTTTTGAAAAAGCAAAACTTGTTTTAAATAAACGTTCAATTATGGCGTTTGAAATGGGTTATGATCAAAAAGAAACAATCCTTAATGAAGTTAAAAAATACTTTGGTGATGTTAGAGCTGAAGTTATTACGGATATTAATGGTAAAGATAGAATGTTATTTGTTTATTTTGTTTAGTTGGTATTACAGTATATTTTATTAAAGGAGTTTCTATGAAAAATATTGTGTGTTTTGGAGATTCAAATACTCATGGTTATAATCCAAGTGATTGTAGTAGATACAATTCCAATTTAAGATGGACAGGTGTTGTACAAAAAGAACTAGGTTCAAAATATCATATAATTGAAGAAGGTCTTTGTGGTAGAACGTGTGTTTACGATGATCCTGCAGAAGAAGGAATTAGTGCAATTGACTATATTTATCCTTGTTTAATGAGCCATAAAAAGATTGATTTAATTATTGTTATGCTTGGTACTAATGACACAAAAGAACGTTATAGTGCAAATGCATACGTAATTTCTTTAGGTATGAAAAGACTGATTAAAAAAATTCAAAGTATAAAGGATGCATTTACTAATGATGAACCTAACATTTTAATAGTTGCTCCCTTACCAATTAAAAAGGGGATACTAAACACAGATATGGTTTTATCTTTAGGTAAAGATTGTATTGAAAAATCTAGGGGTATTTTACCTTTATATAAAGATTTAGCAGAGCAATTAAAATGTCATTATTTAGATATATCAGATAAAACAGAGTGTTCAGATGATGATTTTGTTCATCTATCAATTGAATCACACCAGATACTTGCAAATGAATTAGCGATTAAAATAAAACAAATTTTTAGTTAATTAATGAAGGAGATAAAGTATGTCAGGTATTTATAAGATAAAACAAGCAGTAAACACTTATACTGAAACTGAATTAAAAATTTCTGAGTATATTATCAAAAATAGTTCTAAAGTTTTAAAACTATCAGTAATTGACTTGGCGAACAAAATTGGGACTTCTTCTGCTGCTATCGTGAGATTTTCTAAAAAAACAGGATTTATCGGGTATGCAGATTTAAAACTTAGTTTAGCAAGAGATAAATATGAAATAGAAGAAGAATTTGATTTAATTTTAAGAAAAACGGACTCTGTTGAAAATTTAATTCATAAATCATATGAAGATACTATTCAAAATATGGAACATACATATAAATTAATAAGTATTACAGAGTTAGAAAAAGGTATTGAACTAATTAAAAAGGCAAGACGCATTTATATTATAGGTGTAGGAGGATCAAAAATTATTTGTGATGATTTATCACAAAAGTTTTTGAGAATAAACAAAGATGTAATTAATTACACTGATATCCATGTTCAAGCTGCGGCAATGGCTCATATAAGTGAACTTGATGTTTTAATTGTTATAAGTTATAGCGGTAAAACAGAAGATGTTTTGAAATTAGCAAGTATGGCAAATGTCGCTGGGGCAAAGATCATTAGTATAACTAAATTTGATAAAAACTTGTTGAACAAGATTTCTGATGTGGTTTTACACGTACCATCCAATGAAAAAGAGATGAGACTTGGAGCTATTTCATCTAGATTTTCTTCACTGGTTATGACAGATTTACTATTTTATGGGTTGGCAAAAGACAATTATGAAGTAGCTAAAGATGGTTTAGTTAAAACAAAACAATTGGCAGATGAATTTAAATTATAATAAAAGGGATTTTAATAATCCTTTTTTTGTTTCATTTAGTAATAAATGTGCATTTATAACATTAAGTTTGATTTTATGTGTGATATTCTTGAGTGAATTGCTTTTTTTTATCAATTAATGAAACATAATTTCAAATAATTGATAAAAAGATTGAAATATAATTTCAATGAGTTATAATTAATGTAGAAACGAGGTACTCAATGAATTTAGAATTATCAAAATTAGTAACCGAACAAAGAAATCAAAATTCTATGAATATAGATTCATTAGGCACTTTAGGTATGCTTCAAATAATGAATGCTGAAGATAAAAAAGTTGCTGAAGGAATCGAAAATATTTTACCAACTATTGAATTAGCGGTAGATGCTATTTATTCTAAAATGATAAATGGAGGTCGATTAATTTACATGGGGGCAGGAACTTCTGGTAGACTTGGAGTTTTGGATGCATCTGAGTGCCCTCCAACATTTGGAGTCGAATCAAATGTAATATTAGGTTTAATTGCAGGTGGGGTTGAAGCATTGCTTTTAGCGAAAGAGGGAGCTGAAGACTCTAAGGAATTAGCAATACAAGACTTAATTAATAGTAATCTTACAAAAGATGATGTAGTTTGTGGGTTAGCAGCATCAGGGCTTACCAAGTATTCAATTGGAGGTTTAGAGTATGCTAACTCATTAGGGTGTGAAACAGTTTCAATATGTTGTGTTAACAATGGAGAAATTTCAAAATATGCTAAGTTTCCAATCGAAGCAATAGTTGGTCCAGAAGCACTTACTGGTTCTACAAGACTAAAAGCTGGGAGTGCACAAAAAATGATTTTGAATATGATATCTACGACGGTAATGATAAAACTTGGTAAAGTATATCAAAATCTAATGGTAGATGTAAAACCTAGCAACGATAAATTAAAAGAACGAGCTAAAGGTATAATCCAACAGATAACAGAATGTTCTTATGAAGAAGCAACACTAACATTACAAGAGAGCAAATATAATGTTAAAATCGCAATTATGATGAGAATCTTAAATGAAACTCAAGATAAAGCACAAGAGTTACTTACAAAATTTAATGGTAATGTTTCATTGGCAATAAAAACATATAAGGAGGATATATAATATGGAAAATATGGAAATGATAATTTTTGAAATAATCAATTACGGTGGTACAGCTAAAGGTTTAGCTTATGAAGCTTTAGAAGCGGTAGAAAATAAAAACTACGAATTAGCTGATCAATTATTAAAGGAATCAGATGAAAATTTAGTTAGAGCTCATAAAATTCAAACTAAGATGATTCAAGAAGAGGCTGCTGGAATGCGTCATGAAGTTAGTGTTTTATTTGTTCATGCACAAGATCATCTTATGACTGCGATGGAAGCAAGAACATTGATCGATTATTTAATTAAATTAAATAAAAAAATTGATGCGAAATAGGTAGAGAATTATGACAAAATGGACAAGTAAAGACACAGAAAAAAAAGAGTACAAGTCATCACAATTTTCTACAACAGATTATAATATACCACGTATCACTTATAAAGCTGCATTTGTTATGTCATTTGCTACTATAGGTATATATTTATTTATTTCACCATTAATGTTATTTATTTCTGGTGGATATGAGTGGCCAGGTGTAATTGTTTGTGGTTGTTTAGTTGGTTTTACAATTGCGTATTGTCAATTTTTTATAAGCTCTGAAAAAAAAGCTACAAAATCTTTTTATGGAGTTTGGATAGCATTTGCAATACTTGCTATGTTAGTAAACTTTATTAGTGCGTATACAAATATATTTTTGGCTTAAAATTACATTACATGATGTAAGCGGTTAAAGAATATTGTAATAAATGAAAGGAGAAAAAATTATGAAAGTTTTATTTGTTTGTTCGGCAGGAATGTCAAGTGCTATTGCAGTAAAAGCGCTTAAAGATGAAGCAACAAAAAAAGGAATCGAAATGGAAGTAACTGCTGTGGGAACACAAGAGTTTGAAGAAGAAGTTAAAAATGGTTGGGACGTATCTATGGTTGCGCCACAAATTAGACATCGCTTCAGCACTCTTAGCGTTTTTGCAAAGGAAGCAAATGTACCATGTGAATTGATTCAACCTACAGCATACAGTCCATTGGGTGGACCTAAACTGTTAATACAAGTTATGAATTTATTTGAAAAAGAAAAATAAAAGGGGAAAATACATATGTTTGACAAAATTAGTTTATTTATGGACGAAAAATTATCAACACCAATGGCTAAACTTGCAGAGCAACGCCATTTACGTGCGGTAAGAGATGGAATTATTGCCACTTTACCACTGATAATTGTTAGTTCAATGTTTTTAGTTATTGCTTTTTTACCTAATCAAATGCCAGCAGATTGGGCATTAACACAGTTAATTAGAGCGAACGCTGGTACAATATTATTACCTTACAGAATGGCGATGTATATTATGACATTGTATGCTGTATTTGGAATTGGTTATTCTTTAGCTAAATCTTATAAGTTAGATGGATTAACTGGGGGTATTTTAGCTGAGTTAGCATACCTTCTTACAATAGTACCAGTTACTATACCAGCTGCTAATGAAGCAGTGCAATCGATGGCACTTGAATCAGCTGACTTAACAGCTTATATTGCTAGCATGCCAGGTGGATTTTTAATACCTGCAACAAATCTTGGTTCAGCAGGAATGTTTGTTGGTATTATAGTTTCTTTCTTTGCTGTTGAAGTTTATAGATTCACTCAAAAATCTGGATTTAAAATTTCTATGCCTCCACAAGTTCCAGCATCAGTTGCTAGATCATTTGAAGCATTAACACCTACTCTAATTGTATTATTAGTAGTATCTTCAATTACAATGTGGGGTGGCTTTGATGTGCATGGTTATATAACTACTTTAATCACACCGTTAGTAACAGCATCAGATTCTTTAGGATCTGTAATTGTATTATGTTTACTTGGTTGTTTCTTTTGGTCATTTGGTATTCATGGTTGGTCAATTGTTGGTGCAATTGCAAGACCATTATGGATGGTTTTACTTGAAACTAATACAACAGCTTATGCTGCTGGAGAAGTTATTCCGCATGTTGCAGCTGAACCGTTTTATCAATGGTTTATAATGATTGGTGGAGCTGGTTGTACAATCGGTCTTGCAATTTGTTATTTAATTAGATCTAAATCTGCATATGCAAAAGCTCTTGGTAAAACAGCGTTTTTACCAGCAGTATTCAATATTAATGAACCAATGATATTTGGTGCTCCAATTGTTTTAAATCCAATGTTAATTATTCCGTTCATTCTTACTCCAATAGTTTGTGCTACAATCGCATGGTTTGCAACAGTAATGGGATTTGTTGGAAGAGTAGTTGCTTTAGCTCCATGGACATTACCTGGTCCAATCGGTGCATATTTTGCTACAGGTGGAGACTTCCGTGCAGTTATATTAAGCTTTATACTAATTGGTGTATCTGTAATAATCTATTTACCATTCTTTACAATGTATGATAAAAAATTACTTGCTGAAGAAAACGAAGAAATTATAGCTAAATAAGAATATTGAAAATGAGGTTCTTTGCGAAAGTGAGACCTTGTTTTTGCGTAATGAATTGACTGTAAAACATATGTATAAAATAATAATCCTATCAATTGATAATAGAAACCCAATTATAATAGTAAAATGATTATAATATAAAGAAAAAGAGGAAAAATAATGAGAAAATTAGGAATATCAGTATACCCAGAAAAATCAAAATATGAGGACATAATAAAATACATAGACAAAGCACATAGCTGTGGTTTTTCAAGAATATTTACGTGCCTATTGAGTGTTAGCGAAGATAAAGAAGCAATAAAAAGTAAGTTAACTAGCATTAATGAATACGCAAAAAGTAAAGGTTTTTTTATAATTGTTGACGTTAGTCCAAGAGTTTTCGAGGCACTAAATATTAGTTATAAAGACCTTAGTTTCTTTAAAGAAATTGGTGCGGATGGATTAAGACTTGATCAAGGATTTACAGGTCTTGAAGAATCAATGATGACATACAATGAATTTGATTTAAAAATTGAAATAAATATGTCAATGGATACAAATACTATTGATACAATAATGGATTATAGACCTAATAAATATAATATTTTAGGCTGTCACAATTTTTATCCTCATGATTATTCAGCTTTACAAATGGACTTTTTTACAAGATGTACTGATCGTTTTACCAAATACGGTATAAGAGTTGCAGCATTTGTAACTACTCAAAATAAAGATACTTTTGGACCTTGGCCTGTTACTGATGGTTTACCAACACTTGAGATTCATCGCAGACTTCCTTTGGCAACACAGGTTAAGCATTTAATTGCACTAGAATGTATTGATGATATAATTATTTCAAATTGTTATCCTTCTGACGAAGAGATGGAAATAGTTAGTAGTATGAGACTCGATATGGTAACTTTTGATGTGATTTTAACTGATAATTTACCTGATATTGAGAAAAAAATTATTTTAGAAGAAAGACATTTTAATCGTGGAGATGTGAATGGATATTTTATTCGTTCAACACAAAGTAGAGTTAAATTTAAAGGAAATCATTTCGCCATATTTAATGCTGTAGAAGACATCAAAAAAGGAGATATCTTAATTGATAGTAGTGAATACGGACATTATGCAGGTGAATTACAAATAGCGACAAAAGACATGAAAAATAGTGGAAAAACTAATGTTGTAGGTAGAATTAAAGAAGATGAAATATTCATTTTAGATTACATTAAACCTTGGCAAAAATTCAATTTTAAAATTGGTGCCTAAATGTATTATATTGGAATTGATGCAGGTGGAACAAAAACTAAATTTTCACTTTTTGATGAGAACATACAATTAATAACATCAATTGAAAAAAAGAGTTGTCATTTTCAACAAGTAGATTCAAAAGAAATGACTTATATTCTAAAAACTGGAATAATGGAATTAAAATCACAAGTTACAAAAGAAATTACAATTTGTTTTGGACTTGCTGGTTATGGTATTTGCAGTAGTGCTAGAAGTCAAATTGAAAGTGTAGTTAAAGAAATATGTGTTGGATATAAGTATTCAATTTGCTCAGATGCAACATCAGCTCTTTATGGTGCACTTGATAATAAAGATGGTATAGTAGTTATATCAGGAACAGGATCTATTGCTATTTCATGTGAAAACAATGTTACTAAAAGATGTGGCGGATGGGGTCACCACATTGGTGATGAAGGTAGTGCCTTTTGGATAGGTAAACGATTATTAGAACTCTTTTCAAAACAAAGTGATGGAAGAGCTTTTAAGTCTGAAGTTTATCATGAAATTAAAAATCATTTTATGTTAAAAAGTGATACAGAGTTAGTCAATTGTTTACGAATTGAAAATAATAGATCATCGATAGCTAGCCTTTGTAAGGTAGCTTCGAAGTGTAAACATGATATAAATGTACTTAAAATTTTTGATGATGCAGCCAAAGAAATTGCATTAATGGTTAATACATTAGATAATGAAAAATTTGATACTGTATCTTATATTGGTGGTGTATTTAATAGTGGGGAATCGATCATCTTACCACTTAAAAAATATTTAAATAAAAATCTTAAGTTAATAGCGCCAAAATGTTCTCCAGAAAAAGGAGCAATATATTATTTTTTATCAACTAAAATTGATAATGAAGATAGCTAAAAAGAATTAGTAAAAAATAAAATAGTAACAATAGCCGAATGAAGTAGATATACCTAAAAGCTTATTGCTGGGTTTATTAAACGACGTACTATAAGAATGACATAATTATGATGAATTAAATATGCTATCAATGGTTTTTTAAAACTAATAATAGATTTTAAATACTTCTATATGAAGTGAAGATTTAAGGTATTAATGATTTTGTGATCATTATTTAAATAAATACAATTTGACCCATTGATGATAATTATCTAATATTTAATAATCTTATTATCATATGAAAAATGAATATATTTTAAACTATATTAATCAACAAATTATACATAAAAAAAACTACTCATTATAGTAGTTTTTTTATTAACTCTAATAATATTTATAAATCGATTTATTTTTAAATTACAGTTGGTTAGTAATGAAATGATATGTATTTCAAAAAAACAATATTTCATATCAATGAATATATTTGCGTATTATTATTTATATATTTAATTTGTAATATTGAGATTTGAAAGTTAAATAAGTAATTTTTTTTACAAATATTTGTATTAAAATTTATT
Organism: uncultured Holdemania sp.; assembly: GCA_947037125.1. GTDB lineage: Bacteria > Bacillota_I > Bacilli_A > Erysipelotrichales > Erysipelotrichaceae > RGIG1896. The sequence continues at coordinate 13,510 of CAMQTJ010000034.1, forward strand.
GAAAAGCCTTACATATAGCGCAAATATGGTTTTATTGTGTAAAATGTTCAAAATTAATTTGTGAAATAAACCTCATACATGCTTGACAATGAATTATCAGGATGATATAGTTTGTATGTAATTTCACAGATATGAAAATATGCACAGCAAATTCATTGTGAAATAATACTTAGGAGGATATATGAGTATAGAAAGTAAAGATATTTTAGCGGGAAATGAAAAAAGGGAAGTAAAAGCTGTTTCAAGGGAAACTTTTATTTTTCTATTTGTTTTTGTTGCATTGTTTGGTTATTTAGGTTCAGTTATGGGTTTAGATGTTGTTTTTAGTGTAATGATGAAAACTGGGCATGACGTATTAATGAATACTTCATTTTATATTATGGCAGTTGCAATTTTAGCGGGTGCTGCATCAAGTTTAATGTCTGAGTTTGGAGTTATAGCTTTAATAAATAAAATTATATCACCTATTATGCGTCCATTATTTGGATTGCCAGGAGCAGCTGCACTTGGGGCTGTAACAACTTATATTTCTGATAATCCTGCAATTTTACCACTTGCAGAAGATGAAGGATTTGATAAATACTTTACTAAAGCTGAAAAAGCTACTTATACAAACTTAGGTACAACATTTGGAATGGGACTAATTGTAACTGCTTATATGTTAAGTCTTGGTAGCGAATATTTTGTGGCAGTACTTGTTGGTAATATAGGGGCATTTGTGGGTGGAATTGTTTCTGTACGTGTAATGCTTAGAATTGCGAAAAAATATTATAATGAAGATCGTAAATTTAAAATAGATATGAAAAAAGAAGTTGAATACCGTGCAATTAGAAATGGTGGCGGATTCGAAAGATTTATGGGTTCTATGATGGATGGGGCAAAATCTGGTGTTACTTTAGGACTTGCTTGTGCATCAGGAACTGTATTAATTTGTACATTTGTAATGATACTTACTTTTGGTCCATCAGGTGCTGATGGTGAATATTTAGGAGTTGCTTATGAAGGTGTTCAATTATTACCTCAAATTGGTCAATATTTCACTCCAGTTGCAAACTTTTTATGGGGATTTAATGTTCCTGAATTACTAGCATATCCATTTACTGCACTAGGTGCTGTTGGTAGTGCGATGGGTCTTACTCAAGGATTTATCGATGCAGGCTTTGCAACTGCAAACACAGTAGCAACATTTACTGGTATGGGAATTTGTATGAGTGGATTCTTAAGTACTCATATTGGTATGCTTGATACATTAAAACAAAATCATTTCGTAAAACCTGCAATCGCATGTCAATTACTTGGTGGTGCTGTTGCTGGTATGGTTGCCAACTATTTATTCATTCTTATCTCAATGATTTAAAATATTAAATAATAAAATAAAAAGTGAAATATTATCATTAGTTAATTACTAATATATAATATTTCACATTAATTATAAATAAGACTTATGATTTACTTGCTTTTGTAAGGGTTAGGCGTGTTAACACATAAAATTTTAGTAACATTATTTGTTGTATTACGCCAATTATGATATTGGGTTGAATTGATTTGAATACTATCACCAGGATATAAAATATCTTCTTGATCATTTACAGCAATGCTTAAACAACCTTCTAATACATAAATAAATTCTTCTCCTTCATGAGTATATACTCCAAAGTCTACATCATCTAAATCCATAAATGGCATAAGATGAAAAATGCGGGGTAAAAGATTGAATTCAGAAAGATTTTGACTTAATGTAAATTGAATTATTTGATCATTTATTTGATTGCATTTCTTCTCAAAACTTCTAGTTATATTAGTAGTTGAAACTGTTTTAGTTTCATCAAAAAAGAAATTGATTTCAACATTTAAAATCTTTGATATTTTTGAAAGTGAGTCAATTGCAATTGTAGTCATACCTCTTTCAAGTTGAGAAAGAAAGCCAACAGAAAGATTTGTTTGTTCGCTTACATACTTTAAGGTGAAGTTATTTTGCTTGCGAAGTTGTTTTATTTTATTACCAATGTTATTTTTATCGTTCATAAGGGTTTACCTTTCTTAATTTATACCTTTTATGATAAAATAAATATAGTATAAAGTCAAATTAAATGCATTATTCATTAGTTTTATAAATAGAAAAAAGGTGAGATTATGTCAATACCATACATTACTAATATTCAAAAATATTCCATTCATGATGGTGATGGAATAAGAACAACAATCTTTTTTAAGGGATGTGCATTATCGTGTTGGTGGTGCCATAATCCTGAATCTCAATGCTATAGTAAACAATTAATGTTTAATAAAGAGTTATGCGTAGGATGTGATATTTGTTCTAAAGTGTGCGATAATAATGCAATAAGCATTGTGGACAATAAGTGTGTAACTGATAGTAAAAAATGTACGTTATGTGAAAAATGTTTAGATTATTGTAACAAATCAGCACGAGTTGTAGCTGGAAAACAGTATAGTGTTGAAGAACTTGTTAAGCTTGTAGAAAAAGATCAAATGTTTTATGAACAAACAGGTGGTGGTGTTACTTTATCGGGTGGCGAAATAATGTCACAAGATATCGATTATCTTGTAAAGTTATGTACAAAATTAAAAAGAAAAGGTTTTAATATTACTGTTGATACTTGTGGATATGCTCCTTATTCTAATTTTGAAAAATTAATGCCATTTGTAGATGTATTTTTATATGATATCAAGTTAATTGATCCGATAAAACATGAATTATACATGGGTAAAGATAATGTTTTAATTTTAAGTAATCTTAAGAAAATAAGTGATTTAGGTGCTGTTATTTACATTAGAATTCCTGTTATTGGTACCGTAAATAGCGATGATGAATCTATTGATGATATGATTAATTATATAAAGGAAAACTTAGTAGTTAAACAAGTAAACTTATTACCTTATCATAATACAGGTTCAAGTAAATATGATCGTTTATCAATGAAATACTATGGTGTAAATCTTGTAACACCAACTGAAAATAGAATGATTGAAATAGCTGAAAAATTTAAGAATAATGGCTTCATAAATACTCACATAGGAGGATAATTACAATGGAAAAATCTAGAGGAATGAATGAAAGAATTCAAAATTTAAGAAAACAAAGTTTAGAAATACCTGCTCATATTTATATTGAAAGAGCAAATATCATGACTGATGCTTATATTGAATACGAGGGTAGTGTATCAATACCTGAAATGAGAGCTATTTCAATGAGAGAAATCATGACTCGTAAAACAATTAGCATTGAAAAAGGTGAATTAATTGTAGGTGATAAAGGTGCCGGACCTCAATCTACTCCAACTTTTCCAGAGCTTTGCTGTCATTCAATTGAAGATATGCACATAATGAATGATCGTGAATTAATTTGTTTTAAAGTTAGTGATGAAGATATTAAAATTCAACAAGAAAAAATTATTCCATATTGGGAAAAACGCAGTATTCGTGAAAAAATCATTGGTGCTATGACTGATGAATGGAAATTAGCTTATGAATCAGGTGTATTCACAGAATTTATGGAACAAAGAGGACCTGGACATACTGTAGGATCTGAAAAAATTTATAAAAAAGGTTTCTTAGATTATAAAAAAGATATTGAAGCATCTATTGCGAAAATTGATTACTTTAATGATGCTAAGGCAATTGACAAATGTGATCAATTAAAAGCTATGAGTATTATGTGTGATTCAATTATTATTTTAGGTGAAAGATATGCAAAGCTTGCACGTGAAATGGCAGAAGTTGAAACAGATGAAGTTCGTAAACAAGAATTATTACAAATTGCAAGTAATTGTGATGTAGTTCCTGCAAATAAACCAGAAACTTATTGGCAAGCTATTCAAATGTATTGGTTTGTACACTTATGTGTTACAACTGAATTAAATCCATGGGATGCCTATAGTCCTGGTCGTTTAGATCAACATTTAAATCCTTTCTTTACTAAAGAAGTAGAAAATGGAACACTTGATGATGAAAAAGCTTTAGAACTATTAGAATGTTTATTTGTGAAATTTAATAATCAACCAGCTCCACCAAAAGTTGGTATTACATTAAAAGAAAGTAGTACATATACAGACTTTGCAAATATCAATACAGGTGGTATTACTGCCGATGGTAAAGATGGGGTTAATGAAGTTAGTTATTTAATCTTAGATTGTATGGATGAAATGCAATTATTACAACCAAGTTCTAATGTACAAATTAGTCGTAAAACTCCATATAAATTTGTGAAAAGAGCATGCGAAATCTCACGTAAAGGTTGGGGACAACCTGCATTTTATAACACAGAAGCAATTATTCAAGAAATGCTTAATGCTGGTAAAACAATTGAAGATGCACGTCGTGGTGGTACAAGTGGTTGTGTTGAAACAGGTGCATTTGGTACAGAAGCATATGTTTTACAAGGATATTTTAACTTACCTAAGATTTTAGAACTTACATTAAATAATGGTTATGATAAAGTGGGAAATAATCAATTAGGATTACAACTTGGTTATGCAAAAGACTTTGTAACTTATGAACAATTATTTGCAGCCTATAAAAAACAAATTGAATACTTCGCAGATATTAAGGTAGCAGGTTCTAATAAAATTACTGGAATTTATGCTAAGTACATGCCAGCACCATTCTTATCAATTATCACTGATGATTGTATTAGTAATGGACTTGATTATAATGCAGGTGGAGCACGTTACAACACTAATTACTTACAAGGTGTAGGTATTGGTACGATTACCGATTCACTTACTGCTATTAAATATAATGTTTATGATGAGAAAAAATTTAGTATGGAAGAATTAATGACGGCACTTGATGAAAATTTTGTAGGTCATGATTCAATTTATAACATGGTTAAAAACAGAACTCCAAAATATGGTAATGATGATGATTATGCTGATGATATAATGAAACAAGTATTTGATGTATATCAAAAAAATATTACCGGACGTGATAACTTAAAAAATGGTAAATGGGCAATTAATATGTTACCTACTACATGTCATGTTTATTTTGGTGAAGTTATGATGGCTAGTGCAAATGGTAGAAAAGCTCAAGTACCTTTATCAGAAGGAATTTCTCCTGCTCGTGGTGCTGATACAAATGGACCAACTGCTGTATTAAATTCAGCTGCAAAAATGGATCATTTACGTACTGGTGGTACATTATTGAATCAAAAGTTTACTCCAAGTGTTGTTGCAGGGGATGCAGGTTTAAATAACATGGTTGATGTTGTTCGTACATATTTTAATATGGATGGTCATCATATTCAATTTAATGTAATTGATCGTCAAACTTTAATTGATGCACAAAATAATCCACAAGATAATAAAGATTTAATTGTTAGAGTTGCAGGATATAGTGATCATTTCCGTAATTTAAGTAAGGCTTTACAAGATGAAATAATTGATCGTACAGAACAAAACTTTTAGTAGATTAAATTTGAAAAAAGGATTATCATATAAAATAGAAAACTGAGGAAATAAATATGAAAATAGGATTTATTGGTTGTGGAAATATGGCTAAAGCTATGATGGGTGGAATGATTTCATCAGGTTTAGTTAAAAATGATGAAGTAATTGCATCTGATGCATATGCACCAATGTTAGAAAATGCGAAAAAAGATTTAAATATTAACGTTACAAATGATAATAAACTTGTTGCAAGTCAATCAGAAGTTGTAGTACTTGCAGTTAAACCACATTTTTATGATACTGTAATTAATGAAATTGCGAGTGTTATTAATGAAAATACTATTATTGTGTCTATTGCTCCTGGTCAATCTTTAGAAAAATTAAGTAAGCAATTTGGAAATAACACCAAAATTATTCGTACAATGCCAAACACACCTGCAATGGTTTGTGAGGGTATGACTGCTGCATGTCGCAATGATATTGCAACTGATGCTGATCTTGAAAAAGTATGTAGTTTATTTAATGGTTTTGGTAAGACAAGTGTTGTGAAAGAATCAATGATGGATGCAGTAGTTTCTGTTAGTGGAAGTAGTCCTGCATATGTTTATATGTTTATTGAAGCACTTGCAGATGGTGCTGTACTTGATGGAATGCCAAGAGATATGGCGTATCAATTTGCTGCACAAACTGTATATGGTAGTGCTAAAATGGTTATGGAAACAAAAATGCACCCAGGTGCTTTAAAAGATATGGTTTGTTCACCAGGTGGAACAACTATTGAAGCTGTAAGAGTATTAGAAAAAACAGGATTTAGAAGTAGTGTTATGGAAGCAATGAGTGCATGTGTTAAAAAAGCTCGTAGCATGTAATGTTATCTTTTAATCAACAAACTAAAATATATCAAATTGCTACACCAATTGAATTTGTAGAACAATTTAAACTATCAAATACCGATTTTATAGTTGCCTCTAAATCATGTTATGAAACATACTTTGCAAAGATTATTAGTGATTGTACAGTAGTATTTAAAAGCGATTATGGAATTGGTGAACCAACTGATGAGATGATTTATGCACTGAGAAATGATTTTACTAAGGGTAATTATCAACGTATAGTTGCCATTGGTGGTGGATCAGTTATTGATATGGCAAAAATATTAGTGTTAAAATCTAATGATAGTACTAGTGATTTATTTGAGAAGAAACAAGACTTAATAAAGTCTAAACAATTAATTGCAATACCTACAACATGTGGTGCAGGGTCGGAAGTATCTAATATTTCTATTGCGAAATTATCAAATAAAAAGTCTAAATATGGTATTGCGAATGATGCACTTTATCCTGATTGTGCAATTATTATGCCGATGTTATTGCAGAATTTACCATATTTTGCTTTTGCTACAAGTAGTATTGATGCACTAATTCATGCAATGGAATCGTTTGTTTCTAGTAAATCTAATATTTATACAAGCCTATTTAGTACTAAAGCTATTACTATGATTTTAGATGCCATTAAGCAAATTGAAATTAAGGGGCAAGACCATTATAAAGATTTATTAGGTGATTTTTTAGTTGCTAGTAATTTTGCAGGTATTGCTTTTAGTAATACAGGAACGGGTGCAGTACATGCTATCTCGTATCCTTTAAGTGGTGTTTATGATGTAATGCATGGTCAAGCTAACTATCAATTCTTGTGTAGTGTTTTTCAATTATATAATGATAGTAAACAAAAAGGTAAAATTGATGAATTAAATATCATTTTGGCTAACTGTTTAAATTGTGAAATAAGTGATGTTTATACAACTTTACAAGAAAGATTAAATGTCTTATTACCAATTAATAAACTTAGTGATTATGGTATGACATTTGATGATATTGTAATCTTTGCGAATAGTGTTGTCATAGACCAACAAAGATTATTAAAGAATAGTTATATTGATATTACAAAGCAACAAATAATTAAAATATACACTGATCAATTTTAAGAATAATTGATTAATAAAAAAGATAGAATATGGAGTACATAAAATGGAATTTTCTAATATTAAAATAGTAAAAAAAGCCAATGTTTATTTTGGTGGTCAAGTCGTTAGTAGAACAATATATTTAGATACTAATGAACGTAAAACTTTAGGTTTTATGCAAAAAGGTGAATTTGAATTTAATACTGAAGCAAAAGAAATTATGGAAGTATTAGGTGGTAGCATGGATATTATGTTGAATGGCGAAAGTGAATATACAACATATACAGAAAACCAAAGTTTTGAAGTTGAAAAAAATTCTAGCTTTAAGATTATTGTAAGTGAATATGCAGATTATTGCTGTTCATATTTAGATTAGTAAATAAATAGATTAATAACTAAAAGATAACTTGATGTTATCTTTTTTTTGTTGTGAAGCTGTATGCATATAAAAATATTATATTCACGTTATATAAATTATTTAATATCAACAAATTGCAATAAATGAATATTTTATAATTTAAAATATAAGAAAATTTATATTGAAGTATCAAACAATATATGGTACAGTAGGTACAGATAAGGCAATAGGTACAGATGTAATTACAGACAATTTTAAAGAATATTTTGGTTAAGGGAATCATATTAATTTAAAAAAATTCTATGAAATGCAGTTTGTAATTATAAAAAAAGAGGAGTTAAGTATGAAAAAAATAAGTGGGTTTATTATTATTGCGGTAGTATTATTATCAAGTGCTGTTTTGTTATTTTTATTTGATTCGCAACAACAAAGTGATTATCGTTTGTTTTTTGCGGATGAAGTTCATAATTACGTAACTATCACAAGATATGCAGAGCGAGGATTTGATGAAGCTGATGTACAGTATTTATTGGATACAGCCATAGAGCATGAAATAAATATCTCATTTTCAACCTATGATGAAGAAAGTAAAATTAGTACTTTTTACATTACAGAACCAATGCGTAATGAGGTGTGTAAAGGACTAGAAGTAGATAATTGTGATGCTGAAGTTTATTCGACATTTGGAAATGATGCGAATATTAAAGATGTCATGGAAAATGATTTAGTTCAGTATTTAAGCTATGAAGATGCATTGAAAAATAAGGATATAATTTATGAAGGAAGCTTTGATACAGGGGCACAAAGTTATGAACAACTTGATCAATATATGACAAAAGTTGCTGAGCACTTTGATTTAATTTTTAATCCTGGATGGATTGGTTCAGATATTGACTATGGCTTTAGAATCAATTTTAAGTCTAACAATCACGTTAAAATTCCATCATTATTTGTGATATTGGTATTATTTATTGCATTAATAATGACAATCATACAAAAAAATAGTAACAATACCAAACATATAGGCGTTTTTAGCTTACTTGGATACTCTAATACTAAAATTATAAAAAAATTATTTGCAAGCGACTTTATTGCGATAGTAAGTTGCAATGTGTTATTTTTAATCACGTTGTTGACTATAAGTAATGCATCCATTACTTTATATGTGCAAATAATTATCAAAGATTTAATATTACTGCTTATAGTATTTAGTATCTATGGATTTATATTAAATAAAACGAAAAAGAATAGTGTCGGCAGTATAATTAAAAAAGTTAATATTTCTGGTAGTTTAAACAAATTTGTCTTAGCAATTCAAATTATTTTGAGTATTGGTATTATGATATTTGCATTAATATATACTACAATTGTAAGTGATTTTATTGACTTGAATAAAGCACAAAGTATTTCTAATTATGCAAATAATTACGGAACAATAGGTTATGTAGATAATGATTATTCAGATCAAAATAATTTTGATTTAATAGAAAATCTACTTTACTATATAAATGAAAATGAAATATTAAGTGAACAAATGATTTATACGAATGTCCACAATATGGAGGCACTTAGTTACAGCTTATATTCAAGTGTTGATAGCAACTATCTAAAAGCTGAAAATGTTAAAGTATTTGATGATAGTGGAAAAATTGTGGAAATTGCAAGATATAATACAGAAGATATTTTTGTGTTTCCTAAAAATTATGAAGGTCAACAAAAGGATGTGTTAGATAAATATTTTGATGATAATGATGAACTATATAACGAAGATAAATCATTGTTTAATCCGATAATTTTATACTATGATAATACAGAGTTGAGGACATATGATTTAAATGCTATAACTTCTGATTCTCCGGTTTTAAAAATACTAAATAGCTCAGATAAAAGAACGTATATGATGGATTACAATGGTATATCAGCAATGGGAATGGGAACAGTTACGGCACTTAAATTCAATTGTGAAATTGGTGTAGATATAATTAAAAATGAGCTAGAAAAAGTCTTTGCACAAATTGATCCAAATAATGAAATAGGTTTTAATTTTGATAGACATTTTATAATTATGGAAGAGCAACAAAAAGAAAACTATTACTTTAAAATGTTAGAACTTAAGTTTGGACTAGGGTTTATTGTTGTTTTGTACTTTCTATATATATTCATTAAACTTCAATTTATAAGTCTTTATACTACTGAAAATAATCGTGAAATATCAATCAAAAAACATCTGGGTTATTCATACAATTTAATTTATAAAGAAATATATAAACTTGAACTTATCATTTACTGTATTTCCCTATTTATTGCAATAGGCATAAAAATAGCATGTAATTTAAAGGCAGATATGATTATCTTTATGGTGGGTATAGTCTTAGTATTAGTAACTGACTTATTGTTGACATACCTAATAACAATAATCCATAACAAGTTGAAAACAGCTAAAAATATAAAAGGAGGATATTAATCATGATACAAATAAATAATTTAAGTAAACAATTTGGAAAGAATATTTTATTCAATGATTTAACATTAAATATCAAAGCAAATCAAATTACAGCACTTGTTGGTAGTAGTGGATGTGGAAAAACAACAATATTAAATTTGATTGGCATGCTTGATGTTGAATATAAAGGTGATATTTTAATAAACAATCAATCAATTAAAAAAATTAGTCCTGCAAAAAAAATGAATTTAATTCGTAATAAAATCAATTATTTATTTCAAGATTATGCATTAATAGAATCTAAAAGTGTAGAGTATAATTTAAATTTAGCACTAGAATATACCAAACTCAGTAAAAATGCTAAAAAAAAGGCAATAAATAGTGCCTTAGAAAAAGTTGGCTTGAGTGGTATAAATAATAAAATTGTTTACATGTTAAGTGGTGGAGAACAACAAAGAGTTGCACTAGCAAGGGTGATATTAAAACCTGGTGATATTATTTTAGCTGATGAACCTACAGGGAATCTTGATAGTGAAAATGCGATTATCGTATTTGATTTATTATTGAAGTTGAAAGATGAAGGTAAAACAGTTGTTATAGTAACCCATGATAATAATATTGCGAATAAGTGTGATGAAATAATCAAGATTAAATAATTCGTATAAAATTAAATAGAAAGGCACTTTAAAAATATAAGGCGAAGATTATAGTTTCAATAAAATTAAGTGATGTCATTGCGATATCATTTTTTATATATGTTGACATAATAAGATTACTGTTGTAAACTTAAATTAGATTACAACAGTAAACAAGGAGGATATAGATGAATAATAAAATTAATATTACCACAAGTGAATTGCCTATAATGAAAGTACTTTGGGAAAAAGATAATCAAACATCACCTGAAATCTTTGCGAATATAGAAGGAAATATAAGTACGCTTAAAACACTTTTAAAACGATTAGTAGATAAAGGTGTTATAAAAGTTGATGAAATTAACTCGCGCACATATTGTTATAGTGCGATAGTCATTAAAAATGATTATATCAAAAGTGAACAAAAAGGTTTTTTAAATCGTGTATTTGATGGTTCAAAAGAAAAGATGTTATTAAGTTTTGTAAGTGAAGAAAACATTACTAAAGATGACTTACAACAACTAATGGACATGATTAAGGATTAATTATGAATAATTTATTAAATTTTCTTAATGATTTTTCAATTATAATCGCTCCAATATTTTATAAGTTAGTTTTTATGTCACTTTCAGCTATGATGATTGGTATAATTATTATATTTCTGAGAAAATTTGTTGATAATAAAATATCACCTAAGTGGAAATATATTATTTGGTCTTTAGTTTTTATAAGTTTATTAATGCCATATCGTCCACAAAGTGATATTTCACTTACAAATAATATTAGTAAAATAGATAGTGTTTCATTTAGAGAAGACTATAATGAAATAGCAAAAATAGCAAGTGTTGATAGCTATACACCACAACAAATAGAAGTATATGATGCGCAATACAAACAAGCATTAGTTAATACCGTTGTTTTTGATATTTCTTTACCTTTATTATGGTTTGTGGGTAGTGTTATTTCATTATTATTTATAATTGTTAGTAAGTTTAGATTAGATTATAAAATCAATGCAAGTAAAATAGAAACAAGAGAAAATACGCTTATTATCTTTAATGAATGTAAGAAAACTTTAAATATTGATGATAATATCAAAATCATTGTGCAAGATTATATAAAATCACCTGCAATTATTGGTCTTTTTAATCCTAAAATTATTTTACCAAGTTACACATTAAGTGATAGCAGTTTACGTTTTGTATTACTTCATGAATTGGTACATTATAAACGTAAAGATATGCTTATAAATTATTTGATGATTTCCCTAAGTTTTATCTATTGGTTTAATCCATTTATCTTTTTATTGTTTAAATTAATTAGAGAAGATATGGAAATACTTAATGATGATTATGTTTTAAGGTATGTGGATAATAAAAAGGGCTATGCAGTTTCATTAATAGAAGTTTTATCTAATAGCCATAATATCGCATTTACTCCAAGATTGTTATGTATGGTTGATAGTAAAAAGAATACTAAAAGAAGAATATCAATGATGAATCTAAAAGATAACTTTAAAAAGAATGCAAGATTTATAGCAATCATCTCTATTTCTTTCATCTGTGTAGTCTCGATATTATTTTTGACACAAAACAAAGATAATATTGATATACCAAATGTCTACCTACATGATAATAATGGCAATGTATATGAATTAAATATCAATGAATATTTGTGGGATTATCAAGGAAACAAGGGAATAGTAGACACAATTGATTATACTGAATCGCATATATTAAAAAGGGCTTCTGATTATGATAGTAATAGTACAATAGTAATTGACAATGAAAATATATCTAGTAAAGATTTTTACTTATCTTCATCAAATGATATATCTAGTAAAACTCTGCCATTTAAAATTATGTCGGTAGTGTATGAAAAAGAAAGTGATCATATGATTAATGTTAATCAAAATTTTAGTGATGATTATGCATATATTGATCTTAATGAAGATGCGGATATATATTATATTGATTTAGAAATGGAATTTGAACATGGTAGTGTTATGTATGGATTAAAAGTTGATAAAACAATAAGTGGTGAATTTAGAATTGATATTGATAAACAATGGCCAGTAAATTTAGATAATTATATTGATGTGGATAAGTTAATGATGTTAGATATTAGTATTAATGAAGAATATAAATTTGATGAACGAAAAATATTATTACAAGATTCTATTGATAATGAAATAGAACATTTAGCCTATAACTTATATTATTATACGCAAGCTGCAGAGTTTGAAAAATTAGATGAAATTAATGAGATGTTTAGTGGTACTACATCATTAAAAAATGATTTGCAAGATGGTATGTATTATGAACTAATTAATATTAATGAACTATCAGTCCTTACAAAAGATGAAGTGTATGAAAATTATGATTCTTTTTATCCTGATTTAAGCAAAAGTGTCTATGAACATAACCTACAACAGTTTGCGATTGCAAGTGTTGATGTATCATTTGAATATAGTGAAATCATGAAATCTAGAGGTCCACAAAATGAAGAAGGTCGCTATTTGCGGTATTATTTGATTGGGAAAACTGAAAATAATGATGAATATAAAATATATGAAGTATATTGGGGGTGAGTATTTTG
>CAMQTJ010000035.1 GCA_947037125.1 uncultured Holdemania sp.
ATTATTTTACACCAAAATCCTAAAAAGATTTTATCAAGGAATTGAGGATAATATATGTTAGAAATTAAAAATATAGAGTATTGCTATAAAGATGGTGATCATAAGCGATATATAATAAAAAATTGTAGTGCAACTTTTAATGAAAGTATCTTTTATACAATTGTAGGTCCTAGTGGTTGTGGTAAGACAACATTAATATCCTTGCTTGCAGGACTTGACCAACAAAATAGTGGAGAAATAGTTATTAATGGTAAAAAACTTTTGAAGAAAAATATTGAAAAATATCGGAAAAATGAAGTTGCAATTATTTTCCAACAATATAACTTGATAAAATATTTGAGTGCTGTTGATAATGTATTATACATAATGCATGAATGTGGAAGTAAAAAGTTAAAAAATCCTAAAGATATTGCTTATAAGATTTTAGAAAATGTAGGAATAGTAAAATCAAAGGCTGATCGTTATGCTTCAAATTTATCAGGTGGCGAATGTCAAAGAGTCGCCATTGCAAAAGCAATTGCATCTAATGCCAATATAATTGTGGCAGATGAGCCAACAGGAAATCTAGATGAGGACACATCAGATGAGATAATTCGTTTATTTAAGGAGCTAAGTCACACTTATAACAAAACGGTTATTGTCGTTACTCATAGTAATACATTAGCTAAAAAAAGTGATGTATGCTATCGCTTAGTAAATAAAAAATTGGAGGAAGTATAATGAGAAAAATATTTTTAATTGTTTTAGTAGGTGTGTTATTGTTTGGATGTAGCAAAAATAATGATGCATCAAGTGATAATGAAAGTGATAGTGATGTTATTGATAATGAAATTGACCAAAATGTAAATGAGGTAAAAGAATTTGATACACAGGCTATGACAGTAATATTGGATGCTATAGTTGGAGAATATGAGAATTTAGACGAATATGATTTAGGTATGAGTTATATTGTTGTAACAAATGATAATATTTCTTTTGGAAAACGTGATGAAGATAGCATTGCTAAGGACTTTGTAATAGTTAATTATTATGAAGAATATTTTTCAGAAGGACAGGATAAACATATTTTTGAAGTGGAATTTTATGATAATGTAAATAATAAAGAATCTAGTGTTGAAATAGCTTTTACTTTATCGGCACTTGAATTTGAAGATGAGGGAACTAATCAGGGATTAGCTGTAACTTTTTCGGAGAATGATTTTCAAATAGGCTACATTGCAGATGCCTTCAGATATGAACATTACAGAAATATAAAATATAATTAGGGATTATGTTTTGTTGCATAAATACTATAATATTGTATTCACTTATAGTAACTCATTAGTAGAAAAAAGTGATGTTTGTTATAGTTTAATAAATAAAAGATTGGAAGAAAAAAAACGAAAAAATTATTTATTTTAATACTTGCTTCAACAATGTTATTTGGATGTACAAAAAAAGATAGTGAAATTGTTGGAAATAACGAATCCGACGATCAACAAGTTGAAAAAGAAGATGAAGTAAAAGATGAGGTGGCATCTTTTGATAAAGAGGCAATGAAAATTGTACTGCAAGAGATTGTAGGTGAATACGATACTGTAGTGCCACCTGATAACAAAGGAAATTTTATACTGATCACAGAAGATAGTATTAGCTTTGGAAAACGTGATGAAGAAAACATTGCGAAAGATTTTGAAATTATTAATTATTATACACAAGAAGCTACTACGCGAGCAGCTTTGGAAGGTACAGATGAAGATCACGTTTTCGTATTATCGTTTTATGACAATCTTAATGAAAAAAAATCAAGCGTTTCACTAACAATTACTCTCAATGAAGAATTAGATTTTAATGATGATGATTATAATCAAGGGTTAGCTGTAACTTTTTCTGAGAATGATTTTAAAATAGGCTACATTGCAGATGCCTTCAGATATGAGCATTACAGAAATATAAAACATAATTAAGGATTATGTTTTGTTGCATAATTATTATAATATCGCATCGTAAAATAAAAGCTGTTGTTAAAAATGAAGTGCAGCAATTCATTAACTAAGTTTCTAATAAGAGAGTTGATATAAATTTTCAAAAAAATATAATTATAATTAAGTAAAGAAGCAAGAAAGAAGAAGCTGGTTATGATTATGCTTTAGAAGCCCCTATAACATGTCTTTATGCAAAAGACAGTTCACAATATATGACAACAGTTTGTGCAGTACAGGAGGCTATGGTCAAAATGAAAGTTGCAGAACATTAACAAGTACTGATTATACAATGGGTCATTATATCACTGTTGGGGAGCCACATTGGCATAGTTATTCTATAAATTTTGATAATCCACTTTATTCACCACCATTTAACTAGAAAATGAAATAACTAATAGTACTGCTGAATAAAACGGCAGTACTATTATAATAAAAGGAGCTTTTATGAAAAAAATAATACTTATAATTAGTTGTATATTATCGTTGTTGAGTTTCTCTTATTTCAAAGAGATTCGAGGTAAGCAACAATTAAATGAAATGTATTCGTTTAGTAAGCAGCAAGAAAATAGCTTATATTCAACTGTAATTGCTGCAAATGATATTAGTGAACAACAAGCTCAAATATTAGTGCAAGAAATATATAATATTATAGATGAATTCGATGTTGCAGTCATTGTTTCATTGGGTAATACTTTTTTAGATAATAGAGATTATTTTCTTGCAGGATCGCAAGAATTAACTGATTTAGTAATTCCGTATCGTTATACGCCTAAAAATCCAATAGACTTTTTAGATGAAAAAAACAATAATCAGTACTATACCAATAGTAAAGGAAATACTAGTGAATTATATTTATTAAGTAGTGATGAAATAAATATTTACCAACTAAATCAATTGAGTCAACACAATAGTTTGAAAGTCGCCTATAGATTTTTTTCTAATAATGAAATTGAATTAAAACATGCTGTTAGTGCAATATTTGAAGTAAGTAATTCAGGTCTATATAGTGTAGAATTAGGAATTAGTGATGTTGATTATTCAAGTTTAATATTTGATCATTCTGTTTCGATACTATTGATGGTAATAATTTTGCTATTTTCGATATTACTAATTGAAAATTTAAGACAAGATAAGCAAATATTGATTAGAAAGCTTCAAGGACATAGTTCTTTAAGAGTAGCAATCAAAATAAATCTGCAATTAATTTTGATTTCATTGTTAGGAATGATGGGTACATATATTATTTTGTTTCTAAAAGATAATACTCCTATTAATGAGTTTACAATATCTTTGATAGGCGATTGTATACTTTTGATTTTAATGGTTTGTATCGGCTTTCTAATCATAATTTTTGCTATTACAACTTTGATTAAAAAATATACAATATCAAATCATTTAAAAAAAGGTTGGATGATTTCTGAAAAGATAATATTAGTAGCTGTAACAATAATGATAGCTATTTCAATAGTAAAGTATCAGCAAAATATTGGGAGTATTTCATTTAGTATGGGTTTAATGAATGGGAATAATAAACTTGAAGAAAAATATACAGATTATAATTTTATTCTATCGATAAACGGTCTAACATCTAAAAGTAGTCAAAGTGATAATGATATATATGATATGACAATAGCACAACTAGAAGAACGTGGAATGATATTTTTGCCAATATTTAATAATATTATCACAGAAGAAAAACGATCACCTGATAATACGAGTATTCTTTACACAAAGACACCAGAAGGTGTACTTCTTGAAACTAATTATAACTATATAAATGAGTTAAACTTAGTAAATGAAGATGGAAAAATGATTGATTTAGGCAATGAAGATCATGGTATGATTGTAGATTCTAGTCTAAAGGATCATAATTTAGAAGAATTGTGTAATTTAAAGAAAATTGGTAAAACAAGTTCATGCAGAATAGATTATGTTGACAATTTAAATCTTTCTTATTTTTCTCCAACAGCAATGTACATGTTAGCGGTTTTTGAAAATGAGCCAGCATATGTACTAGAATATAATGTTGGTGAAACTAGAGGATCTTCTAGATACATTACTGATTTAAGTGAAAATGAAATAGTTGAAATATTGAATCAATCGACATTATCATTAGATGCATATACTTCAACAGTGAAAGAATACTGTGATGCTGAAAACAATTCTACTTCATACAATATATCAAAAAACATTCAAGCTATTTTTCTGATGACTTTGTCGATACTTTCTTTATTATATTTGTATGTTGAATTGTATACTAGAATAAATAAAAAAGAATTTGCCATCAAAAATTCTTTAGGGCAAAGTGTAATTAGAATACATTCAGATTTAATTGTATATTTATGTTGTAGTGGTACTGTATTAGTGTTCTTAAGCTATTTTTGTTATAAGACATCGAATGCACTTTGGTATTTTGTTGCATTTATAGTTACGAGCTTTATATTATGTTTTATTGCTTGTGTTATTAAAAATAATCAAAGAAGAATAAAATAGGAGGAATATTATAGTGATATGTAAATGCGTTGGAGTCAATAAAAAATATGGTGATAAACAAATACTTAAAGATTTTGATTTAGAATTAAAAAAGGGAAAGATAACTTGTGCATCAGGTGCTTCAGGTACTGGAAAAACAACATTGCTTAATATTATCGGTTGCATTGAAAAAAGAGATGGTGGACAATTAATCCTTTTTGATCAAGATATAAATTTAAATTTAAAAAACACTCGTAAATTATTGCGTGATAAAATTGGTTATTTATTTCAAGATTTTGGGTTAATGGAAAATAAAACAGTAATGTATAATTTAAAATTAGCGATTGAAGGTCATAAAATAAGTAATGAGAAAAATGCAATAAAACAAGCACTTAAAACTGTGGGACTAGAAAATTTTGAAAATAAGTTAGTTCAAGAATGTTCAGGTGGTGAAAAACAAAGAGTTGCAGTAGCACGACTTCTAATAAAGCCATGTGAACTAGTTTTAGCTGATGAACCTACTGGAAGTCTTGATGATGAAAATAAAATGGTAATATTTAAATTATTACAAGCCATGACAAACAATGGTAAGACAATTTTACTTGTGACACATGATGAAGAAATTAAATTGTTATGTGATGAAATAATCCATCTATAAAGCATTAACTAAATTAGAATTTATTGCAGTATATCAGTATAAAAAAATTTTTTTCAGTTTAATAACTGTTTATTAAATGGTAATGAAAGGTTAAAATTACATACGAAACAATAGTAGAACAAATAGATTTAGTTTATTTGTGGAGGTAAAACCATTATTATGGTTACACATGATGAAGAATTAAAAATGATGTGTGATAAAACTGTTTATCTATGCTAAAATTAAGGTATAAAAAATTAGAAAGAACGAATTAGTTTTCGTTAGTGGTACTTATATGAATAATAAACTTGCAGAAAAACTTATAGCTCCATCATTTATATCTACAACTATTTTGTTTTCTATTACAATTTTATTACATATTGATCATGTTAATTACGGTAATGTTGCGTGGGTTAATCGGGCTGTTTATCCATATTTTATTATATTAATTTTACTAACAATATTTTTTCTTTTACTAACAATTTATTTATGTAAATTAATTAGTAAGAATGGATAATATATTAAGTTAAATCACAAGTAAGTGGAGGTAATGAAGATATATAAAGTTGAACATATAACTAAAAGCTATTATAAAAATAAAGAGGTATATCCTGTTTTAAAGGATGTATCATTAAAAATTAATGAAAATGAATTTGTTGTTATAATGGGTGAAAGTGGAGCAGGTAAAACAACACTAATGAATTGTTTAGGGGCAGAACTTGAAATTGATGAGGGATGTATTTACTTTGATGACCAAAAACTTATTGATTTATCATTAAAAGAAAAAAGAGAAATGTATCAAAATGATATTGGATTTATTTTTCAAGAAAATTTATTAATAAATACGCTTAGTGTTTTTGAAAATGTTATTATTTCCTGTATTGGTAAAAAAGATGGAAAGCAAAGGGCAAATGAGGCAATAAAAAAAGTTGGTATTGAACATCTAATAAAAAAATATCCAAATCAATTATCAGGTGGTGAAAAACAACGAGTTTGTATAGCAAGGGCAATTGTTAATTCACCAAAAGTAATTTTTGCTGATGAACCAACTGCTTCATTAAATCCTAAATCAACTAATGATATTATGGGATTACTAGTGAAATTAAATGAATTAGGTCATACCATTATCTTAATTACTCACAGCATAAAAGTTGCATGTTTTGCGAAACGACTACTTGTTATAAGTGATGGGAATATAGTTACTGATTTAAATTTAGGTAATAAACTTAGTAACGTTAATATTATTAGAGATGCTATCAGTGAATATTTATGATTCTACTATTTAAGTCCTTATTTAAAAATACATTATATAGTAAAATAGTTATTTTTATCTGTCTTATTTCTATGATGGCATCAATGCATTTTTTCTTGCTATTACAAAGTAACAAAACTATATTGCAAAGAGTAGAAGAAATTAATGGCGCTCATTTAAATCTCTATATTTGTGAAGAAGGTTATAATACTTTAAATGTAAATAAATATATCGATATTTATGAAATTGATAGCAATTTATATTCTAAAATGGAAAGGACATATGCCTTTCCTTATAATAAAGGTGATAAATCTCATGATATATATTTTGAAGGATATGTTAGTAGTGATACCAATAATTATGAAGTACTACAAGGAAAGCAACTATCAAAACTTAAATATAATGAAGTTGCTGTAAGTTATAGTTATGCTCAAAAACTTTTAGCTAAAAACATAGAACCTATGGATTATGAAATTGTATATGAAACAAGTGTTGGTGATGAAATTGTTTTTGTAATTAAGAGTATAATTGATTATCCAAATTATAATGAAAGTCGATATAGTGCTAATGATGTTAGTAAGATTCCTTTTTTTGAGTCTAAAATAGTCGATGTAGGAATTGGAAACTTTAATAAAATTATGAACTTATCTTCAACATACAGTTTGATTGACTATTCGATATGTGCAGAAGTTTATAAATTTCATATAGATGATTATACAATATATAAAGAACAAAGACTCGTAGAAAATATTTTAAACTTATCATATGGAACAGACTTTGAACTTTTAAAAGTATCACCACTTTATGAAGAAATAAATACTGAAAGTTTTGCTATAGAATTATTTAAATATTTGAGTATACTGATTTTTATATTAATTCACATAGCATGTTTTACTGCATTGTTTGTGATATTAAATAAGCAAATCATAGCAGATAAAAATAAGATTTTACTATTAAATAAAATCGGTGTTAGTAATGGTATGATTAGTAGTGTTTATTTACTTAAATGTTTATTTTTGGCAATACTTGCCTTAATTGGATATTACATATATGGTGAAATATGCAATGTAATTCCTTATTATATTGTTTCGATTTTACAATTATGTTTTATTTTTATTGGGTTATACATGATTGTGTCTTTATCATTCTTTAAATTAACAAGTAAAAAAAATAGACTAGATACATCTAAATATTATAAACCACTTACTAATAAGAATTTAATTCACTCTTTAGCAATTCGTAGTATTATTCATAATTATCAAAGAAGTTGTTTGATAATATTTTCAGTTTTTATTATTTGTATATCACTGGTAGTAAGTGTTTATTCTTATTACATTTGTGCTAATCCATTTTCTAAAAATACATTAGGATTAAATTTTGATTATGTTATCCAAGATATTAAATATAGTGACTATAAGCAAATTGAATCTGTTACTAATAATGTTATTGTTGAAAGAATAAACGATATTTATTTTTGTGATATTGATTATAGTGAAAATACTCGTAGTTATTATAAATCATCATTATTATTGTTTAAAAATAAAATGGAGGGATTTGTCAACTTACATAAAGGTAATTTACCGATATCGTTTGATAATACAAGACCTGTTAATGAAAATAGAACATTTTATGAAACTGCTGTTATTACAAAAAAAGAGCAACTATTAAGAGATGCTGTAATATTTCACCAAAACATAGATGAGAATAGCGATATTGAAAAAAGATATATAAGTTATTCAATTGCAACTTATAAACATGGTACATTACTCAATCGTGAAACATTTAAACGAATTAGTGGAACATATAATTCATTAATTGATAAGGGAAGTATTGTTTTATCAATGGAATATGTAACAAGTACATCATATAAAGATGATCAATTAGTTGATGTGATGTTGTTTGTAACGGATGATATGTCAGAAGATGACTTGATTGATAGATTTAATCAAATGAATATAGATTATTATTCGATGGATGATATTTTAAATATTATGAATGAAAATAATTCATTAATTAATAAGCAAACTTTCATTGTTTTGAGTGTTGCATGTGCGATTTTAAGTTTAATTTGTATAATGTCATTGATTGAAATATTAAAAACAATTTATAAGGAACATGAAAAAGATTTTATTTTATTTAAAAAACTAGGATTAAATGAAAAGCTAATATTAAACAAAAAAATTATATTAGAATGTTTATATTTAATAGCTATCTCAATTGTTTTAACAATCATAGCTTTTACTTTATTTTCATATAAATTGTATAGTGATATTTGTGATTTATTCTATTTATATACTATGGATAATCCATTTATATTTGTATTATTAATTTTGATTTTAGTACTAATTGTAATAATAGCAATAATCCATATTGTAAAACACAATGATAAAAATACAGTGAATAAATTATGATAAGCAAATTAGAATATGTTATTATTATTTATCAAAACAAGAAAATAAAAGATTGTTATAATTGTGATGTTATTTAATTAAAAAGAGTAGAGCATTAATTTGTTTTGCTTTTTTTATTGCAACTGTATTATTTATATGTTTGTGACTTTATGTAATATATTAAGTAGTGAAATTAATTAAATTTGATACATTAGTAAATTTTAAGTTATATATAAATATTACTGGAATAAATCTAATGTCATAAATTCGTAAGAAATAACGAATGATTATATAAGTAAATAATATGAAAAAGCACAAATATATAAATCGTATATTTGTTATTATTAAATTATAAAATAGTGGTATAAATATTACTGCTCAAGGAGGATATTATGAAATACATATTAATTATTTGTTGTTTATTTACGTTATTGGGTTGTCAAAAAGAAGATCCGTATGAGGATGAAATTTATACAAGAGAACAAAGTGAACCTAAACGTATTGCTAAAATAGGAACTAATAAAGATAATGCGTGTTGGTATTCATTTATCGAGCAGTCTTATTCTCGTATTGATTTAGAAAAACCGAATTCCATTGATAATATTGATAGTAGTAAAATAAATAGCATTACCTTTAATGGCTATAATATTTGCGATGATAGTGATGAACTATATTATGTTCCTATTCTAGATGAAAATGATAATGTTATTGGAAAATCAGAGGCAACTAGAATAAGTTATGGTGTTGGTGAAAAAGAACGTGATGATGTCAATATAATAAATGTATTTTTAAATGATTCTAAATTTAATCGCCATATCAAGATAGAAGATCTTGATGAAATAGAATTAGCTTACTTCTCTAAAGATTTAATTGTTGAACTATACAATGAAGCATTTGATATGGAACCACGCTCATTAGGTGATTATTGGCAAAACGTTATAGTCGAAATGCAAGACTATAAATCAGAAAATGTTGACGTTACTGTAGGAGCTTTTATTAATTGGGGTTACATAGATGGTGTTAACTTACAGTTTGCAGCTACTGGTTCAACACCGATTACTTTAAGTGATGAACAAATAGCAGAAATTAATGTAAGTGTTACAAATGAGCTGACTTCAACTCAAAATGATCAAGTTGAAAGTATACCTTATAGTGATGAAGTTATAACATTAGAATTAATAAACGATGCATTAGCAAGTGTTTTGATTAAAGATAATTAGTATATAAGAACTTGAAATAGTAAAGTTTTAGAATTGAATGATAGGGATAGGTAATTCATCTTATTTAAAAATTAGTTATTGATTTATTATTATGAGCTAATAAAGGAATGATAAAATATAAATAATTACCACCCTACTCAAATATAGAGCAAAGATATCATATAATATCATAGTAGTATAATTGTAAAAGAAGTTTTTATGAAAATAAACTTATAATTAGCTAGCTTTATATACTTTATAAAAGTTTGGATAACACAACAATTAAATGAATTATTTGCATTAAACAACAATTAAGAAAATGGAGTATATTCTGCTATGAGTGTAGCTAATGATATTGGTGAGCAACAAGCACAAATATAAGTTAAATAATTATATGATGATATAGATTAATTTGATGTGGCGGTGATAGTAATGCGGAGTACATATTTATAAGCTTTAATGATTTTTTTATGGCTAAAAATCATGATTTACCAAATTTATTTATTCCATATCGTCATACTCCAAAAAAACTATTGATTTTTTAGATGGTACAAATGTTGATTATCATTATTCAAATAATGATGCAGTTTTATCTTATTTAAAGGGGGATTTTAAAATATGATGAAAAATAAATATCAAATGTTTTACTCATCAAAACAAATAAACACCAATATTATTATCACATTATGCTTTGCTTTTTCACTACAATTAATAGCGATATTTACAAGTATAGGTGATGCTAATCTAGGATTGTTGGATTACTATATCAACAGTGCAACTGAAAAAAATATTGCAGATAACTTATATGGTTGGTGTTTACCATTGTTTGTTTCGCTCTTAGTTGGAGTTCATTTTACTCGGTATAGTAATTGCAAAGAATTAATATTTACTAGAACAAAGCAATCGGTGTTTATTTATCGTTTTGCTTTGGTTAATTTTGCTATTGCTTTTGCTTTTACTTTTTTATTTTTTCTCGCTTCACTATTTTTTCTTGCAATCATTATGTTTATTGTTGATCCAAATATATATATTGGCGTATCATTGGATTACAATTTGATAAATGGTGCTTTCTATTTTTCTAATCCTTACCTCACAATATTTATCTACGCTATATCAACATCATTATGTGCAGGGATTTTCTCGCTAATTGGATTTATAACATCACTATTTACAAAAAACAAGTTGTTAATTATTGTTTTTCCATTGGTAATGATGGTTTTATATTTGCTTGTTACAGAGGGGCTTTCTTTTGGTAATTTGTTTAATTATAACAATATGATTGCTCTAACGTATAGTGAAACGAATATTATTTCAAAAAGTATTGTCGTAAAGAGTATGGCGATATCAATTATTTTTATCATTGCTACTTTGAGTGGGGTAATTTATAAAAAAGGGAAGAATGATATATGAGATTACTCTACATATTAATTAAAGATCAAAAAACACAAGTATTGATTACTTTTAATATTTTACTGCTTTTGTTTTTTGCCTATCTTTGGAAAGACGCTATAAGCTATTTGTCTTATGCTATACTAAATATTCTTCTGCCATTAGTAACTTGTACAATAGTAATTATTAATCAAAGTGTAAACTATAAAATATATAACAATATTAACTCATTGATAAGGTGTAAGACCAATAAGCAAGTTTTTATGAAAATCATCAAGGCAGATTTAATAATTATATTAATATATTTTTTGATTAATATATTATTTCAAATATTAATCATTGGGTTGTTTGGAAATTATGATTTTAATCAAATGATTAACTGTAATATTGGAATTTTAATGTGGTTAATATTTGCAACAATAATAAAATATAGTTTATATTTTATTATTAATAATTACGATATTGCAAGTTTTATTGTTTGTACTTTAATGATTGTCGCAAGAATTATTGAAGCTAGTTTTCTCCAAATAAATTTGTTTGCAAACACACAAGTTTTGTTTTATGTATTAATCTTTATGATTATAGGTGTAATAAATTTAATGTATTCAATTAGTAATATTGTTGAAGAAAGGTAATGAAGAATATGGAAAATTTTTTAAATGTTGAAGGATTAAGTAAAAGCTTTAAAAATTTAAGTGTCTTTGATAATATTGACTTACAAATGCATGGTGGTAAAGTATATGGTTTAATAGGACCAAATGGTTGTGGCAAGACTGTATTAATGAAAATGATTTGTGGTTTAATGACTCCAAGTTGTGGAACAATAAAATTCAATAATGTAATAATTAATAAAGCAAATGCATATTTGATAAATATTGGTGTAAGTCTTGAAAAGCCAGAACTAATAGAAAATATTTCGGCAATGGATAATTTATTGTTTTTTGCCCAGTTTAGAAAAATTGTCACAAAACAAGAGATAAATGGTTGGTTGAAGCATTTTGAACTATACGAGGTAAGAAATAAAAAAGTTAAAGAATTTTCTTTAGGCATGAAACAAAAAATGGCTATAATATTAGCTGTTATGGAAAATCCTAGTATTATCTTGTTAGATGAAGTTACAAATAGTTTAGATACTAAATCTCGAGAAATTCTATTTAAACTAATCGAAAAATTAAAAGAAGATGGGAAGATAATATTATATGTTAACCATAACATTGGCGAAGTTAGTAAAGTTGCAGATATAATATATATGATTGATGATAGGAAGATTAAAGTATGCGAAAATATAAATTTAGTGTAATTGTTTTACTTTTTTTTTCATCTATATCAGTACTACTAGGATTATATTTGAAAAAAGAATATACTCATTTTGATTGCTCTTTAATTGAAGAGAACACCTATGATTTTGAAATTATTTTTCCTTTAGGTTTTGAAGAAATAAACCTGAATATAGATGACTACCTAAATTTTACACAAAATTCACAAATTGTTTTGAAAGTAGAATTAATTGATAAGCAGATCATCAATCAAAATGTTTTTAGTAGGTTAATAATAATTGAAAATTATTCAAATTATCCTAATATTCAAATAGGGGATGAAATAAAACTCTTAGAAAATTATACTCTTGAAAATAATGGTGATGGGTTTAAAGAATTTTCAATAAACATGACACTTCCAATCTATAAGGATAATACATATATTGTAAATATTGCACCATCAGATATCAGTAATATATATAAGTATCGCTTTGAAAGTTTTTCTTGTTATGAAATAGCGCCTAATAAAGATATGATGAAAATAAATAATGAACTTACTATGACAAAAGAAGATAAAAACAAGGTGAAATTTATTAATGAATTGTCATTTGAAGACAAAAGTGATGAATTTATGAGCTTTTTTGGAATAGAAAATCCAGATGATTTTGATGAAGATGTTAAATTAATCATTGAGTCTGCATTAAAAATGTATGTGTCATTTGAAAATAGCGATTAATTTAAAAGCTTAATATAACGAAAAACGGACCATATAATAATTAGTCTGTTTTTTTAATATTTTTATATTTTTTGTTGAAATACAAAGTTTATTAATAAAAATATGCATAAGTTAAAAACTACACCATAAGTTAAAAACTACACCATAAGTCGTTTAGTGATATATTGAAAATATTATATAATTATTAAAATTAAGAATGCAATGATTAATTTAAATAAATCTAACGCTAATGTAAGTTGAAATAATTAAAGAAAAACTGTAGATTATATAATGTCATAAATTCGTAAGAAATAACGAATGATTATATAAGTAAATAATATGAAAAAGCACAAATATATAAATCGTATATTTGTTATTATTAAATTATAAAATAGTGGTATAAATATTACTGCTCAAGGGGGCTATTATGAAATATATTTTAATTATTTGTTGTTTATTTACGTTGCTAGGGTGTCAAAAAGAAGAAGCGTATGATTATGTATACACAAGAGAACAAAGTGAACCGCAGTTTATTGAAAAAATAGCTGTTAAGAAAGTTGATGCTTGTTGGTATGAGTCTGTTAGTTTTAGTTATTCAAGAAGAAATAAAGAACAACCAAATTCGGTGGAAAACTTAGATATGTCTACTTTAGATGGTATACATTTTGATGGTGTAAATATATGCGAAAGACCTGCCGATCAATATCATGCAACAAGATTTTATGCAGCTGAAAAAGAGAAAGACGATGTAACAGCTATCAATGATCTATTATCTGAAAAACTATATAATAGACATATTACGCTAGAAGATCTTGGTACTTTAAAACTAGAATATATTTCAAAGGATAACATAGTAGCATTATACAATGAAGCATTTGATCAACTGCCACGCTCATTAGGTGACTTTTGGCAAAATGATCAAATAGAAATAAAAAAATATAGTGATGATGATATTACAGTTACTGTAGGTGCACTAATTAATTGGGGATACATTGAGGGAATTAACTTACAGTTTAAACAAAAAGATGGTAAAGCTATTACTTTAAGTGATCAACAAATAGCTGAAATAAATATTAGTATCAGTGAAGAATTAGTAACAAATCAAAGTGATCAAGTTGAAAGTATTCCTTATAGTGATGATATTATTACATTAAATCTAATAAATAAGGCATTGAAGAGTGTTCTTATACTAGATAATGAGTAGGGCTATTATATTAAAAAATATCCATAAGCAATATAATGATGTTGTAGTACTTAATGATCTCACATTGTCTTTTGATAATGTGGGTCTTTATCTTATAACTGGAAGAAGTGGTAGTGGTAAAACTACTTTGCTTAATATTATATATGGTATTTTAGATTATGAAAAAGGCGATTACTATCTTAATGAAAGTCATGTTACAACAAGCATTAGTAAAGATGAAATAGCTAATTATATTAGTTATGTTACCCAAGATGCTTATTTTATATCATATTTAACGATTATGGAAAATCTAAAGCTTATTAGTGATGATGAAAATAAAATATTTAAAATATACCATCAATACTTTAATGATGATGAACTATTAAATCGCTTACCATCACAATTATCAGGTGGAGAAAAACAGAGATTAAATGTATTAAGATGTCTTTTGAAAAATAATAAGATTATCTTATTGGATGAACCAACATCAAATTTAGATAGTGAAAATAGTCGATTGTTATGTGAAATGGTAACTAAAGTTTCAAAAGATAATTTAGTTATCTGTGTTGCACATGATGAAATCTTTGAAAGCTATGCTGATAGGGTTATTGACTTACAAGGGCGTGGTTACGATTTAAATGAAGATACTAAAGTAATCATTAAACAAAGTGAATATATAGAAAAAAAAGAAAATTCAATATTTAAATTAATTACTAATATGATCAAAGATAAAAATTCAAAGACAATGAATTCCTTGCTTATTTTTATGTTTACATTATCTTTATTAATATTATTTATGTGTTTTAATCCGACAACTAAAATAATTACGATGTTAGATAAAAAAGTTGGTTTAAACTATATAAATGTGAGTTGTCCAATAACGATGTTACAACAGTGCATGGATGAATTTGATACAATAGTTTATCCATATGGTAGTGCTACAACATATTATGATGAACCAAAAGATGAATCAGTAAGTGTAGTTGTAACAATAAGAGAAGGTGATTATAATCCTGTTACTGAAATTATGACAATACCATTTGTTGGTGATAACTTTAAATATAGTGATAGTTTAATGTATGGAACTTATTTTGAAAATGAAAATGATATTATTATTGGTTATTATAAAGCATTACAAATGACAAATGATAATATTGAAAGTTTAATCAATACACCATATACAATTACAATGCCAAGTGGTGATGTCACATTTAATATTTCAGGTATTTTTAATGAATTTAGTGATGATGAAGCAGAGTATTTTTATACTGCATTTGGTAATGAAGATTATAATAATTGTGTTTATTTAAATTCTAATTACACTAAACTTTTTTTAGATGATGGACGTTTTGCACTTGGTGAAATACAAAATGAAGCATATGATTTTAATGTTTACTATGATGATTTTAAAAGTGCTTATGCAAGTATGAATAAATATCAAGAATATAACTATTTAGATCATAGTCAAATTAGTGTTTATCCTTTAACTGATAGTTATATTGGTATAATTAGATCATTTACTCAGATGTCTTTGTTTCTTATTCCTTTAATTATCATTGGTATTTTTATTACTTTACTATTTTATGCTCAATTAGCGATCTTAAAAAACACATATAATAGTGAAGATTTATGTGTGTATGAATATAGTGGTTTTAAACGCAAACAAATTATACTTGCTTTAAGTATTGTGAATGTTATAAAACTTGCAATAAGCTTTTTTATAGCTGCTATCATTGCTATTATAGTGTCTTATATTACAAATTATATATTATTTAAAAATAATCAATTAATTCCATTATTTACAGTTGATATGATTATTGCGCTAATTATCTTTACTTTAATTATATTAGTTTCAATTATAATCAATTTACTTTTCTTTAAAAAAATTAAAGTTAAAACATGGTATCAATTACTTATAGAAAGAAGGGATTTATTATGATTAGATTAAATAACGTAAATAAATCCTATAAAAACAATCATGTATTAACTAATATTAATTATGAATTTAAAAAGGGTAGCCTATATTTAGTAAAAGGTATTAGTGGTTGTGGTAAAAGTACACTGTTAAATTTAATTACAGGATTAAATAGTGATTATGAAGGTGACATCTTTTTTAATGATATAAATATTAAAACACTAAATAATTTTGAATATCGTAAAAACTTTGCTTATGTCTTACAAACAAGTTTATTAATAGGGGATATAAGTATTTTAGATAATTTAAAACTTATAAGAAATGATGAAAACAAAATAGTTGAATTATTTAATCAATTTGAATTAATGGATCACTTATATAAATATCCAAACCAATTAAGTAATGGTCAAAGAATCCGTATTAGTATCATTAGAGCACTCTTAATGGATTGTGACTTAATAGTTTGTGATGAACCTACATCATCATTAGATAAAACAAATGCTATTATGGTAGCGAAATTATTACATTCTTTAAAGCAATTTGGTAAAACAATTATAGTTTGTACACATGATGAAGTTTTTGAAGAATTATATGATTATAAAATTGAAATGAGTAAAAACGATTTTAATAGTATTATCAGAAATGATGAAACAATAATAAATATAGAAAAGATAAATATTATAAAGCAAAAATATAATTGGATAGAAGATTATCACTTACTTAAAAATAAGTATTTTAATATATCAATTTTAAAGTTATTTAAATCAAGTATTATTTTTATCTTATTATTTTTAATTGCAGGGTATCAAAGTAATTTTAATAGTATTGTATTAAAAGACTTTTATGATAATTATCCTTTAGACATTGTAAGGATAAGAGAAAATAATTTAGCTGATATTGAATATGAATATATCATTGAAAAACAACATGTCCAAGATGAAAAAGGAAATGTTTTTGGTATTTCATCAAATATTAAAGATACTGCTTTTATGCTTGATGAGGCAATTGAATATGGAAACTATCCAACAGTGAGTAATCAAATAATAGTTGACGATACTTTTATAAAAAATGAATTTAGTTCAGGAATTAGTGAAGATATAATTGGTGAAACAATCTATTTAAAAACACTAGACAAAGAATTTGAAATTGTAGGGATTATGTCAAATGATGCGCAAACTTTAATCAATTTTTACAATTTTGATATGGATTATTTTAGAGAAGAAAATATAGGTAATGTCTTTGTGTTAAGTAGTGAAATGGAGCAGTATAAATTAGATAAAACAAAAGATATTCAAGTTAAAATAACAGATTTGTATTATCAAGATAATTATGAACAATTTATGCTAGAAAACAATATTGATAGTTTTTGGCAACATTACTTAAATAATGAGTTAATAACAATCCAACAAATAAGTTTATTTGTGAACTGTAGTATTTTAATGATTATGTTTATATTGTATATTTATTTATTTAATAGTGTAACGTTAAAACTATTTTATCGTAAAAGTGAAATTGGTTATTTTAAGTTAATGAACTTTTCATATAAAAGAATCATGAATATATTAATTGCTTCAAGTAATTTTAATAATTTAATTAGTTTGATATTTGGTTATATAATCTATTTATTAATATCATTTATTATTAAAACTGTTTTTGGGTTATCATTATTTATTACACCAATTTTTAGTTGTATAATCATTATTGTTTTAGTGATTTATTTTATTTCATTATCATATTTTCCAAGTGAAAAATATACAAAACAATCAATTAATGAATTGCTGAGGGATTATCTATGAATATTATTAATAGAGTTAAATTATCAATAACTAGAAATAAGAAAAGAGCGATAATATTTTTTGCACTTTTCTTTTTTACTAACTTAATTTTATTAACAGGCTTAACACTTGCTGGGGCATCTGATAGTGCTTTAAATAGTGTTAGAAGTGTCATGAAGCCTGTAATTGAATATAAAAGTATTGATGAAAGTCATGAAATAGATGTACAAGAAATACAATCTTTAATAAGACGTAATGATAAAATCAAGGCAGTTAATTATGTAAGAAAAGAAATGATGTTTGCAGGTAGTTTTAAACCATTAACTAAAGAAGAAATTGTTTTAATGTATGATGGAGGTGGTGATGAAAATTCACCTAACATTTCTCTATCAGGTAGTTATTTTGCTGATATGATCCAATTTGAGGCAAATGAATTTTCATTGATTAACGGTAGATTACTTGAACAAAGTGATTTTGATCAAAATTTAAATGTTGGACTAATTGAAATGACACTTGCAAATAAGAATAATATTGCAATAGGTGATACGATTACACTAAACACCTGTAGTTTAAAAGAGATTGAAAATCTTGGATTAGTTGATGATCAAGTACAAATGGAAATTGAAGTAGTTGGAATATTTAAAAATAATTTAAATGATGATGAAAACACAGGGATTATGTTCAAACCGGAAAATACAATTTATGTAAGTGGCAAAACAGTTGATGAAATAACTTATATGAAAAATGCTATAACAAATATAAAAGGTTTGAGTGAAACAGATATAGAAGAATCAAAGCTTAAAAATAGTGTATTGATTGCACTAGAAAATGCATTGTTGATAGATGATTTTATAAGTGAAAATCAAAATATAACTAATAGAATATTTGATGCACATGATGAGCAATTTGTTATGTATAGTCAAAACTTTATTATCCTTAATTTATTTGGAAAACTAATTGTAAGTATTATTTGTGTTAATGTAGTAATAGTGTTAGCACTACTTATCGCAATGAAATTTTATGAACGTAAAAAAGAGTTAGCATCAATGTTTTGTATGGGGGTATCAAAAACTAAACTATATACACAACTAGTAATAGAAACACTAATAATTCAGTTTATAGCATTTAGTTTATCTACATTACTTTTTACTGTTATATTAATTCAAACAAATACTTATTTTATGCCTGAAAATAATGTGCAAGTTGTTAAAAATGATGAAGAATTAATATTTGATACTGAAGTTGATTATATTTCTGCTGTTGATTATAGTGATTTTACTGATAATTTTTTAATGGATATAAACATTGAAATGATTGTATTTTCTTATTTAATGCAAGTAATGTTGATTTGTATTTGTGAGTATTCGATATTTTGTTTAATTGTAAAGTTTAGGATTAGAAGATTAATGGAATAAAAACTATTTTAGATCATTTTAGATTTAAACTATTAGGTTAAGGTTGAATTAGTATAAATTAATTTATATACTTTTTTATTAATATTTAGTGATTATTTTATAAATTAGATAAGATATAATCGTTTAATTGAATGAAAGAAAAGTATTTATAGGGAATTAATTTTAAAGTATATTAAACATATTGTAAATAATAATAATAGAGTTTTATTTTTTTAATTAATAACCAAATGATTTGGTGTTATTATTAAAAGAAATAACTTATAATAAATATTACGGTTAAAATTTAATTTGTTCATTAACTAGAAAAAGTTAATGATTTTAGTAATTAGTGGAATATTATATAAACCAAAAGGAAGAAAATGCAAATACATGTTATACAGACAATGATAAAATGTAAGCGTCTACAAAGCGCGCAAAAAAATTGTAGTGAAGATTGAAAGAGGATGAGAAAATGAGTAAAGATTTTAAAAAAAGATTATTAGCATGTAGTGCAAGTGACTTTGCTGTTATGGATAAAGATGATTTGATTCATGCAATTAAGGCGAGTGAGGGTAGAACTGTACTTGCTGAAATTATTTCTTATATTGAACCAACACCTATTGATATTACTAATGCTGAAATTGTTAGAAGTTATGGTGCTGATTTAATGTTATTAAATAAATTAGATCTAAATAATATTAAAATTGGTGGATTACCACAAAGTGATGATCCAATTCGTTTATTAAAAAAATTATGTGGTAGACCAGTTGGTATCAACCTTGAACCTGTCGGAGATACAGATGCAATCTTGATGGAAGGTAAAATATCTTGTCCAAAAGGGCGTCAAGCTACAGCTGAAAATTTTATAAAGTGTCATAATTTAGGATTTGATATCATATGTATTACAGGAAACCCTGGGATGGGTGTTTCTAATCATGCTATTAGTGAAAGCTTAAAAGTTGCGAAACAACACTTTAATGGAATGATAATTGCAGGGAAAATGCATGGTGCAGGTGTTAGTGAATCCGTTATTGATGAAGATGCGATTTTAAGTTTTATGGAAAATGGAGCAGATTGTATATTAGTTCCAGCACCAGGTACAGTACCAGGGGTTGATATCGAAGATGTTAAGTCAGCTACTAAACTTGTACATAGACATAATAAATTAATTATGTCAGCTATTGGAACTTCACAAGAAAGTAGTGAAGTAGAAACTATAAGAGAATTTTCTTTAATGTCTAAACGATGTGGAGTAGATATTCATCATATTGGTGATGCTGGATATCCAGGTGTTTGTCCTTATGAAAATATCTATACAATTTCAATGGTGATTCGTGGTTTAAGACATACCGTGCGTATGTCAGCAATTTCAAATGAGAGGTAAATATTATGGGAAAATTATTATGTATCCGTATTGATGATCGTCTATTGCATGGACAAGTTGGAGTAACATGGGCAAACACTTTAGGGGCTAATCTTATAATTGTAGCTAATGATAAAGTGGTTAACGATCCTGTTCAACAAGCATTAATGGAAATGGTTGTAAGTGAACAAGTTGGAATTCGATTCTTTTCAATAGATAAAACAATTGCAGTTCTTCCAAAGGCTAGTCCGAAACAACTTATTTTTATAGTTTGTAAATCAGCTCAAGATGCATTAAGACTTGTACAAGGCGGAGTAGAAATTGATTCAATTAATATAGGTAATATACATAATACAGCAACAGGAAAAAGAATACACCGTTCACTTGCTTTAACTGAAGATGATATCGAATCATTTAAACAAATAGCGGATTTAGGTGTTAAATTACAAGTGCAACCAGTACCATCAGACAAAATTATAGATCTTTTAAGTATTTTATAATAGAGAGGGAAAAATATTATGACTATAAGTATAATACAAATTTTATTACTAGCAACACTTGCTGGTATTTGCGGAATCGATTTATATAATGGACAAATACATATTCACAGACCAATAATTACAGGTCCATTAGTGGGGTTAATTTTAGGAGATTTAGAAACAGGTTTAATTGCAGGGGCATCACTTGAATTTGTTTGGATGGCATTAGTACCACTTGCAGGAGCACAACCTCCAAATGTTGTTATTGGAGGAATTTTAGGAACAGCATTCACAATTATTACACAACAAGATCCAAGTATCGCTGTAGGACTTGCTTTACCTTTTGCAATAATTGGTCAGATAGTTACAATTTCATTCTTTAGTTTTATTGCAGTTATTAATCCTTGGGTTGATAAAGCGATTGAGGCTCATGATTTCAAAAAGTATGATCGCATCATGTTTGGTTGGCAAGCAACATATTTTGCAATCAACTTTGTAATCGTTTTTATTCCACTATACTTTGGTGCAGACCAATCAATAAATCTTATTAACTCAATGCCACAATGGTTGATCGCAGGACTTGCTGCAGTTGGGGGAATAATGCCAGCAGTTGGTTTTGCAACACTTTGTAAAATTATGTATAAAAAAGCTTACTTACCATTTTTTGTTGTAGGTGTAATACTTGCAGCGTATTTAAAGTTGCCAGTACTTGCAGTTGCAATAGTAGGATGTGCTGTTGCTGCTTACGATTATTATATGAATGATAAAATTGAGAAAGTTGAAGAATCGCTGGGGGACAATTTATATGATGGAATTTAAAAATATTGTAACTAAAAAAGAAATTAGAAAAATGCTTTGGCGCTCATCTTTTTTGCAAACAGGATACAATTACGAACGCCGTCAAGCTAATGGTTGGTTATATTGTATGTTGCCAGGACTTTTAAAAGTATACGAAAATGAACCTGAGGAAATGATTGAAGTAGCGAAAAATCATGTTACTTATATTGGTACTCATCCATTCCTAGTTACATTTGTTCAAGGTGTAATCATCTCGATGGAAGAAACACGTCAAGACAGAGAACTAATAAACTCACTTAAAATCTCATTGATGTCACCGCTAGGTGGTGTAGGTGATGCTCTAATTTGGATGACATTACTTCCAATTACTGCAGGTGTTGGTGCATCTATTGCGATGGGTGGTTCAATTATGGGTCCAATCATATTCTTTGTAGCATTTAATGCTGTACATTTATTTTTAAGATTATTTTTAATGGATTATGGATATCGTTTAGGAACTGGTGCTGCTGTAACATTAAAAAAATCAACTAAAAAGATTTCACGTGCATCTTCAATTGTTGGTATGATGGTAGTAGGATCACTTATCCCTACATATGTTAAGTTCTCATTACCTTTAACTCTTGATGTTGGTAATAAAATATTCAACTTACAAACGGACTTATTTGATAAAATTATGCCAGGATTTTTACCATTATTATTTACGTACTTCTGTTATTATTTATTAACTAAAAAGAAAGCAACACCAATGAAGCTGATTTATATTTGTATCGCAATTGGAATTATTGGTGGTTTATTAGGGATTTACAAATACGTACCATTCACTTTTTAATAAAAATATATACAAATATTAAATAAAACCATCTTTGATGGTTTTATTTGCATTGTACTTATTTATAAGAAGATATTAAATTTATATGTAATGTTTAATTATAATATTATGGGGTAATATGTTAAAATAATTATATATGATATTATTAATTGTTAGAATGTTATAAAATAATTAAGGGGGTATCAAGATGTACATGAAGACTACAAACTTAAAGTTTTCAGCTTATGGTCATGAAGAAATATATAATAAGCTTGATGGGTATAAGGAGTTAATTCACGAATTATTTGATGATGGTGAAATGGAGAGGTTTTATGTTAGTACTAAACCTGTTTATCTTGAATTAATTGATGGAATTGGTATGGTTGTTGTGAGTAAAGACTTTGATCATTATGAATGTTTTTCTTTTTATCGACCATTAGTAATAGATGCAGGGATTGGTTTTAATCTTATTTGTATGTCAGGGCATGTGAAATTTAAACTTGCCTATAGAGATGTTGAAAGTATTGCTAGTGTTAATATAATTAAATATTCAAAGATAAAGCATAATACTAGTATTGATGAAATTTTGGGATATTACTATCATATTCGTAATACTGAATATGAACTTCACAATGTAATACATGATTTTTGTGAGCTATATTTTGTAGATTATGGAACTCTTTCAATTGATGTTGATGATCAATCTTTTGTTTTGGAAACTGGTAACTTCATGTTCTTTTGTCCTTATCAAAAATTTTCTATCAGTACTAAAAAATTAAAAAAGACATGTTCTTACATGAAGATAATTTTTAGAGCTAAAATATGTGATGAGAAATTATTGATAAATAAAATGTTCACTACGGAGAATGAAATAAGACAGCTTCTTAATGAATATATTAAAGTAAGTTATCGTAAGCATTGGTCAGATGATGATTTAATGCTAGCTTACATTCAATTAATTATTACCAAGGTAATTAGAAAGCAACTACAATTAGATCAATCACAAATCACCACCGATAATCCAATGCAAGTTAAGTATGATGAAGAATTGTTGAATTCTATATTGATTTATATTGAAAAAAATCTTACGCATTCTATTACCTTAACGTCTTTATGTGATGAGTTTAATATTAGTAAAGGTGTGATTTATAAAACCTTTCAAAAAAATTTGAACATCAGTCCGATAAAGTACATTAATAATCAACGGTGTATATTAAGCGCTAAGCTTATAAAGTCAAATGAGTACACAGTAACTATGGTATCTCAAATGTTAGGATATAGTTCTATTCATTATTTTTCGAGACAGTTTAAGGAATACTATGGAATAACACCAAGTGAATATGCTAATACTGTTTATTATTAATCTATAATTGTAATATGATTAGGAGGTAGTTATGATCAAAAAAATAATTTTAGTATGTATCATATTAACAGTAATGATTGGGTTGTTTTTGATTGCTAAAATAGATATAAATGATATGTTTGAAGATTCAAGTTATATTAATGTTTCAATAAAAGAGCATACAACATTTAATACTGATGAGATGTTTTCGTATAATACGATTAGTGATGAATCTATATCTTTGATCAAACAAGAATTTGATGGTTATTATTTTAAAAATATATTTGGATCAAGTATTGAAGGATTTGACGAAACTACTCAGTCAATTGAAATATTCTTTTTCGATGAAAAAAGACAACTTAGAAATTTTGTAACAGTTTATGATGTGGGCGTAATGTCAGTGAATGCAAATGACAATAATGTAAATGCCATAAAAATTTATTCTTTTAGGAATGTTGAAAAAATCTTCACTAATATAAAAAAGATAATAATGGAATAGAATAATTGGTAAATTAATAAGTGATTGGTGCATAAAAAAACAATATATAGTGATGTGGTTTAATTTTTATATCTGTATAAAAATATTATAAGGTGTTAAGTAGTTTTACTTGACACTTAGTTTATTTATGGTATTATTAGTAGGTAAAGTTTTTACACAGGAGGAAATACAAATGGCTGTTAAATTAAGATTAAAAAGAATGGGAGCTAAAAAAGCACCTTTCTATAGAATAGTTGCTGCAGATTCAAGAGCACCTCGTGATGGACGTGATATCGAAACTATCGGTACTTACAACCCAACTACAAACCCTGCTATCGTAACTGTTAAAGCTGAGTTAGCTTTAAAATGGTTAAGCGTTGGAGCTCAACCTACAGATACTGTACGTAACATTTTATCAGGTCAAGGAATTATGAAACAATTCCATGATTCTAAAAAAGCTAAATAATCATGATAGAACTTGAAAAAGTATTGTATGATCTAGTTTATCCTATGGTCGACGATAAAGATTCAATTTCAGTTAAAACTATGTCAAGCTTAGTTGAAAATGAAATTATTTTATTTGTATATGCAAAAAGCGATGACGTTGCACGCCTTATCGGAAGAAAAGGTACAATGGCTTCTTCACTTCGTCAAATGATGAGTGTAGCATCAAGAGTTGAAAATAAAAGAATAACAATTAAATTTGAAGCGTATTAGGATGTGTAAACATCCTTTTATTTTGGTATAATATAAAAGAGGTGATATATATGGAAGGTTTATTAGTTGGAAAAATAGTAAATACATTTGGAATTAGAGGTCAGCTTAAAGTTAAGGTTTATACTGACTTTGTAGAAGAAAGATTTAAACAAGATGATGCGATCTATTTAGGTGATGATTTTAGAATGTCATTAATAGTAGAAAAGAGTCAAATGCATAAAGGGATGTTACTTTTAAAGTTTAAAGGATTAGATAATATAAATGATGTTATCCAATATCGTGATTTAAATTTATATGTTGATAAATCGACAGTTGAAGAATTAGAAGAAGGTTTCTATTTTCATGAACTTGTAGACATGGAAGTGTATGATACAGATAATAATTTGATTGGTAAAGTAAAAGAAGTTGAAGAAAATTTAGCGCATAACAATTTACGTATTACAAAACCGGATAATACTACTTGTCTTATTCCATATGTTGATGCATTTATAATGGATGTTGATGCAGATGAAAATAAAATAACAGTGAAGTTAATTGAAGGGCTAATATGAAAATAACAATCTTAACGCTATTTCCTGAAATGTTTGATGGGTTTAAAACAACATCAATTATAAAAAGGGCATTAGAAAAAGATAATATTGAATTAGAAGTCGTGAACTTTAGAGATTATACAACTGATCGTCATCAAAAAGTTGATGATACACCATATGGTGGTGGCAATGGGATGGTGCTAAGTTGCCAACCGATTGTTGATTGTTTGAAAAGTGTTAAAAGTTATAACAGTAAAACATATTTGATGGCACCTACAGGCGTTTGTTTAAATCAAAAACTTGTACGTCAATTAGCAGAAAATGAACATATAATATTAGTTTGCGGTCATTATGAAGGTTTTGATCATCGAATTAATAATTATGTTGATGGCGCAATTAGTATTGGTGATTATATCTTAACGGGTGGTGAATTAGCTGCGCAAATTGTTAGCGATGCTATATTTAGAGTAAGTGATGGAGTAATAGCTG
Source organism: uncultured Holdemania sp. (assembly GCA_947037125.1). Taxonomy (GTDB): domain Bacteria; phylum Bacillota_I; class Bacilli_A; order Erysipelotrichales; family Erysipelotrichaceae; genus RGIG1896. Next base: position 26,546 of record CAMQTJ010000035.1, read on the forward strand.
AAAATAGCCATTTAGATGAGTCTTTTGAAAATGATTTTTTGGAATATCCTCATTATACAAAGCCATTTGAATATGATGGGCATAAAGTTCCTGAAGTGTTGATTAGTGGTCATCATTTAAATATCAGTAATTATCGTTTAAAACAATCTATGTTAATAACTAAAAAATATCGTAAGGATTTATTCGAACGACATAATTTTACTAAGCGAGAATTAAAAGTATTGAATGATGAAAAAATATTCGCAGATATAGATTAAAGTATTTGCTTGAAGAAATTAAATATTAAGTAAGATAGAACCTTAAGTTTTAAAATGTTCTATCTTTTTATTTGAACTTATATGTCAATAGTTATA
>CAMQTJ010000036.1 GCA_947037125.1 uncultured Holdemania sp.
ATTAATCGCAAATTATTATTATATACAAATACCCAAACAATTCAGCAATTAGGATTTCGAAAACTTGAGGATTTAAAAGATTTAATTGATGATAACTTATTTATTAAGATTAATCGTTCATGTATCGTTAATGTGATGCACATACAAAAAATAGAGAAAAACAATGTGTTTTTAAAAGGTGTTAAAAATAGTGTAGTAATATCAAGAGGAAGAAGAAAAATAGTGGAGGAATTTATGATCAATTATTTAGCTGGTAAAAAAATATGGTAGATAGTGAACTTTATAACTTTTTAGTTAGCACAGTATTATTTCTAGCTTTTTTTGGAATAATGGAATCTAAGTTTTATCGTAAGGAAGTGTGGACTTCTTTAAATTTAGATACTAACTTGTTGGTATCAATTGATGAAATTGCGTTTAATGATAACAAAAGTAATATAATCCAAAAATTATATTTAAAAGTAGTTCAAAGTATTTTAATTGTTGCGGTTAATGTTAGAAATAAAATAAATAAAATCGGCAGGAAAAAAATATTTAGTTATTTCATTATAACTAATGTAGTTATAATTTTTACAGCACTTATTTGTAGTAAATTTGGAATAAATGCTATTCTTAGTTTAGTGTTTTTACGGAATTATTTATTAGCTTCTACAAAATTTTGCTTATGTTTTTCATTTTTCTATACTGTAAAATATTTTAATCATAAACAATACAAAGTACTTAAAACTATTATTATCATATTAATAGTAATCTTATGTCTTAATGTGTTTTATAGTGAATTAATGTATTTTGTTTATAATTATTTATTAATTAATGATATTATCACGATTTATGTTCTTACTTTATTAATTATTTGTATTTTTATGGTTATCATTTTAATTATTAAAATTGATAAGATTAAAATAGAGAATGAAACCTTACAGTATTTATCTATAGTAAATGATAAAAATGTTGAATACGCAAATAATTTGAGTGATCAATTGTTTGAAATGAAAACAATTAGGCATAATCATCAAAATGATTTTACTGTATTATTACATTTAATTGAAAACAATGAATACGAAAAAGCTGAACAATACATCGAAAAAAACTTGGAAAATGTCAATAATCTAAACAAATTTGTATCAAGTGGTAATTTTGTTTTTGATGCTTTAATTAATCAAAAAATAGTACAATATCCACATATTAAATTTAAATGTAATTTTAGTAAGCTTAATCAGTTTAAAATAGATAATGTCGATTTTTGTTGTTTACTAGGTAATATATTAAATAATGCATTTGAAGCTTCTCAATCATATGTTGAAAATAATAACTTGCAGGGTATGGTTAATTTAGAAGTGAAATCGTCAGATAAATTTATGATGATAAAGGTCAATAATTCTACTAATAATATTGTTGATATTAATAATTTGAAAAGTAACAAAATTAATGAAAGTTTACATGGATATGGTATCAAACATATAGAACAAATTGTTAAGAAATATAAGGGGATTGAAAATAGAAAAATTAAAGATTCAGTTTTTAACATATCAATAGTATTGCAACAATAATATAAAATGAAAAAGATTATTTATCAAATAATCTTTTTTTATTTATATAAAACAATTAATAAAACTTATGTATCAAAAATAGATGTTTGTTAATAATACTTATATACTTAAGAATAACTGTATTTGAATTTGTGTTAGTAAGCACTTTATAGATAAAAGATGCGTTACATAAATTATTAATATAGAATATTGTCTTAAGATATACTAAGACGTGAAATTAGTGGAATTATAAAAAGGATGGTATAAAATGGAATCAATATGGAGAAAAACGACTCAATTAGATGGATTTGAAAAGTTAGATAAAAATATTAAATGTAATACTGTTGTAATAGGTGGGGGAATTGCTGGTATATTAATTGCCTATAAACTTAAAAAAGCAAATATTGATGTAGTACTTGTGGAGGCAAAAAGTATTGGTAGTGGACAAACTGAAAATACTAGTGCAAAGATTACATCACAACATAATTTAATTTATGATTATTTAATCAATAAATTTGATTTTTCTACAGCAAAAAAATATTTAGATGTAAACGAAAAAGCAATTGATGAAATTGAAAGTATTGTAAGTGAATTAAAAATTGATTGTGATTTTAAAAGATGTAGTTCGTATTTATATTCTACTATGGATGTTCAACGTTTAAAAAAAGAATATATTGCATTACAAAATCTTGGTTTTGATGCTGTATTTCACAATGATATTGACTTACCATTTGAGGTGAAATCGGCATTAGAATTTAAAAATCAAGCAAGTTTTAATCCATTAAATTTTATTAAAGGTGTTGCAAGAGAATTTAAAGTTTATGAAAATACTTTAGTAACAGATGTTGTTGCAAATAAAGTAATTTGTGATAATTATGAAATTGAATGTGATAATGTTGTATTTGCTACTCATTTTCCATTTATTAATAAAGTAGGACATTTTTTTATGAAGATGCATCAGGAGCGTAGTTATATAATTCAAGTTGCGAATCAAAAAAATAAAAATGATATGTATTTGGGGATTGATGAAGATTATTTGTCTTTTAGATATGTCGCTAATCAATTATTACTTGGTGGTAGTAAACATCGTTGTGGTGAAAATAATGGTGATAGTTATGAAAAATTAATTAAAAAAGGTGAAGGTGTAATTGATAATTTTAGTTGTGTTGCTAAATACTCTGCACAAGATTGTATGACAATTGATAAGATTCCATACATTGGTAGAGTAAATGATAAATATCCTAATTATTATGTAGCTACAGGATTTAATAAATGGGGTATGACATCGGCAATGGTAGCTGGTATGATTATAAGCGATCAAATACTTGGTATAGCTAATGATTATGCTTGTGTTTTTTCGTGCAACAGAATCAATTTAAGTGCGTCATTATCGAATATTATTGATGATACAATGCATTCTATTAAAGGAATTGCAATTGATAATTTAATTATCCCTAATGATAAACTATCTTCTCTTAAAAATAATGAATCAATGATTATTTTATATGAATTTAATAAATATGGAGTATATCAAGATAGTGATGGTAAAAGACACTTTGTATCAGTTAGATGTCCTCATTTAGGCTGTGAATTAAAATTTAATTATGATGACTTAACATGGGATTGTCCATGTCATGGTTCAAGATTTGATTTTCACGGTAATTTACTTGATAATCCATCAATTACAAACATAAAAAAATAGCTAAATGATATTAGCTATTACAGGGAAATGATCAGATGGATATAAACCATCAAAATCTGTTGTAATGATATTACAATCAATTATTTTAATGTTTGATGACACAAAAATATAATCTATAGGAAATTTACTTTCTTTAACTTTGCCATTGAAAAAATGTAGTGTATTAAATACTTCATTTGATTGATAGGCATTTTTAAATTGTATACCTTTAAATGTGAAATCTAAGATTTTTGTGCCTACTTTTGATTTAATAGTTGTGTTCATATCACCCATTAAAATTATTTTAGTGTCACTTGTTAAGACAGTTTTAATTTTATCTAAGATAACATCAATTTCTTTGTGACGATTATATGGCAATAAATGATCTAAATGTGTATTGAAAATACAAAAATGTTGATTATTTTCAATATTTGTTAAATTAATCATGGTACAAATTCTTGGAAAGACACTTGTAATATTTCTACTACCTATTACATTAGGTGTTTTTGATAGCCAAAAAGTACTGCTAAAATTATTTGTGAATAAGGATGTTTTATATGCAATGCATGTATACTCAGAAAAGGCACCATTATTTTTTTTTGAACGACTTTGTCCAATTAAGGTGTATTGCGGTAAAAATTTGACTAATTTATCAAACATTTCATCATTACATTCTTGAAATCCTATAATATCTAAGTCATGTTCTTTTAATAAATCAAAAATATGAACTGAGCGAACATTACTACGATATTTTTTAAAGGTTAATACTGTATCATTTTTTAAGTTGAACGTCATAATTTTCACAATATATCCTCCATTTAACATTCTGTTTACTATACTATTTTACTATATTTTATGTTATGATGATATAGGTGATGTTATGAAAGTGAAATTTAATAAAGAAACACAAGAAAAAATATTAGTATTTACTATATCAGGAATTATTTTAATTACGTTTTATATTGCAATATTGAATATGAACATTATTAGTGATATTTTGATGAATTTAGTAGGAATTATAATGCCATTTATTATTGGCTTTTCAATTGCATTTTTGCTTTATCCTATTATGCGTTACATAGAAGTAAGAGTTTTAAAGAAAAGTAAATTAAAAGATAATTCTAAAAAACAAATTGCAGTTGGATTTTCTATTTTGTTTTTATTTATAATGTTGATTGCTTTTTTTGCGATAGTTATACCACAAGTTATTGATAGTGTTAAAATTTTATCTAATCAAATGAGTACCTATATTGAACAAGCAGATAATTTTACAGCTGAAATTATTAACCAATTTAATATATCAAGTGAATTATTAACTCATATACTTGATTTTGGTGAACAATTAGTGGTTGCAAGTGTTGAGTTTTTAACATCTTCAATACCTACAATTATAAATTATTCATTTAAAGCTGTTTCGGTTATTTTTAGTAGTTTATTAGGTGTTGTAGTTGCTATTTACATACTTTATGATCGTGACCATTTTTATATGCAAATCAAAAAAGTTCTATATGTACTTTTTCCGAAAAATATGGTTGACCATGTAAGAGGTGTTGTACGTTTAAGTTCTAAGATGTTTAATAACTTTATAGTTGGTAAATTAATTGATTCATTAATTATTGGTTTATTATGCTATATTTGTATGGTGTTATTAGGATTTGAATTTGCTATGTTAATAAGTTTTATTGTTGGATGTACTAATGTAATACCTATTTTTGGTCCTTTTATTGGTGCAGTTCCAGGTTTTGTTATTTTATTTATTGTTAATCCGATTGATTCATTTTGGTTCATTTTATTCATTATTGCATTACAACAATTTGATGGTAATATCTTAGGTCCTAAAATATTAGGTGATTCTATGGGGATTCCAACTCTTTATGTAATGTTTGCTATAGTTGTGGGTGGTGGATTGTTTGGGTTGTTAGGAATGTTTTTAGGAGTTCCAGTATTTTCTGTAATATATATATTAGTTAAAAAATTTGTTGATAGTAAAATTAGCCAAAATAATATAAAAATCGAATAATTAATAATACACCTCGTATAATTTATAAAAGGGGTGTTTTTTTATGCCGAAAATTACTATTATTATCTGCTTTATTATTTTAAGAATTATCTTGTATAAAAAAAATCGAACTAATTAAATAGTTCGATTAAGCATATCAACATATGTTGGTAAAGTGTAATTTTTACAATTGCAATTATCTTCGAAATTATCAACAATTGATCTTATTTGATTGATAATTGGATTTATTTCATTTTTAATTTTTAATCCTTTATCAATACTTGGTAAAGTTGAATCAATTATTTTCTTATATTCAAGTTCAAGTTTGTCTAATAAATTAGTTGTATCAGTTAATATACAACTTAATTGACTTACTTTATTAGTTATAAAATCTATATTAGTCTTTGAGGCAATAGTTAAATAATCATTTAGTTCTTGCATGATGTTTGGTACAATATTTTTTTTAATCATATAAATTAAAGTTTTAACTTCAATACCAATAGTTTTATTATATTGTTGAGCTAATATTTCATGTCTTGCATATAATTCAATTTTAGAATAAATATTATATTTTGTAAATAAATTAATAGCTTTATCATCAATTAACGAATTGATCGATTCCACGTATGTCTCGATATTAACAAGACCTCTATTTTTTGCTTCTATTAGCCAATCATTAGAATATCCATCTTTAGAAAATAAAATTCTTTTGTGTTGTTTAATTATACGTTTACAAATATCTAGTGATTCTTTTCTGATATCGTGCTTATATTTTAAGTCTGATAGTTCCTTTGCAATTTCATCTAAAACCTCAGCAACTATTGTATTAATAAATGTATTGGTTGAAGATGATGATAAACTAGAACCTAACATTCTAAATTCAAATTTATTACCAGTAAAGGCCATTGGTGAGGTACGGTTTCTATCAGTGTTATCTTTTGGTAGATAGCTTAAATTAGTAATTGGTGACACACTTACTTGATTGGCACGACTAATACTTGTTGAATTACTACTTTCAAGATTTGATAATATCTCTTCGATGAAATCACCTAAGTAAATAGATATAATAGCAGGTGGTGCTTCACTTGTTCCAAGACGTAAGTCATTACCGGCATTTGATGCTCCCATTCTTAATAATTCAGGGTATTTATCAACTGCTTTAATAAAAGCACACATAAATAATAAAAAGCGAACATTTTCGCCCGGTTTTTCACCAGGTTCATATAAGTTTTGATTATCGTCTGTAACCAGTGACCAATTGTTGTGTTTACCAGAACCATTAACCCCATTAAAAGGCTTCTCGTGTAAAAGACATGCTAAATCATGCTTTTCTGCAGTCTTTTTTAAGATATCCATAATTAGTTGATTTTGATCAACGGCAATATTACATGATGAAAAAATTGGTGCGATTTCAAATTGACATGGAGCTACTTCATTATGTTCAGCTTTAGCGTATATTCCTAATTGCCAAAGTGATTCATTAACTTCTTTCATAAAGTTTGCAACACGTGTTGGAATACTTCCAAAATAATGATCATCTAATTCTTGTGATTTAGGTGGTAGACTTCCTATTAAGGTACGATTACATAACATTAAATCTAAACGATTCTTATACAATGTACGATCTATAATGAAATACTCTTGTTCTAAACCAACCATAGGAAAAACTTGTTTTACTTCTTTATCGCCAAAGATATTCACAATTTTTACAGCGGCATTACTCACAGCTTCAATTGACTTTAATAAAGGTGCTTTTTTATCTAATGATTCACCATTATATGACACAAAAACAGTAGGTATACATAAGATATTATCGCGAATAAATGCTGGTGATGAAATATCCCAATAAGTGTAGCCACGTGCTTCAAATGTAGCGCGTAATCCACCACTTGGAAAACTTGAGGCATCAGATTCGCCTTTAATTAATGATTTGCCAGAAAATCTGATTATTGGTTGTCCATTTTCATCAGGCTCTATAAATGAGTCATGTTTTTCGGCTGTTGAACCTGTTAAAGGTTGAAACCAATGAGTAAAGTGCGTTACATTTTTACTGATTGCCCATGTTTTCATAGCGTGTGCTATAGCGTCAGCAGTGTGGCGATCAAGTGAATTTTCATTCACAATCGACTCTTTCCATTTTTTATAAATAGGTCGAGGTAAGTTTTCTTTCATGCATGGTTCATTAAATACAAGTGATCCAAAATTTTCAAATTGTTTTATAGCGTCCATAGTAATCTCCAATTCTGTCTTAATTTTAACTTATATCCTTAAATTGTCAATAATTATTAGAAAAATGTCGAATTTATTTGATATTTGTTTAAAATTATCAAAAAATATTCGCTATTTTGTTCATAAAAATTGTAAATGTGAGTGATATATTAATTTAATTCTAAATGTAATTCTATTTAATATACTATAATAGGTGATAAAATGCTGGAAATTAAAAGAATGAAAATAAGTGAATTTAGTTTTATTGGAATATTAATTTATTTACCAAAAATAACATTAAGAATTATTTATAGTTCAAAACTCATCATATTTGATGAATGTTTTAATATTAATTTTATTGAAAGTAAGTGCAAAATACCATTAATTCAAACTAGTGGTAATACATTTAATGAAATGTTAGATAATAATATAGGTTATAAGTCACCTAATCTTGATTATATAAATGAATTCATTAAAACTAAAGAAGCAATAGTGATGATTTGTGAAAAATAGGTATTTATATGAATAAAATAAAAAAAATAAAAAGACGTTGTACAATATTAATAATTATTTTTGTTTTGTTTGGTAGCTTTTTTGCTATATTATTTGAAATGAATAAAGTTATAATGCCAATAGTAAAAGCAGTAGGGGAAACTGAAGCAAGAAATGCAGCTACTAATGTTGTAAAAAAAGCTGTGAGTACTGTAGATATTGATTCAAGTGAATTATATGAATATGATTATGATCCAAATGGTAAAATAGTTGGTATAAATTATAATACACTAGAATTAAATAGGATTCTTGCTGATTGTTTAAATGTTGCAGAAATGTCATTACACGCAGCTTCGCAAGGGGTAAAAGATCCTAATACTCATGTTGTTTATTATGAACAAGGAATTATTTATACATTAAGTCTTGGTAACTTTATAAACATTGCAATGTTATCTGATTATGGCCCTAAAATTAATATATATATGAAAGTTATTCATACTTTATTTGGTGAAATAGTTACAACAACAACACCTTATGGTGTAAATTGTACTTTAATGACAATAGAAATTGTGATAAAAACTGATATGTTAGTTATGTCACCTTTTATAATGAATCAAACACCTTTTGAATGTAGAATACCATTAGTTATTCAAATTATTCAAGGAGAAATACCGAATATGATGTTAAGTGGCATTTCATAAAAAAACCCTTAAATTAATAAGGGTTTGGGTTTGCTAAGATTACTTGTGTAATTCCTTCAACTTCTTCAAGAACTAATGCCTCAATTCCGTCTTTTAATGTGTCATCTAATGATAAACAATCTGCACATGCACCTAACATATTGACAGTAACGATACCGTCTTTTAATGCTACAAATTCTACATCGCCACCATCTCTTTGGATATATGGACGAATCTTTTCCAATACTGCAATAACTTGTTCTTCTTGAGTACTCATATCTTTTCTCTCCTTACATGAAATAATATAATATTGAAGCTATCATTAAACCGTGTCCAATTCCGCCAAAAACCTCAACCCATTTATGACCTAGGACGTTTTTAACTTTTGTTAAATAAATTGGATCATCAAGTTTAGTTGAAGTTAATTCTTGGATATCCTTGATTAGTTGTTGCGTAATTCTTATGTTTTGACCAGCGTAATATCTTACATTTGCTGCATCATAACAAACAATTAATGCAAATGATAAAGTAACTGCAAAAATTGTTGAAGAAAAATTTTCTTGAATACCAACAGCAAGTGACAATGCTGCAACAGTTGCTGTATGTGAACTTGGAAATCCACCGCTTGCAAAAGCTAAATCCATATCCCAGTGTCCTTTAATAATTTTAATATATAGTGGCTTGCAAATCTGTGCTGTTACGTTTGCAATTATTGCTGCCCAAAAAGGATACATGTCTATTAACATTTTTTTCACCTCACTAAATTATTATAACACAAATAATATTATTTATTAATAATACAATACAAACTTATGGTATAATTAAATACAAGGAGTGTGATTTAAATTGAATGTTGGAGAAATTGTAGAGTGTAAAATAACTGGAATTCAACCATATGGTGCATTTGTTACATTAGACAATGATATTACTGGTTTAATTCATATTTCAGAAATATCAGAAGGATATGTTAAGGATGTTAGCCGATATGTTAAAGTTAATGAACATGTAACTGTAAAAGTAATTGATTTTGATAGTTCAACTAATCATGCAAGACTTTCCTTGAAAGCTGTAAATCCTTCAAATTTTCGTAAAGTTAGAAATAGACGTAAAGATGGAAAACTACCAAAAATGGAAATAGGATTTAAAACAATTGCAAATATTATGCCCGTGTGGATAGAAGAAAGACTGAAGGAATTTAATGATGATAAAATTTGATGTGAGTAATGCTGGTTTACAAGAAAATATTTTAAACTATCAAGATAAAGTAAGTACTATACATACTTCAATTCATGATAAAACATGTAAGGGTAATGATTTTTTAGGGTGGGTAAATTGGCCTGTAGATTATGATAAGCAAGAATTTGAAAGAATTGTTAAAGTTGCTAATAAAGTTAAAGATAAAGCTGAAGTTCTACTTGTTTGTGGTATTGGTGGATCTTATTTAGGTGCTCGTGCTGCATTAGAAATGATTAAGGGACTTTATTCTAATGATAAAACTGAAGTGATTTTTGTTGGTAATACTTTTTCAAGTACTTATTTCATGCAAGTTAAAGAATATATTAAAAATAAAAGTGTTGTTTTAAACGTTATATCAAAATCTGGTACTACAACAGAAACTGCTTTAGCATTTAGAATGTTTAAGCAATTTATGGAAGAAAAATATAGTGAAGAAGAATGTGTTGAAAGAATTATTGTTACTACTGATAAATGTCGTGGTACTTTAAAACAATTAGCTGTTGAAAAGGGTTATGAAACATTTGTAATACCTGATGATATTGGTGGTCGTTATTCAGTTACTACAGCTGTAGGACTTGTACCACTTGCGATTGCAGGTGTTGATATCGTTAAATTAATGCAAGGGGCAAAAGATGCGTATAATGAATTTAATACTGCTGATTTAAATACTAATGTTGCATACCAATATGCTGTGGCAAGACGTATTTTAGAAAATAGTGGTAAGACATGTGAAATGTTTGTTTCTTATGAATTACAACTTGCAATGGTTGCTGAATGGTGGAAACAATTATTTGGGGAATCAGAAGGTAAAGATGGTAAAGGATTACTGCCATGTAGCGCAACTTTTTCAACTGACTTACATTCTTTAGGTCAATTTGTACAAGATGGTAATAAAATATTATTTGAAACATTGTTATTGGTTGAAAAACCTCAAATTGATACTTTAGTTCCTCATGATGCTGAAAATAAAGATGAAATGAATTACCTTGCAGGTAAATCATTAAATTGGATTAATCAAATGGCTCAACTAGGAACTTTAGAGGCTCATGTAAAAGAGGGGAATGTACCAAACCTTATCTTAACAATTGAAGATACTAGCGCTTACAGTTTTGGTTATTTAACTTATTTCTACTTTAAAGCTTGTGCTATGACATGTTTAATGTTAGATATTAACCCATTTAATCAACCTGGTGTTGAAGTTTATAAAAAGAATATGTTTAAACTTTTAGGTAAATAATATAATATAATAAAATATAAAATAAACTGATAATTAACTGTATCAGTTTTTCAGTTAAGGGGGGATTATTATGTTAGCAAGTATTGGAGTAATATTGTTGTTTGGTATTGTATTAGGAAAAATATGTGCAAAATTAAAATTACCAGAACTAATCGGTTATTTAATTGCGGGATTAATTATTGGTCCATATTGTTTGAATTTAATTGATTCTAGTGTTTTAGCTATATCAAGTGAAATAAGGCAAATGGCTTTGATTGTAATTTTATTAAGATCAGGGTTGTCTATTGACTTAACTAATTTAAAAAAAGTTGGAAAGAGTGCAATTTTATTAAGTTTTGTTCCTGCTTTATTTGAAATGTTTGCTTATAGTATATTGGGTCAAATATTTTTTAAATTATCATTAATTGATTCATTAATTTTAGGAAGTGTAATTGCTGCAGTTTCGCCTGCTGTTATTGTTCCAAGAATGTTGGATTTAATTAAAAATAACTATGGTAAAAAGAAAAATATACCACTAATGCTTATGGCCTCATCATCAGTTGATGATATCTTTGTTATCATGATATTTACATCACTTACTTCATTAAGTGGTGCAAGCATCAATGTAACTAGTTTATTTGTAATGTTATTAAGTATGGCTAGTGCACTTATTATTGGAATTATTATTGGTAAAATAATAAGTTTAATTTACCAGAATATTGAATTAAATAAAACGGCTAAATTTATGATATTAATATTAGCGGCATTTATGATTGTCGGTTATGAAGCTAATATAAACACCTTATTCCCTTTTTCTGCATTATTAGCAGTTATGGTAGTTGGTGCATGTGTTGATATAAATGATAAAAATTCTTCAAAGCAATTATCAGATACTTTAAGTCATGTTTGGCAAATTGCTCAAATATTCTTATTTACATTAGTTGCAGCAATTGTTGATTTAAAAGTAGTTATAGATTTATTTGTAGTTGCAGTTATTGTAATTTTTATTGCTTTATTTGTAAGAATGATTGGGGTATATTTTTGTTTGTTTAAAACTAATTTAAATAATAAAGAGAAATTATTTAGCGCAATTGCTTTTTGTCCAAAAGCAACAGTTCAAGCATCACTTGCAACAATCCCTTTAGCAATGGGTTTACCATGCGGTGAAATTGTGTTAATTATGGGTTTTACATCAATCATTACAACTGCTCCAATATTCGCATTTATTATTGATTCAACTTATAAAAAATTATTAGTGAAGGATAAATAGGTGAAAAAAATGAAAATAGAGTTTATTAAAGTAGATGAAACAAATCTTGTTGAAGTATTAAAACTTGAGATACATAGTCATCAATTAGAAATGATTGAGCCAATAATCGAATGTTATAATGAGTCACTTGAAAAACCTTGTTGGAGACCAAGGGCTGTTTATGTTGATGGAATTCTTGTTGCTTTTGTTATGTATGGTTTTTTTGCAGATGAAGGTGAAAATGGAAGACTATGGCTTGATCGTTTTTTAATTGATAAAAAATATCAAGGGCAACATTTAGCAGTTCCTATCTTAAGTGAAGTAGTAGAAATATTAAAAGTCGAATATGATGTAAAGGTAATATCTTTAAGTGTTTATAAAAATAATCCTATTGCAATTAAAGTATATGAAAAATTAGGGTTTAAATTTACTGGTTTATTTGATACTAAAGGTGAAAGTATGATGGAGTATAAAGTCATAAGATAATAATAAAAAGTCCTAATTTTAGGACTTTTTATTATTATTAGGTAACATACATAAATATAATTGTAACTAACATGATATATCAAGAAATTTATGCTGAAGTTTGTTATACTAAAAATAATTAAGGGTGATATTTATGTTATTAAAAATTGAAGAATCAACTGATATTGATGAATGTGAAATAATAATAAGACATAAAAATAACTATGATAAACAAGTAGAACATTTAATAAAGTATATTAATAAATATTTAGCATCAATTGTGGCAAGTAAAGATAATGCTAGTTATAAAACACCTATAAATTCGATTTATTATATAGAGTGCGTTGATAATAAAGTTATTTATATTTGAATAAAGATGTCTATCAACCAATTTAAAATTATATCAACTAGAACAATGCTTAAGAATAAATCGTTTGTAAGAATCGTTAAAACAACAATACTAAACATAGATTATATAGAATGTGTTAAGATATTATTTAATGAGAAGATTGAAGTTTTATTATTATTTTAGTAATTGTATTGTTTTTAGGAGCAATCTTTAAGTGTTACTCATTTAATTTTGATGTATTTATACTTGTATATATTGCAGTTACTATAGTTTATTTAATTGCTTATGCTATTATACTTTATTTAAGTCGAGTTACTAATGATAAAATAATAAAGGATATTGGAATTGTCTTTCAAGATTGTTATTAAAAAGCTTATTAATTGTTAAGAACAGCTTAAAATTAGGGTTCAATACATTGTTTAATGGGTGACAAATTAAATTGTGCTGTAAATGATGTAGCAACAATAACAAGTGTTAATCAATACTTGAATAGTCCATACGTTAATTATGAGGTGGTCAAATCTTAAGATTTTATAATTGTATTTTATGAAATATCGGTTTTAAAAATTAGTATAAAAAATAAATAGTATATAAAAAGTAAAATGCGATATTTCATTTTGCTTTTTATGTGTTTAGTTATTTATAATATTTAGAAAACTCTAATACATAAGTATTAATATATTTCAATAAAATGCTTGTGTATTACGTAAGGTAATATTATATAATGATGGTGGAGGTAATTATATGGATGAAAAAGAATATTTAACTGTTGGACAATTAGCGAAAAAAATGGATGTGAGTGTTAGAACATTACAGTATTATGATAAACAAAATTTATTAAATCCATCCTTTAAAAATGAGTTTGGATACCGTTTATATAGTAAAAAAGATATAGTTAACCTTCATCAAATATTATCATTTAAGCACTTAGGCTTTAGTTTAAATGATATTAAAAATAAAATATTTTTATTAGATGATCCAAAAAAGGTTTCATCAATATTAATGCAACAACAAGCAATAATTAATGAGCAAATTAATACATTAAAAAAGGCAAGTGAATCAATAAATCTTTTGAATGACGAAATTAGTAAGTCAAATAAAATAGATTTTGGTATGTATGCTGATATTATAGTTATGATAAAAAATGGTAATAAAGATTATTGGGTGTGGAAGTTTTTTGATAATGAAATAAAAGACCATATAGTCGATCGTTTTACTACAAATCCTGATTTAGCCAATCAAATTTTAAGCGAATATAAGAATATAGTAAATGAGGCTATTCTACTTAAATCATGTGGTGAATCACATACAAGTGATAAAAGTTTAGCACTTGCGAAAAGATGGTGGGATATGATTTTAGATTTTACAGGTGGTGATATGAGTTTGATTCCTAAATTAGAACAGTTTAGTAAAGATAAAAATGATTGGGATGATAATGATATGGCAAAAAAACAAGTTGTTGTGGATGAGTTTATAAAAAGTGCTTTAACTGAATATTTTAAAACAATACAAAAGTATGGAGGTAATTAGATGGATGCAATAATTATAGAAAATATAAAGAAAAGTTATGGTAATAAAGAAGTATTAAATGATGTATCACTTAAAATAAAAAAAGGTGAAGTATTTGGATTGCTTGGTGTTAATGGTGCAGGTAAGACTACTTTATTAGAGATTATTGAAGGAATAAGATGCTGTGATAATGGTAGTGCACAAATATATGGTACTGTAGGTGTTCAATTACAATCATCAACATTACAGGATTATATTAAAGTTAAAGAAGCTATTAATTTGTTTGCCTTGTGGAAAAAAACAGAAATAAATAAATCAGATTTAATAAAGTTTGATATAAAAGAAATCGAAAATCAATATTATAAAAATTTATCAACTGGTCAAAAAAGACGATTACATTTATTTTTAGCACTTTTTACAAATCCTGATATTATCATACTTGATGAACCAACAGCAGGCCTTGATGTCATGAGTCGTGTGTTATTGCATAAACAAATAAGTGAACTAAAAAGTAAAGGTAAAACAATTTTAATTGCAAGTCATGATATGGATGAAATAAAACAGTTTTGTGATCGTATTGCAATTATAAAAAGTGGTAGTGTTGCTTTTGTGGGTACTTGTGATGAATTAGTGTTAAATACTGTTCAATCATATTTAATTGAATTTACCTTTGATAATAAAGTTGATCTAGATAATTTAAAGATTTGTAAGTATGTTAAAGAAACAAATCAAACTTACACATTTGAGTGTTATAATATATCACAATGTCTAAATGAAATTTCATTATTAGCTATAAATAGTAATATAAACATCACAAATATAAACTTAATAAAAGATAGTTTAGAAGTTCGCTTTGTTGATATAGCGAATAGGGGGTAATTATGAAAGCAATTATATATCATACAATAATACAGTTTAAACTAGACTTTAGAAATAAAGATGTTATTGTCGTTTTTTATCTAGTTCCTATTATGTTCTTTTTATTTATGGGGAATATTTTCACTTTAATATTGGCTGATGCTGATAAATATTTAATACAATCGATGACGATATTTTCTGTAAGCATGGGTGCAATGATTGGAATGCCTCATCCCTTACTTGAAGTTTTTTCAACTGATGTGAAAAAGGCGTTTAAAGTTGGAGGTATACCTTATTTTATTGTTGTTTTAAGTAATTTTATTTCAGCTTTTATTCATTTAATGATAATGTCGATTATTATATATATTGTAGCACCAATTTTATTTAATGCACAAATTCCATCTAATATATTAAGACATTTTATGTTGCTGGCAATTTGTATAGTTGGTAGTTTATGTATCGGTATGCTATTAGGATTATTTACTAAAAGTGTATCAAAATTAACGATGTACTCACAAATATTGTTTCTACCATCAATAATGTTATCTGGTATTATGTTTCCAAATGAAATTTTACCTGATGCTTTACAAAAAATAGGATTATTATTTCCCGCAACTTGGGGATATGGTTTGTTGGTTAATGATAATATTAGTAAGAGTATTATCATGATTATAGTGATTACAATTATTGGTTCAACTATAATATGTGCATTTAGATTAAAAAAGTTAGAATATAAATAATATATAAAAAAACACATCAATTAAATGAATGTGTTTTTTAAAATATTGACGTCGCAAGTAATATAATCATTGGTATAAAGATAATTGATAATAATGTACTTAAACAAACACTATTAACAGCTTTTTTGTAATCTTTATTATGAGCTGAAGCAAAAACGGCAACATTGGCACCAGCTGGAGCACATGCAGCAATTAATATTGCAATTTTTATATCAAAGTATTCATTTGGTACAAAATATAAAAATACTAAAGAAAACAATGGTATCAATAAAAGTCTTACTAAACTAAATTTATAAAGGCTAAAATCAGTAAACATTTTTTTGATATTTGATTGACCTAAATAGATTCCACAAATAATCATAGCAAGTGGTGTATTCATATTAGCCATAAAAGTAAAGGTATCCATCATTACATTGGGTAATTGAATGTCTAATTTAAAAATTAATAAGCCTATAATAAAAGCAATTACTACAGGGTTTATCATAACATTTTTAAGTTTGATGAAATCCTTGTTTTTTGTAATTATCATAAGCCCATAAGTCCATTGAAGAGCCACAAGTTGTGCGACAATACATGTTATGTAAAATACTGAATCTTCACCTAAAACAGCTTGGACAAGTGGTATACCGATAAATCCGACATTACTAAATGATGATGCGAAATTTAATATTGGATCTTTTTTATAAATTATGTGTGAGATAATCATTGAAATTAATAATACACATAATGATAAAATGAAAGTTATTATCAATATTTGTTGTTTTTCATCGCTATATTCGACAGCAAATGATTTTAAGATAACAATAGGTACAACTATTTTTAATAATAGATTGCCTAACTGTTTTGAACCTTCGATTGTAACAAGTTGTTTTTTATACAAATATGTTCCTACAAACATAAGTAAAAACATGACGATAATTTGATTAAATAATATTATTGCGATATTCATAGATTTTCCCCTATCGCGTATTATTATAACTTATTATTTGCAATAAGTCGAAAACTTTACATTTATTTTACAATTATTTGATAATTTGATTACATTATCTTTATATACTGTATTTGTCACATAGGAGGACTTATGAAAAAAATACTTATATTGGGATTAGTTGCATTATTATTAACAGGTTGTTCAAGTAATGGAAGTACTGGAAATGAAGAAACAAAGCAAATAGTAAACATCTATACAAGAGATAGTGCAAGTGGTACACGTGAAGCATTTGAAAAGGCAATTGATTTAGATGTTATATCTAATACAGCAATTGAAGTTGCCTCAAATGGGGATATGATTACTAAAGTAAAATCAGATGAAAATGCAATTGGATATGTTTCATTAAGTACTGATTTGTTAAATACGGGATTAAAAGCATTAAATATTGAAGGTGTTGTACCATCAGTTGATACAGTATTAAATGATACATATTCAATGAAAAGACCATTTTCATATGTTACAAGAGCTGCTGGTGATTATAAAAGTGAAGAATTACAACAATTAGTAGTTGCTTATTTAGATTATTTGAATAATTCTATTGAAGGTGCATTGGTTGTGAGTGCAGCAGGTGGTATTGTAGATACTAGTGGCAAGGTTGCATTTAGCACATTAAAAGGTAATCATTCAATATTAAATCAAGATAATTCTCATCTTACAATTAATACTGCTGGTTCTACATCAGTTGCCTCAACGTTACAAGCAACATTAGAAGCATTTTCACCAATGGCTGGTAACTTTAAGTTTACAATGAACCAAACGGGATCATCTGATGGTTATAAGCGTGTTTTAGGTAGTGAAAAAGATGGTGTTAACCAAGCTGATATTGGATTCGCATCTCGTGATTTTAGTGACCAAGAAGATGTTACAAGTGCTTTAAATAGTGGGATTTATTGTATCGATGCGGTTGTTGTAATTGTAAATGAAAATAGTGAAGTTAATGATATTACACTAGATACATTAAATGCAATTTATGCGGGTACTCAAACTACTTTAAAATAAATTATGAATAATTTAAAAACTACAAAATTAAATAAAATTATTGATAAGGTCGTAAGCAATATTTATTTGCTTATGACCCTTATTAGTGCAAGTTTTATGTTAATTATTATAATATTTATACTGTTTAAAGGTTTGAGTCCATTCATGAGTAATTATCAATATGGAGTTGTAAATTTTTTAGATTTTTTGTTTGGCACACAGTATCGACCAGATATGGGAATATATGGTGTAGGTTTTATTATTATCAACACATTAGTATCAGCACTATTAGCACTATCGATAGCATTTCCAATTTCCGTACTAACAGCCTTATTTGTAGTGAAAATTGCACCACAAAGATTAAGCGAATTTATGAAAGTTGTTATTGATTTACTTGCAAGTATACCAAGTATTGTTTATGGAGTTTTTGCGGCAGGTATTATTACAAAATTTACGATGACAATTGCCAGTATGTTAGGGGTTCAAACATATGGTGGAACTTCATTATTATCAGTTGTAATATTATTAGCTATTATGATATTCCCAACTATTACATCAATATCAATATCATCAATTTCTTCAGTAAGTGAAGACTTACAACATGCATCACTCGCACTTGGTGCTACTAAAGTTCAAACTAATTTTAAGGTGGTATTATTAAGTGCTAAGCAAGGTATTTTTGCAGGAGCAATACTTGGTGTTGGTCGTGCCTTTGGTGAGGCGACAGCTGTTTCAATGGTTGCAGGTAATAAAATGTTTGGGCCAACATTTGGTTTATTTAATACAACACGTACACTAACAAGTACAATGATTGCAGGTTTAAAAGAAACTAGTGGATTGGATTATGATATTCGATTTTCGATTGGTCTTGTATTATTGATTATTATATTAATAACAAATTTTGGATTAAATTTCATCAAAAATAAAGTAGGTAAAACACATGAGAAAAATTAAGGATTATATCTTAAATGCTATCACTTATATTGCAAGTGGTATATCAGTACTAATACTTGGTGTTTTATTAGTCTATTTGCTAGTTAATGGTGTAAAATCAATAAATTTAAAAATGTTTAGTGATGATTATTGGGCAAAAAATTACTTAGTAGAAGTAGACAGTGATAGCAGAAATTTTGATTCTAAATATAATGGTGATGATTATTACATTAAAAAATATGATATTGCTATCAAGGATGATGATAAGGAAATAGTAGTAACCTACATTGGTGAAAATTCGCAATTTAACGAATTAAAAAGTTTGACAGTAGGTGATTCTTTAGGGATGATAACGCCTTTTGATGTTGGTTATAAAATAGAAAGTATCGAATATCTTGATAGTAATGGTGTAATATCAATTGGAGGTGTTTTATTAAAGCACAATGCAATTGAGGTAGCACAAATCTTAAATGAAAATCACGTAAATTCAATTTATTATCAAAGTACATCAGGTGGTATAAAAGCTTCGATTATTAATACATTAATCTTAATTTTTGTTTCTTTATTAATTGCAACGCCAATCTCAATTTGTAGTGCAATTTATTTAAATGAATATAATAGCAAAAACAAATTTAATCAATTATTGTCGGTATCAATTGAAACACTTGCAGGTGTTCCAAGTATTATTTATGGACTTGTAGGAATAACGGTATTATTTCCCGTTACTCAATTATTTGGTGCTACAACAACAAGTGTTTTATTAGGTGCACTTACAATGGCGGTAATTTTACTACCTACAATGATCAAAGCAACACAGGTTGCATTAGCTCAAGTTGATCAAGGTTTAAAAGATGCGAGCCTATCACTTGGTGCAACAAAAGTACAAACAATCAATAAAGTTGTACTTCCAGGTGCAATGAATGGTATTTTAAGTGGTTTATTACTTTGTGTGTCTAAAGTAATTGGAGAAAGTGCAGCATTAGTATATACAATGGGGACATTTATTTCAGATACTCCATCACTTACGAATCAGGGGACTTCATTGTCATTAATGATTTATTCAATTATGTCTAATGATAATCCAAATTTTGAATTAGCTTGCGCAATATCATTAATTATATTAGTGATAGTATTAGTTTTAAATATTAGTGTTAAATTAATTAATTATAAATTTAATAAATTAGGACAAAGGTGATAAAATGAATAAATTATTTAGTGTTAGTGATGTTAATTTATCTTATGGTGATAAACATGTATTAAAAGATATCAATATTGATTTATATAAGAATAAAGTTACGGCATTTATTGGACCATCAGGTTGTGGTAAATCAACATTTTTAAGATGTTTTAATCGTATGAATGATTTAATTGATTCATGTAAAATTGATGGAACTATTTTAATGGAAAATAAAGATATATATAATAAAAAATATGATGTAGTTGATTTAAGAACTAATGTTGGTATGGTATTTCAAAAGCCTAATCCTTTTATGATGTCGATATATGAAAATGTTGCTTATGGATTAAAATGTTCAGGAATTAAAGATAAAAAAGTTTTAAAACAACGTGTTATAAATGCTTTAAAACAAGCAGCACTTTATGATGAAGTATCAACACGTTTAAATGATAGCGCGCTAAGTTTATCAGGTGGACAACAACAACGATTGTGTATTGCTAGAGCAATTGCCATGAAACCTGAGGTAATACTTATGGATGAACCTACAAGTGCTCTAGATCCTATTGCAACCGCTAAAATTGAAGAATTAATTGAGGAATTGAAAAAAGATTTCACAATTATTATTGTTACTCATTCAATGCACCAAGCATCAAGAATATCTGATTATACAGCATTCTTTTTAAATGGTGAAATAGTTGAATATGATATTACTAAAAATATCTTTCAAAATCCAAAAGATATCAGATGTGAAAATTATATAACAGGGAGGTTTGGTTGATGTATAAATTAGATGAAAAAACAAGTGTTATAAAAGATTGTATTTTACAAATGGCTAATCAAGTATTAAAAATGCATCATATGGTAATCACTGCTTTAGTTGATGGTGATATTGATAAATCTTTAAAGGTTATTGAAATGGATAATTACGTTAATTCATATGAAGTAGAAATAAATGAATTATCAATAGAAACACTAGCACTACTTCAACCAGTAGCTAAAGATTTAAGGTTTATTATAGCTAGTATTAAGATTGCATCAGAACTTGAAAGAATCGGTGATTACGCTAAAAATTTAGCGACTTATGTTATCAAAAATGGTAAAATTGATGATAATCTTAAAGAGTTATCAATCGAAGTTGGGAATACATTTATTAATATGTTAGAACATAG
Source organism: uncultured Holdemania sp. (assembly GCA_947037125.1). Classification (GTDB taxonomy): domain Bacteria; phylum Bacillota_I; class Bacilli_A; order Erysipelotrichales; family Erysipelotrichaceae; genus RGIG1896. Next base: position 21,457 of record CAMQTJ010000036.1, read on the forward strand.
TATTGAGGCTTATGATAAAAATGATACTAAAATGGCAATGATAATACCTGAAGAAGATGAAAAAATCAATGAGTTGTTTAAGATAATGCTTAATGTTATAAGTGAAGAAATGATCAATAATAAAAATATTGTTATCAATGTCTATACAGTTGCAGCTCTTAGAAATTTTGAAAGAGCAGGAGATCATACAAAAAATATTTGTGAGCACATCATTTATCAAATTAAAGGTCACCATGTTGAGTTAAATTAGTCAATATTTACATTTGATAATACATTTTTACTATAGATTTTAATATATATAATTAACGGTGTACTTTAATAAGTACACCGTTTTAATAATATAATATAATTTAATTCATTTTCTTTTAGTTATTCAAACTTTTTAGCTATAATATAAGTATAAATTGTTGCAATTACAGCTGAAACTATAATTATTAATGTCAATAATAAAATTAGGGTGATACCATCAAAAATAAAACACAGCAGTAGAATCAAAATACCATCGATAATAAAGATAATACCACCAAATAATTGTGATTTTTTCCAAGTTGTATCATTTTTTAAACTCCAAGTTGTCCTTAAACCAATAAGATTATTCTTTTTTGTTTTAGGCATTACATTACCAATTATAATAAGCATAATACCTGTAAATATTGAAATAATAGTATAGATATCGATTGAATAATCATTTAGGTTTATTACTTCTTTTATAGATGAAGATATGAAATAAATATTCATTATATTAAAAAGTAAAAGTGTCAAGTTTGCACAAATAATAGTAACATTGTAATTGTTTGTGTTTCCTTCTTTTTTTGCTGAAAAATTTGCAGTTATAAGCATGAAATATCCAAATAAAATCGTGAATACTGGCAGAATTAAAGATTCGTACTTACTACCAAATCTTGTAACTTGACCATTGATATCATAGTGTGCAGGGATTATATCTGGCATATAAAATAAGGCGATAATTGTGATTATTGACGGTAGAAACATTAAAAAGTATAAAATAATTTTATTAATTTTCATATTAATCCTCTTTCTTCAACTGATCAAACCATAAAATAAGCTCATCTAAAACTGTTAAATCTAATTCATAATAAATAAAGTTTTTATGTTTACTTTCATAAATTATGTTAGCTGATTTTAACTTAACTAAGTGATATGACAATGCTTGTGGTGATATGTTAACAGCTATTGCTAAGTCACCTGAAGTAATTTTCCCTTTTTTTAATTCGATAATTATATCTCTTCTTGTTTTGTCAGCTAGTGCTTTAATTAATTTCTCTAATGGCAAGATATCACTCCTATCTATTTAAATATTTCTTTAAATAGATATTAACATAATGCATTATATATGTAAAGTAATTAAATTTTTAATATGAGATTTATACCATAAAAAAATGTAAAATTTATGATTGGAATAAATATAAAATAATAGGTGAATAAACTATCATATTGTGTTGTAAACGGTTTCAAAAAGAACTATAATATAGAAGAAGGGAATTGATAATATGAAATTTAAAAAAGAGATAATCGAAACAAAAAGGTTAAAAACAGCTTACATTAGAATGGGTGACAAAAACAAAGAAACTATTGTTTTTGTACATGGTAATGTTTCAAGTAGTGAATTTTTTGTACCTTTAATGTATCGTTTAAAAGAAAAATTTGATCTTATTGCTATTGATATGAATGGCTTTGGCAAAAGTGAAGGAAAAGGCATTAATTCCAAAACAGGTATTAAAGATTGGAGTGATGACTTAGATAGTTTCATCACTGAATTAAACATTGGAAAATTTACATTATGTGGTTGGTCTTTAGGTGGTGGTGTTGCGATGCAATACGCCATAGATTATAATGAAAAGCTTAAGAATTTGGTTTTAATTAGCCCATTATCACCATTTGGATTTGGTGGTACAAAAGATGCTTGTGGAACACTTGTTGGTAAGGATGGAATAGGGTATGCAGGTGGTGCTGCAAATGCTGGTTTTGTTAAGGCTCTTTATGAAAAAGACACTTCTAGTGATAATCCTAATGGTATAATATCAGTTATTAATAATACTTATTTTAAGCCTCCTTTTAAAGTAGCAAAAGAAATTGAGGATATGCTTGTTGAAGGTATATTGCAAATGAAACTTGGTGAAGATTATTATCCTGGTAACTTTAAACAAACGGAATTGTGGCCTTATATTTTACCTTCTGATAAAGGAATATTAAATACGATGTCACCTGTTTATTGTAATCTTTCAGGTATTAGTGATATTGAAAATAAAATCAATATTACATGGGTAAAAGGTGAATATGATATCATAACAAGTAATAATTCGATGTGTGATTTACCATTTTTAGGCAGTCTTGGATACTTACCAAATTATCCTGGAAAAGAAGAATTTCCATGGCAACCAATGAATGATCAAATCAAGTATGTTTTAGACAAATATAAAGATAATGGTGGTAATTATCAATTTTTTGAATTAAAAGATTGTGGTCATAGTTGCTTTATTGAAAAAGAAGATGATTTTGTTGCTATTATAAGTTCATTAAAATATTAATTTAGATAAAAAAAGATGTAAGCATTTTAAACTGTACCCCGTGTCAAGGACAAATAAATAAAACACAGCAATATTTAACCAG
>CAMQTJ010000037.1 GCA_947037125.1 uncultured Holdemania sp.
TAGATACAATTCCTTATGAAGTTATGACTTTACTAAGTGATAGATTAGCTAAAGTTTATAAAGAGCATGGTGAAAATATCTTAGTAACTAATCCAAGACTTGATCGTTTATAATTAATTGATAAAATAATTACTGAAATTTAGAAATGGCTAAAATGTCATTTCTTTTATTTTACTTATAACGTCAGGAATATTTATAAAAATAATTCATAATAAATAGAGCATTATGGTATATAAATATGATAATAAGGTGTATACTTCAATTAGAAAACATTTAGAAAAATTGGAGGAATAATATGCGATTAAAAGGTAAAGTAGCAATTATTACAGGTGGTGGTAGAGGTATTGGTTTAGGCATTAGTACAGCCTTTGCAAAAGCTGGAGCTAATCTTGTTATTACAGGTAGAAATGAAAATACATTAGTAGATGCAAAAGTAAAATTAGAGCAACATGGTATTGAAGTTTTATGTGTATCAGCAGATGGTGGTAATGAGGCTGCTGTTCAAAATGTAATTGATAAAGCGATTGAAAAATTTGGACGTATTGATGTTGTTATTAACAATGCACAAGTTTCAGCATCAGGTGTTAAATTAGTTGATCATACTAAAGAAGATTTTGATCTTGCAATAAATTCTGGATTATATGCAGCATTTTATTATATGAGAGCTTCATTTAAACATTTAAAAGAAACAAGTGGTTCCGTTATTAACTTTGCATCAGGTGCAGGATTATTTGGTCGTGATGGTCAAAGTTCTTATGCTGCTGCAAAAGAAGGAATTCGTGGTATGAGTCGTGTTGCTGCAACTGAGTGGGGTCCTGATAATGTTAGATGTAATGTTATTTGTCCTTTAGCAATGACACAAGGTTTAATTCAGTGGAAAGCTGAATATCCTGATTTATTTGCGAAAACTATTCAAGGTATGCCTTTACAAAGATTTGCCGATCCTGAAACTGATATTGGTAGAGTTTGTGTTTTCTTAGCAAGTGATGATGCATCATATGTAACTGGTGAAACTATAACATTACAAGGTGGAAGTGGTCTTAGACCTTAATAATTTTAAGATATACAATCAATTTGTATATCTTTTTTTAATAAATTATCAAAATTGTTATATAATGATATGGATAGGAGATTTTTATGGAAATTATAAAAGCAATTATATTTGGAATAGTTCAAGGAATTACAGAGTGGTTACCAATTAGTAGTACAGGTCATTTACTGTTAGTTGATGAATTTTTAAAATTAAATGTATTTAGTGATTCTGTTCAAAATGCAGAGTTTGTGAATATGTTTATGGTGGTTATTCAATTTGGATCAATCTTAGCGGTTTGTTTATTATACTTTAAAAAATTAAATCCACTAGATTCAAATAAAAGTCCACGACAAAGAAAAGAAACATGGTCTTTGTGGTCTAAGGTTATTGTAGGATGCATTCCTGCAGGTATTATAGGTATATTATTTGATGATATTATTGATAGCTATTTAAGAGGCTCATTATGTATTGCACTTATGTTAATACTTTATGGAATATTTTTTATTGTTATAGAGAATATGGATAAGAAAACTAAAATATCTGATTTTAGTCAAATGAGTTATAAAGTTGCATTAGGTATCGGATTCTTTCAGGTTTTAGCACTAATTCCGGGAACATCAAGATCTGGCGCAACAATATTAGGTGCTGTTTTACTTGGTACATCAAGAACAATTGCAGCTGAGTTTTCATTTTTCTTAGCGGTACCTGTAATGGCTGGTGCTTCTTTGTTGAAACTTATTAAAATGTTTTTAAGTGGTGTTGTAATGACATCAAGTGCATGGTTTATCTTAGCTGTTGGTACAATTGTTTCTTTTATTGTTTCAGTTATAGCTATTAAATTCTTTATGGATTATATTCGTAAACATGACTTTAAAGTTTTTGGTTATTATCGTATAATTTTAGGTATCGTTATAATTGTTGTAATGTTTGGTGCACTTTAGATGAGTCCGTTTGTAGTTTTTATTGAAGGTATTTTATCGTTTTTCTCTCCATGTATTTTACCTTTGTTGCCCGTCTATATGAGTTATTTAAGTCAAAATGCAAAGATTGTTGATGATAGTGGTAATGTTAAATACAAACAAAGTGTTGTTTTGCTTTATACTGTATTGTTTATGATAGGTGTTTCTTTAACTTTCTTTGTAATGGTATTTGCGCTAATTAGTTCTAACTCATTTTTAGTTAAATATAATCATGAAATTACAATTGTTGGTGGATTGTTTATATTTATTTTAGGAACTATACAATTAATTGGAATAAAATTTAATGTAATGCAAAAAAATTATAATTTTATGTCAAAATTAAATCTTAAAAAAATGAATTATTTGAATGCTATATTAATGGGGTTTCTATTTAGTTTTGGTTGGACTCCATGTATTGGTCCTTATTTAACTTCGATCGTTGTTATGGCAGCATCACAAGCAGATCAAGTTCAAGGTATTATGCTTATTTGTTGGTATGCATTAGGATTTTTAATTCCATTTATCTTTATGGGCATATTTACTAAATTTATATTAGAATTAATTAAGAAAAATCAAAAAATGTTTAAATATACAATTAAACTAGGTGGAATAATTTTGATCGTTGTTGGTTTGAACATGGTGTATACTACTATTAAACCTGTAACATCAGTTACTCCTGAAGAAATTGTATTGAAATCAAAACAAGATTTTGCGTTGTATGATCAACATGGATCGATGCATCAATTATCAAATTATAAAGATCAAACAGTTATTTTAAGTTTCATTTCAACATGGTGTACTTATTGTAAAAAAGAATTAGCTGTGATTCAAGAACTTCATGAAAGTGATGAAAATGTTGTTTTCTTAACTATAATTGTTCCGAAAACTAGTAAGTTGGATCAAGAAATGGATGAAGAAGGAATTAAAGATTGGATTACTGATAGTGGATATACATTCCCGGTATTATTTGATACAACAGGTGAAGTATTTGGAAAGTATGGAGTTAATGGTCTACCAACTAATTTCTTTATTTATCCAAGTGGTGAATTAAATGGATATTTGCCAGGTTATATTGAAAAAGATGTTTTAGAGCATTATATTGATTTAACAAAAAAAGGAATTGAGTAATTTTATCATTCATTAAATGAAATGAATAGTAATTATAAAAACTGTATGCGTTTACATCTTGTGAAATGATTGGCATTTAGTAATTAATTATTGTAATAGCATTTAATGGGTGGTATAATTAGCATGTAAAAAGAGAGGTAAAAATTATGGCAAAACAAACTGTTAAAGATTTAGATGTTCAAGGAAAAAAAGTAATCGTTCGTGTTGATTTTAATGTTCCATTAAAAGATGGAGTTATTACAAATGACAATCGTATTATGGCAGCATTACCTACAATTAATTACTTAATTGAAAATGGGGCAAAAGTAATTTTAATGTCTCACCTAGGAAAAGTTAATCACAAAGATGCTGAAAAAACTGAGGCTGATAAAAAGAAAAATAATATGGCTCCAGTGGCTGTACGACTTGGAGAAGTAGTTGATACTAAAGTAAGTTTTGTTGATGCAACTAAAGGTGAAGTACTTGAAGCTGCTATTAACGAATTACAAAATGGTGAAATTGTATTAATGCAAAACACTAGATACGAAAAAGGTGAAAGTAAAAATGACGCTGAATTAGGCGCTTATTGGGCTTCACTTGGTGAATTATTTGTTTCTGATGCTTTTGGTTCTGTTCACAGAGCTCATGCATCTACAGTTGGAATTCCTACACACTTATCAAGTGCTTGTGGATTTTTAGTTGAAAAAGAAGTAAGTATGTTAGCAAAAGCTGTTGACACTCCTGCTCGTCCATTTGTTGCAATTATTGGTGGAGCTAAAGTTTCTGATAAAATTGCTGTAGTTGATAACCTTCTTAAAAAAGCTGATAAAGTAATTATTGGTGGTGGTATGGCTTATACATTTATGGCTGCTCAAGGTTTAGCAATCGGTAATTCATTAGTTGAAGCTGATAAAGTTGAACTTGCTAAAGAATATTTAGCAAAAGCTGGTGATAAATTAGTATTACCTATTGATAATGTTGTCGCTGATGCATTTTCAAATGATGCAAATATTAAAGTTGTACCTAATGGTGCTATTGAAGATGGTTGGATGGGTCTTGATATTGGTCCTAAATCAATCGAATTATTTAAAGAAACATTACAAGGAGCAAAAACTGTTGTTTGGAATGGCCCAATGGGTGTATTTGAATTAAGTAATTTTGCAAGTGGTACTTTAGAAGTTTGTAAAGCAATCTCTAACTTACCTGGAGCTACTACTGTAATCGGTGGTGGTGATAGTGCAGCTGCTGCAATTCAATTAGGATTTAAAGAAAAATTTACACACATATCTACAGGTGGAGGAGCTTCACTTGAGTATATGGAAGGAAAAGTATTACCAGGAATCGCTATCATTCAGGAGAAATAAAATGAGAAAACCTATTATTGTTGGAAATTGGAAAATGAATAAAACTTGTAGTGAGGCAGTTAGTTTTGTAAACGCTGTTGAACCTATGCTACATGATGCTGCAGAATACGGAATCGGGGCTACTTTTACTGCTCTTAAAGATTGTACTGCAGTTGCTAAAAACTTAATTATTGCTGCTCAAAATTGTCATTTCGAAGACACTGGTGCTTACACTGGTGAAATTAGTGTGCCAATGTTAGCAGATATTGGTGTTACACACTGTATTATCGGACATTCTGAACGTCGTCAAATGTTCAATGAAACTGATGAAACTGTTAATAAAAAAGCAAAACGTCTTATCGATGCTAATATTACTCCAATCTTTTGTATTGGTGAAACTGAAGCACAATTTGATGCTGGAGAAACTGAAAATGTTATCCGTACTCAAGTAACTGGTGGACTTGCTAATTTATGTGGTAAATGTGTTGCTAACATGGTTATCGCTTATGAACCAATTTGGGCAATCGGTACTGGTAAATCAGCTACTAAAGAAATAGCACAAAACTGCTGTCACATCGTTCGTGATCAAGTACGTGTTTTATTTGGTGATGATGCTGCTAATGCTGTACGTGTTCAATATGGTGGAAGTGTTAAACCTGACAACATTAAAGAATATATGGCAATGGAAGATATTGACGGTGCTTTAATTGGTGGAGCTTCTTTAAAAGTTGAATCTTTTGAAGAAATCATCAACGCTACAAAATAAGACATAAAATGGAGTTAAAAAATAGTATATTGTTTTCTAAGGAGGATAATATGCGAAAAAGAATTGGATATATTTGTGTGATTAGTGGTGTTATTTTATTGATTAATCCGAAAATGGATATTGAATTAATAAAAACGTATATAATTAATAACATACATAGTTTATGGCCTATTTTACTTGTTTTAATAGGTATAAGTTTACAATCTAAGGCTCCAAAAAGTCGTAAAAAAATCAAGACCAGCTAATAGCTGTCTTATAGAAAAGGTTATCAAGGAGGAAATTAAGATGCCAAGTATTATTGATGTATATGCTCGTGAAGTACTAGATTCTCGTGGGAATCCAACAATTGAAGTTGAAGTAACAACTGAATCAGGTGCGTTTGGACGTGCAATGGTACCATCTGGTGCTTCTACTGGTGAAAGAGAAGCTTTAGAATTACGTGATGGAGACAAATCTCGTTACTTAGGAAAAGGTGTTTTAAATGCTGTAAGTAATGTTAATGATAAAATTGCTGATGCAGTTTTAGGTATGGATGTAACTGATCAAAATGGAATTGACAAATGTATGATCGATCTTGATGGTACTGCAACTAAATCTAATTTAGGAGCTAATGCTATTTTAGGAGTTTCAATGGCTTGTGCTATAGCTGCTGCTAATTATTATGATATTCCTTTATACAAATATTTTGGTGGATTTAATGGTAAAACATTACCTGTACCAATGATGAATGTTGTTAATGGTGGAAGTCATGCTGACTCTACTGTTGATTTCCAAGAATATATGATTATGCCTGTTGGTGCTTGTTGCCTTAAAGAAGCTTTACGTATGGGTGCTGAAATTTTCCACAACTTACGTACTGTTTTAAAAGCTAAAGGTTATAATGTAAACGTTGGTGATGAAGGTGGTTTTGCTCCTTCATGTGTTGATGGAAATGAAGAACCTCTAAAATTAATCGTTGCTGCAATCGAAAAAGCTGGTTATGTACCAGGTAAAGACGTTTGTATCGCAATGGACGTTGCTGCTTCTGAATTCTATGACAAAGAAACTCAATTATATAATTTAGTTAAATCTGGTCAAGGAACTAAAACAACTCAAGAAATGATTGATATGTACGCTGAATGGTGTGACAAATATCCTATCGTTTCTATTGAAGATGGTTTAGGAGAAAGAGATTGGGACGGATGGAAAGTATTAACTGATCGTTTAGGAGACAAAATCCAAATCGTTGGTGATGACTTATTCGTAACAAATCCTGCTATCTTAAAAGAAGGAATTGACAGAGGAATCGCTAACTCAATTCTTATCAAAGTTAACCAAATCGGTACATTAACAGAAACTTTTGATTGTATTGAAATGGCTAAACAAGCTGGATATACATGTGTTGTTTCTCACAGATCTGGTGAAACAGAAGATACTACTATTGCTGATATAGCTGTAGGATTAAACGCTGGACAAATCAAAACTGGTTCAATGTCTCGTACTGACCGTATTGCAAAATACAATCAGTTACTTCGCATTGAAGATGAATTAGGTCCTGTTGCTAAATATTTAGGTGCTGATGCATTCTACTGCGTTAAATAATTTTAAATAACTAAAACCAACTTTCGAGTTGGTTTTTTTATTTAGTTGCATATTATCCACATGTTTGGTATAATAGGTAAGCATATTATAAAGGAGATGTCACTATGTTAGATATTATTATTATGATTGTGGCTGTTGCGATAATACTTCTATCGCTATTACAAGGTGGAAAGTCTGACGGTATCAGTGGGGCTTTTGGTGGTAATGGTGGTTTAAACTTATTTGCTAACGCAAAAGAACGTGGACCTGAAAAAATTGTTGCGAATATAACACTTGGTTTAGGTGTAGCACTTTTTGTTTTAGTTATTTTAGTAAGAGTATTATAATAACAATGGCCTACGGGCCTTTTTTAGTACATAAATGAAGAAAGAAAGTGAGATAAAAGGATGATAGAAAAAATATTAACTTTGATTCAAGATAATTCAGGTAAATTTGATTTTAAACTTTTATCAAATTATATGGAATTACAAAAAGCAAGTGAGTTAGAAGAATTAAGTGATTCACTAGAAAAGCTGCAAGAAGATTTTCAAATTGCAATAGGTAAAAAAGGTCTCTATTTTATTAGTGAAGATTTAAATATCTTTAAAGGTAGAATAAGTATTAATAAAAAAGGTTTTGGATTTGTCGATTTAGAAGACGATAGTATTTTTATTCCATCAAGCAAATTATCATCAGCTATGGATAAAGATGATGTAGTTGTTTTAAAAACAAGTCTGTCTGGTGAACGTAATGAAGGTGAAATAATAAAAGTAATAAAGCGCAATACTTTAGTAGTTGTGGGTAGTTTTGTTGGCTTTACTAAGTTTCGTTTTGAACTAGATGATAAAACATTAGATAAAAACGTGAGTGTTATTAATGTTGAAGATTTTAAAATAGTTGATGGGATAAAAGCAATTTGTAAAATAGTTGATTATAATAGTCCTATGAAGTTAGAAATAGAGCGTTTGATTGGACATAAAAATGATCCTGGAATTGATATTTTATCAATTTTAATTGAAAAAGGTGTTAAACTTAAGTTTGATGATGCAGTACAGCGTCAATTGCGCGGAATAGATGATCATGTTACGGATGTTCAAAAACTGAACAGAACAGACTTAACTAATCGTATGTGCATAACAATTGATGGTGATGATGCAAAAGATTTAGACGATGCAATCAGTATTGAATTGTGTGAACAAGGGTATAAATTAGGAGTACATATTGCGGATGTATCTTTTTATGTAAAAGAAAATTCACCAATTGATGTTGAAGCTTTAACAAGAGGAACATCAATTTATATGGTTGATAGAGTTGTACCTATGCTACCTCAATTTTTGAGCAATGGTGTATGTTCTCTTAATCCAAAAGTTGACCGCTTAACAATAACTTGTGAAATGATCATTGATAAAAATGGTGATGTTATATCACATCAAATATTTCCGTCGTTTATTAAAACTGTTGAAAGAATGACTTATAATAATGTTAATAAAATATTAGAAGGTGAAAGCGTTTTGGTGCGTAAATATCATAGAATATATGAAATGATTCACTTGATGTATGAATGTTCACTTTTAATAAGAAATAAAAGACATGATAATGGAGCGATTGATTTTGATCGTGAAGAAGCTAAAATTATTGTGAATGATTTGGGAAAAGTTGTTGATATAAAACTTCGCGAACGTTTTGAAGCAGAGAGAATTATTGAAGATTTTATGGTGTGTGCTAATGAAACAGTTGCGGCACACATGAAATGGATGCAACTGCCATCTTTATATCGTGTGCATGAAAAACCAGTTTTAAAAAAAATGAAGGAATTTTCTCAAATATCTGAAATAATGGGATATAAATTTAAAGGTAGTTTAGATAATATAAGACCAAAAGACATGCAACGATGTCTTGAAAGTTTTAGTGATGATCAAAATTATCCGGTTATTTCATCACTAGCGCTAAGATGTATGAGTAAAGCTCGCTATGATTCTAAATGTCTTGGACACTTTGGTTTAGCTAGTGAAGAATACACGCACTTTACGTCGCCGATTAGAAGATATCCAGATTTGGTTGTTCATAGAATGTTGCATAAATATTATTTTAAGAATAACTACAATCCTGATATGCAAATTGATGATGATTTAAATATGGAAAATATTGGTAAATTAACTTCTGAAAGTGAAAAACTTGCAACTGATGTTGAAAGAACTGTTCAAGATATGAAAAAATGTGAATACATGGAAGATTATGTTGGAAATGTTTTTGATGGTGTTATAACAAGTATTACTAAGTTTGGGATGTTTATTCAATTATCTAATTTAGTAGAAGGGCTTGTACATATTACAAATCTTAAAGATGATTATTATAATTTTTATCCAATGAACTATACACTTAAAGGTGAGAGAACAGGTAAAATATATAAACTTGGACAGACTGTTAAGATAAGAGTATTAAGTGCAAGTAAAGAAAAAAGAGAAATAGATTTTATGATTTTAGCACCGAAAAAAAAGAATAATAGTGCAAGAAGGTGGAGATAAATTATGGGAGAGAAATTAATTTCGATAAATAAAAAAGCCAAACATGATTATTTTTTAGAAGATTTGTACGAAGCAGGGCTAGTGTTAACAGGTACAGAAATCAAGTCAATTAGACAAGGTAAAGTTCAATTCAAAGATTCTTATATAAGTTTTGTTAACGGAGAAGCATTTATTAAAGAAATGCATATAGCACATTATGATCATGGTAATATATTTAATCATGATGAAACAAGGATAAGGAAATTACTGCTACATAAAGAAGAAATTAAGAAGTTACATAATAAAGTTAAGCTTAAGGGGTTTACTGTTGTTCCGTATCGCTTATATTTAAAAGATGGTGTAGCTAAAATGGAAATAGCTTTAGCTAAAGAAAAAGAAAAAGATGCGAAAAGAGAAATTGCGAAAGTAATTAAGAATCGTTTCTAAATTTATATTGTATTAAAATTAAAAACGCCCAAATCCATACATGTGGATTTGGGCGTTTTGTGTTTGATGTAGGTTACTTTTTATTTAACGGAGAAATAGATGCCATAGCTTTTTCTGTTTTTAATAATGCTATATCTATGTTTTTATATAAATCATTAGTAGAAATTGTTTCTAAGGTAGATAAATAGTTTTCAGATTCTAAAATTTGTAAATCTTTGAATTTATCAATCCAAATATCACTTAGATCCATTGAATAAGCATAAGGTAAGATTGTGTTGAATAAAGAAGGTTGTTCAACTAATAATTCTTTAATAGCTTCATTATCGGTATATAATATAAATTGTCTTAATTCCATAATAATACTGAAAGTATTAATCCCATAACTAGTTCTTTTGATCATTTTTTGTGATACTATTGCAATTAATAATGTCGAAATAGATACAACTATAGAGTAAATAAAATTTGTATTTCCATATTGTCCGCAAATTAATAGAGTTAGAAGGTTAATAGCGTACATTAATATAATTATAAGATATAGTGATATTTTTGTATACGTTGATAATGAATGTTTTTTTGTGTTTAGAATAAATAAACAATAAAATAGACATGTTAGTGAAAATAATGATGTGACTGTAGCTAAAACACCTTCTTTATATGAATAAAAATAAGAATATAAATTGAAATTAATAAATAACAAACTAGATATTATAGTGATGATAAATGTTGATAATAAGTAATTTTTCGATTGCAAATAAAATACTTTTTTTTGTTTCTTCTTAATTGAAATATTTAAACTTTTTTTACATTCATTCATGCTAAATTCGAAATTTTCACGAATTTGATTTGTATTAATGGAAGTGGAATTGGCGAATAAGGAAGTGAACAATATATTCTCGTAGGCTTCGCTAGATTCGGGAAGTTCTATTAATTTTGTTAATGTTAAAATTTCCTGATCTTCCATCATACTTACGTAACCATTGTTTGTCCAATTTATTAAGATAGAAGTTATGTTGTTATTATCGATATAACCATTCATGATGTATCCTAATTGTGAACTGTTAATATCTTTTAATTGATCAAAATCTGGAGGTAATGCGATAACTTTATTTTTCGCATGTTTTTTAAATATTAAACAACTAAGAAACAGGATAATGATTGAGAAAAAAAAGATAAGATTAGAATTAGTATTTATTGTGTCATAAAGAAAATAATCGTGTTCTAATGGAATTAGTATAACGAATGGAGTGTTGTTACTTATTGGTAATTCTATTGAACCTTTGATATTATTATCGATAACTTCGTAATGGACGTATTCTAAATTATTAGAGGTTGAACCTAAATAAAATTCAATTGATTCAGAATTAAACGGTTTGGGAAGTGTAATATCAAAACTATAATTACTAATAGTTGTATCCCAATTATTAATTAAGTTGAAATAAAATACCTGTAAATTATTTAAATTTAAGTCGCTAGCTTTAATTGTGTAACTAATTTGATAGGTTTCTAATGTCTGTGCTAAAAAATTTGGACTGCCAAGGTTTATTTGGACGCCTTTTCTATCTGATGCGATTTCTACTTCGTGATCTGAAAGTACTTTAATGTCTTTGATAGGGAAATTATAATTTTTGTTTACTTGATTTCCTCCCATATCAAATTTCATGTTGTAATTTGTAGGTATATTTACATGTATACCGTGTCTTGGATAGGTGTAATTTACACTTATAGTTTCTATAACGCTTATTTCGCCATTTTCGTGGGCGTTAATTGTAACGTTATAACTATCTATTGTGAATGCCTCTGAAGCTTTTATATTTATTGTAGAAAATGATGTTGTGGTTATTACTAGTGCTAAAGTGAATATTAACTTTATAAATTTATTCATATGTTCTCCTTACTGATTTTAAACAAATTTGCTTTTAATTTAGTAACACTACATAATATTTATGGGTTACTAATACCATTGTATACTATTTTATATAAAAATTAAAGCAACAAATAGGTATTAATTTTATGTAAGTTGTAGTATACTAACATTGTATCATTTGGGGCTGTCATTGGTTTCGACAGGTTTATGTTTGATTTAAGCTGCAGTGGAGTGGTTACCTAATAACCAAAAAATCCTTAATCGGAAATAGAATGAGTTTCGCTGCTTAATTAGCCAGTATTGTGCTTGCAGCTGTCATTAATCGTTTGTCTATAGACTTTTAAATGGCATAAGAAATATAGAATAAGGCAAAACACGTGCTTGGGTGTTAGCTCGAAAATTTAACAAGCCAACTCTAATAAGTTCTGTACTCATAAGTTTTATTAGTTTTAATTATGATGAGTTAAACTGTAGACGCTTAAATGTGGGACTATTCTTGGACAGGGGTTCGATCCCCCTCAGCTCCACCAATTGAAACCAAAGCCTTTATTTAAAGGCTTTTTTAATACCTTTTTTGATTTTAGGCACGAATTAGGCACGAATAATTTATGAAAATACTAAAATTGCGGGTTATATTATAAAAATATATAGATTTATTGAAATTCTATGGAATAAACAATGAGTTTTATTTGCACTGTACTTATTAATTATGGTGTGATATCATTATTAACAAAGGAGTACTTTGAGAATTATTAAAAATTAAAAGCATAAAATTTTGAATAACGATAATAATATGAATAATTATTTAAGTTAGTTTTATCTTTTTTGAAAATAAAGTAGTTGATAAATTCTTGCAAGTAAAAATTAGAAGTACTTCATTTATGGTAGAAACATCAGGAGGTAATTATGGAACTTACGATAAAAAATATTGGAATAGTTAAAGAATCGAGAATTAAACTTGACGGACTTACTGTTATAACAGGAAAGAACAACTCTGGTAAGACAACTGTTGGAAGAGTTGTTTATTCATTATTTGATTCAGTCACTGACATTAAAGACAAAGTTAGAATTGATAAAATTAATTTTATAATAAAAAAAATTAATAAGACGGAAAATAAATTAACGGTACTAAAATTATTGAAACAACCAGAAAATTTTGATGATGATGGAATTGATATGCCAAATTCAAAAAAATGCATACAAAAATTATTTAATAATAGATATATGGATGATCTTCTAAATATAGAGAAGTATTTAATAGAACTTAATAGTGAATTAAAATCATTTGATACAAAAAAGTTCGAAAAAGAGCTAGAAACTTGGGAATTTGAAAAGTTTATTATGTCAAGAACTAATAAAAATGACATAGTTTCGGTAATTTTAGAAGATGAAATTATCGCAGCTACTGCAGAATTAGATAATGTAATAAGTATTTTGAGAAGTGATGATGAACTAATAGATTACACAAGAGAAAATATTTATAGAACATTATTAGAGGAGTTTAATGAAGAGATACTACCAATAAATAGAGATGTAGAATATGGTAGTATCAAGATTGCTGATGCAGATTCTATATATTTTAATATGAAATTAACTAATAGTTCAATAATAGATAATGGACAGCCTATTTTCTATAAAACACCATATACACATGTGTTTTTTATTGATAATCCGTTCGTGCTAGAAGAATCACCTAGATTTTATCAAGGATTTAATGATTTAGAAAATTATTCTGTTTCGTTTTTTAATCGTAAAAGAATTAGGTCACATGGAGAAAATCTACGTAGAGCAATATTGGATAGCAGGCGAGCTAGTGTTTTGGAATATTTAAATCCTGATAATTCATTATTAGCTATCAAACAGTTAGTTTCTAAAATAATACCAGGTGAGTTTGAATTTACAAGAGAAGGAAAATTTTATATTGTAAATGATCATAAAATTAATATAAAAAATTTGGCTACAGGTTCTAAGATGTTTTCTTTATTAAAACTTTTAATTGATAAAGATAAAGTTGATATGAATACAATCATAATATTAGATGAGCCGGAAGCTCACTTACATCCAGAATGGCAAAATAGCTTCGCTGAGATCATTGTGCTTCTTGTAAAAGAGGTTGGTGTAAATATTTTGTTAACATCGCATAGTCCTAATTTTGTCTTAGCAATTGAAGCTTATATGAGAAAGTATGAAATTATCAAAAAAACAAATTTTTATCAAACTGATGTCCAAGATAATGGTACAGTTGAATATAAATGCGTTAACGAAGATTTAGGTGAAATTTATACCGACTTTATGGAAAGTTTTTCTTATGCTAAGGAAGTTAGAGATAATTATTATTACGGTTTAGATGAGGATGATAGTGATGTCTAATGAATTATTAATTAAAGAACTTAATGATAAATATAAGGAGTTGAATAAAACTATAACAATATTATCAAAACCTGATAAAGGAGATTCTTTAGTTACTAGTGAACAAGAATTTTATGATTTCGATATGATATGCGAAAGAATATTTGGGGAAAAAAACTGTCCAACATCTGCTGATTGCCTTTATGTATCAGAAAATGAAATTACTTTAATTGAGTTTAAATCTGGATTTTATGATAAAATGTCTAAAGATAATTATAAACCTGAATTATTGAGATGTAAAAAATTTTATGAAGAAAATTACGAATGTATTGAATACAAAAAATTACTTAAAAAGAAATACAAAAAAGAAAGAAAAATACTGAAAGATTCACTGAAGCTAAAAGCAATTGAGAGCTACGTTACATTAGAGAAAAAAATGTTAGGGCTGAATAATATCGATAATAATAGGAATGAAATGGAAATTAAGTATATTGTTGTTATTGATGGAAATAGTGAAGATATTATAGAAAATATTTTTCTAGATTTAACACATATCAATACAAAAACAAAAAAAAGTAAAAATGTTAATGTTTTTGATAGCGTTAGAGATTCGTTAAAAAGATATGAACTAAAATATGATTCACTAGGTAATAAATATCTTTATGATGATATTAAAGTTTATCCTCCACTTGAATTTTTGAATTTGGTAAATAGTGGAAAATTTCTTAAGTAGAAAATAAAAAAAGTCTTGTTAAGACTTTTTTTATTTATAATAATTATAGGTTATTTATTAAATCAACTACTTCATCTAACTTTGACTTGTACATATGACTATAAGTATTTAAAGTCATATCTATTTTAGAATGGCCAAGATACTTAGCTACTACAGTTATATTAGCATTGCTATTAATTAACAAACTAGCGCAGCTATGACGAAAATCATGAAGTCTAATTTGTCTTAAATGTGCAAGTTCACTGTACTTATTCTTTTCATTGGTTGTTGTAGTATCTGATAAAGGTTTAACACCACCAAAGACAAACCAATTTTTACTGAATGCAATATATAGTTCATAATGGTTTTTAAGCGTTTTAAGGCTATCTAACAATGTATTAGCAATTGGTAGGGTTCTAATACTACTTTTAGTCTTAGGAGTTGATATGTGATAAGCTACACCCTTTATTTTAGTTGTAACAGTCTTTGTTATCTTGATTTGTTTCTTATCAAAGTCAATATCGCTCCATTTCAGTGCATTTGCTTCACCATAACGTAAACCACAATAATAAAGAGTATCAAAAAAAGCTATCCATACTACAGATGTAATATTAGATCTAAACATCATATATTCATCATATGTATAAAAGTCTTGTTCTTTAGCAAATTCATTACTATTTTTAAAAGGACCACATATTTCAGGTGCATCAGAATATGTACCATGAAATTTTTTAGTATAAAGCAGCATATTTTTAACCAATTGATGAATTTTATTTTTATAGACTGTAGATAGTGGTTTACCTCTACTTTCTAAAGTATCTAATTCATTTTTAAATTGTGTATAGGCTTTTATTGTTAATCTATCAATTTTGATATTACCCAAGTATTTTGATATATATCGATACTGACTTTCTATTTTTATCATTGTTTGTATCTTAACTTCTTTTCTTTTATGTGTTAAATAATCTTCATAGATAGAATTAAATGTTATAGATGACTTTTGCTTGTTTTCACCTATACCAGATTTAAAAATTGTTTCAGCTTTTTCAGCTTCTCTTTTAGTCATAAATCTTTTAGATTTTTTAGATTTATAATTTCCTGTAATATCCGTATAATTAATTTGATAAATCCATTGCTTACCTTGTTTGTCTTTTTCTTTTTTATATATTGGCATTTTAATTTCCTCCATTTTATGTTAAAATTGGGAATAGAAAAAGTATATCTACCAGGATAAAATTTTTCTACTCAAACCACTTTGGATTGCCGTCCTGGTGGTTTTTTTACTTATAATCACTTTTTGCTAAATGATACTCGCATTTAAACATTTCTCGTAAATCACGTGTAAGATCGGGTTTAGCTTCTGCTACATATTCATATGTTGTTTTGTAAATAGTATTTGAATAAATATTTCTATATTTAATAGTAATATCAAATGATGGTGGTAAAATGATAATATAGTCAGATTCATCTCTATTATCAGTTAATACGTTATATTCTACTAAATCAACAGAAAAATTTCTTATTGATAAAGGAAACATAGTATTTGGTTTTGAATAATTAACAAATTTCATTTCAACCAAGTTATTGTCTAGTATTTTTAACATATTTTTACATAAAATAATATCTTGACTGTTTAAATTATAAGCATCGGAACTAATCATGATATATTCAATTATTGTTTTATAATAAATTATTAATTGTTCTGGAAATGGAGTGTAGTTGATTTCAATATCAATATCTTTAATTAGCACATTAGTTGTGTTTCTTAATGCAAAATCAATTTTCATCATGTTAATATATGCTTTATCATTATCAACTAAAGTACAAAAGTCGCTAGGTACTTTTGTAGTAAGTAAGTAATTATTAATTGGATTACATATCGAAAAATTTACATGATCATCTTTTATTTCGATTATGGGAATATTCAATAATTCTATATTCTTTTTATTTTCATTAAATTGATATAATATAGTTAAACCAACTCCTACCATTGCTAAAAATCCAGCGAATACTGTTAATACTGAATTAATAAATAATGTTTTATCTTTTGGGTCTAATATACCTATAGGACTGCTTGTAACTGCAGTGAAATAAACAATAGTGAAAATGATTAAAGAAAAAAGAAGAAGGGATGATAAAGTAATTAAAATAAAAATTATTATTGCAAATAAACTTTTTTTTGAAAAAAATAATATTATCTTATTTTTTAAAGTCATAATTATTTCGCTCTTCTATCACTTACAACAAAAGCTAATTTACCTACAGTTCTGAAATGTTCGTTCATGTGGTCAATTTTAATAGGCATATGATTTTCATTTGCAGGCATTAAATATATATCACTTTCTTCATTAACCATGAACTTTTTACAAGTAGCGATATTTTCATCAACACAGAAACAACCTATAGTACCACTATCGACAACACTAGCTTTTTCAAATATTAAAATATCTGCATCTTTAATTCCGGCATTAATCATCGAGTCACCTGAAGCAAATTGACAAAAATATTCTTTTCTCTTATTAATCCAGTCAGATGGGACTACAACATAATCAATAATTTCTTCATCAACAAACATACCTTCACCACAGCATAATGGAGCATAAACAGGTAGTTGGATTAAGTCGTTATTGAAATTATTGTGTACATTAATAGTATTTTTTGTAGATTCGTTCAAACATATTGACAAATCATTATTTACTAATGAATTGATATCAATATCAAATATTATTGATATTTGTTGGACCATATCCATTGTAGGTGATCGTAAATCACTTTCCCACATTTGTATTGTTGACTCTGTTCTTTCGACTAAATCACCTAGTTGTAATTGACTAAGTTTTTTTGATTTTCTCAAGTATCTTATATTTTTGCTTATATTGCTTTCCAACTTATTGTTAGTGGATGCCGATTCATTTATTAAACCCATTAACCATAATTCATTTACATGTAACGCTTTTGATATTATTGATATTTTATCATTCTTTGCTTCAAACTTACCAGATAAATACTGAGATATTAAAGATTGGCTTAAACCTGTCATCTCCGAAAGTTCTGAAGCTTTTATTTTTTCTTGTTTTAAAATTAAATTTAATCTATCACTAAAACTACTCATAAATTGAATCCTCCTAGTTACATTATAAAGAAAACTTAATAATTTGCAAGTATATAATAATAAAAATTAAGAAAACTTAAAAAATGGTTGATTTTTAAAAATATAAATGATATATTTAAATCACTTAAGAAAACTTAAGTTAAAAGGAGGACGTTATGTGAGTGTAGAGTTTGACTATTCTAAATTAAGAGGTAGAATAAAAGAAATATTAGGTACTGAAACTGAGTTTGCAAAAAGACTCAACCTTTCGACAGTTAGTGTTAGTGCAAGATTAAATAATAAAGTTGGATTTAGTGAAAAAGAAATACTTAGTTGCTGCGAAATACTTAAAATACCAGTTAAATCCGTTATTGAATATTTTTTTATACAGAAACTTAAGAAAACTTAATAATATTGTTTAGGAGGTAATTATGAGTGTGAATAAATGTAGTAATATTAGAAAACAAGAAATAATTAATTATTCATATGTATGTAAAAAAGATATTCAAGATTTATATGATGTTTCATTAAATCAAGCAACAAAAATAATGGTCGAAGTAGAAAAGTTATTAATTGCAAATGATGTGCCATGCTTTAATACTCGGCCAAGATTAGTACCTATCAAGTTTGTACTTAAAATGTTTCCAGTGGAAGCAAGCAGAATTAATGCAGGTGCGAAGATAGAAAGAGAAATATTATATGATCCACAAAAAAAAGTTGCTAAAAGGTCTGGAAACCTAGCAACTTAATCGAACCCTCATTAAAAAGTTCATCAATATTATAACATACATTTAAAAGATGTTAAATAAAGGTGAATTATATTCGATAAAAGAAAGGATTTCATAAAATGGGACATGAAACAATAAAAGATATGTGTTTGAATGGAATTAATCAAAGTGCAGCAACTAGACATCCTGTGTATTTAGATCACTTGGTCCTAACAAGTTTTGAATTAATGATAAAAAGAGAATTCTTAAATAGTGTTGGATATGTTGAAAATACAGATATTAAACATGACAATATTGAAATGTGGATATGCAACTAGATTTAAGCATTAAATAAAAAAAATAACGCCTAAGTAATCTACATTAAATATATACAGTTTTAGAAAGAAAAAATGGGAGGAAATTAATTATGACTGAAATGAAAGTTATTATAATTATTACTATGTGGTTTGTTGGCATTATGGGTGTAACCATTATGAAAAAAATGGGAAATGATTATATTGGTTATGCAATATATGCCCTAGTAATATTAACTATGTTTACAATTTATTCATTTGTTTGTTAAGGAGAACTAATAATTTATCAACAGGTTCTGAAAATGATTTAGTTATCTGATCCTTTTGTTGAGATAATCTCAAATTATTAAGTATTTCTATAGTTAGTGAATATGCATCAGAATCACTATCGATATGCAATGACAATAATAGTGTTGCGGCGCCTAAACTATTCATATTTTCGTAGCTTGAAGATGCTGAAAAATTACCTACTTTTTTGCAAAAATCCTCGAAAATCTCTCTTTTATGTAATTCATTATTTTTATAGCTCTCTAATTTGATATCCATTTTTTTCATTTTGATGTGATACATATTATTAATAATTGATGTTAATATTGGCGATAGCAAAGATATTGTCGCGATTGTTGCAGTTATGATAAAAGATAAATCTAGATTTTCCATTTAATTCCCTCTTTTCTTTGAAGTAATTATAACAGGTAACTAATTATTTATCAAAAAAAATGAGTATTATACACTCATTTCTGCCTTAATAAAATTATAGTATTACAAATAAAAAAATCGTCCATATGCGTACTAGGCTAGAACGATTTCACGTCAGCAATTAATAAATAATTACATGAAGATAATATCATGTAATTGCTAAAAAGTCAATTGTTTACAGTGTTTTAAGCGCATTTAGTGGACTTGTTATGGATATTAACAACTCAACGAATACAGGTATAAGACATGAAAATAAAAAGTAAGTATATAGATTATGATTATGAATCTACTTATGACCTTGAAGTAAATCATGCAGAGGAATCAACGATTTCAAAACTTCTTGAAAAAGGTAATATCAAATCAATCTATGCAATAAAAACAATACAATCAGGGAATCAATTTGAAATTGAAATTTATCCCGAATTTACAAGAAAGCAAGCAGCAGATTTATCATTGAAAAAAAATAATAAGGTTGCTCAAAAAAATCTAAACAGTAAAAATGCAAGAAAAAGAGTTGAACGCCTAATTAATGCTAATTTTGATAAAGGAGATATTTGGATCACATTAACCTATGATGATAAACATATTCCAAATTCAATTGAAGAGGCACAAAAGATAATGAAAAATTATATTAGGCGTATTAACTATGAAAGAAAAAAATTAAATATTGCAGATGCCAAATATGTATATGTAACTGAATACAATGAGTCAAAAAAAATTAGATGTCACCATCACATGATTATTGATGGATTACTAGATATGGGAACTTTAGAATCTAAATGGAAACATGGTCGAAGAAATAATATAAGACGTGTTCAACCTGATGATAGTGGACTATCCGGTATAGGAAATTATATAACTAAGGACCCCAAAGGTTGTAAACGATGGTGTAGCAGCTTAAATCTAAAGCAACCAGTTATTAGAAAAAATCATCATATGTTTAGGAAAAAGCAAATTAATCAAATGATACGTAATGAGAACATGGTCCGAGAAATTATTGAAAGTAAATTTAAAGGCATGACATATTTGGATGAATCAGTTAAATACAATGAAAGAAATAGTAAAACATATATTTCTGTTAGATTAGCAATACCTGGAGGTGAACGTAAACGTGAATAAGGCTAAATTAGAAGAACATCAAAAGAAATTCATTATCGCTAGAAGATATGAAGAACGTGCAAAAAGTACTACAGATAAATACGATAGAATTACTTTATTGTTTCTTTCAACTATTCCTGATAATTCACCTATTACAAAAGATACTGCACTTAATTTCAAACAATATCTAGTTGATTTAAATCATATAACTTCAACAATAAATAATTACATAACAATTATGAATTCATTGCTGATTTATGCAAAACTTAAAACTTTAGTTATAAAAAAAATTAAAGTACAGCAAAAGTCATCATTAAAAAATATATTAGAACCTATTGATTATAAACGCTTATTGAGATGGTCCAAAAATAAAAGCTTTACCGAAAGTTATATGATCATGAAAGTATTTGCTGAAACAGGTGCAAGGGTTGCTGAACTTAAATTTTTTACAGTAGAGTCCTTAGCAGATTCTAATTACATAAATGTTAGTAATAAAGGTAAGGAAAGAAATTTAATCATACGTAATGATTTGCGTAGGGAATTAAAAAAATATTGCACTAAAAATAAAATCGAAAGTGGCTATATATTTCGTGGTCGTAAAAACACAGATAAACCTGCATGCGAAGTTACTATATGGAGAGAAATGAAAGAGGTTGCCGGTCTTGCTAAAGTAGCTAAAAAGAAGGTTCATGCTCATTCATTTAGACATTTGTTTGCTTTAAGGTGGATTGACTTAGGTTATAACATTACAGATTTAGCAGATGTTTTAGGTCATAACGATATTAAAACTACAGCTATTTATACAAAGACTACTGATGAAATGAAAAAAAAGAAAATAGAACAAATGAGATATTAAAACTAGGAGGAATAAAAATATGATTATAGGAAAAGATTTTAAATCACTTTACCAATTTTTAAAGAAAGTATATGACATTTTCAATAAAGGAAATGATAATACAATTTTGTATTGTGATGAACAATGTATCTTACGCTATGCTGCAGTTAATTTAAGTGGAAGTATTGAACTTAAAAGTAAGGATGTAAATGTACTAATAGGAACACTTGAAAGTGAATGTTTCTATGAACTTGTTAAAATGCCACGTGATCGATTTAAACTAAAACCAATTATTAAAAAAGATATAACTGATGAAATGGTTCAACAACTTAATCAATTAGATAATATATTTAATAATCTTGAATTTGTTTGTGACATATATAGTGAAGATGGCCGTGTTTTATCTAAACTTACAAGACTATCAAATAGATACATAAGTGATAGTTACATTAAGCTAATACATCAATTTGGACGATGTGGAGTATTTGCTCATGGTTTATATATTGTTCTTAAAAAAGAAGAATGGTTTGAAAAAGAAGAAATTACAACAACTGAAGATATTGCATTTTTCTGTGAAACTTTTAAAAGTGTTGATGAAAATATTCAAGCAAAAATGAACTATGACAAGCAAAATGGATTTGCATCTATTATCTAACATAGTAAAAAACAGTATAAATACAGGTAAAGAAATATGCAAAAGTATTAAATTGAAAAAAGGTGTCTATGTGCCTTTAAATAAGGACTTATAGCACTAATGACAATGTAATATAATATTAGGTTATATTACATAAATATACACATAAATACCAGCTAAAAGTATAAATATTAGGGAGGATTTAAGCATGGAAAGATTATATGAACAGGCTAAAAATGATAGTTCAATTATTAAAGTTCTAAATTATTTGAAAAAGTTTTCATTAAATGATGAAGTGTTCGCTAGTAAATTAAATAATGAGGATAAGTCTGTAGGGGAAATGATGGAATATATAAATTCTGAAGCCTTTAAATTACAATTGAATAATTCATCGTTCATTGATGATGATCAAGTGTATGGTTGGGCTACTCACTACTTTGATGAAAAGGAAATAAAATTCAAGAAGATATCAAATAATAGGATGGCTGCTAAAGTTAGTGCGACAACGGCTATACCAACAGATGATAAACCAAAGATTAAATCTAAAAAAGCAAAAGTGACAATTGTTAAAGCTCCAGCACCAATCGCAACTAAGCATGATATTAAAGTTAAAGAACCTAAAAAAGTTAAAGTAGTAGCGAAGAGTGAAAGTGAATTATATGAATTCGATTTGTTTTCATTGGTTGGTTAGTTATGAAGATAAACGGATGTAATATATATTACAAAATTGATTTAGAACCATATAAAAAATTAGATAGTATTAGCGTTGAGTTAGAAAATATAATGATTGAAAGATATGCCAATTATCCATATAGAGCG
>CAMQTJ010000038.1 GCA_947037125.1 uncultured Holdemania sp.
TGAAGATCAATGTTCACCTGCAAATCCTAAACTTCCTTTAGTTGAAGATATGAAAGAAATATTAGTTGCATCTTACGCTACTAATAAATAATAATTAGTAACATTAACTATACCTGTATGAAAATACAGGTATTTTTATATTTAAAAACCACTAACTTACTAGTGGTTTTAATTACTATAAATTTTATTTAGTAATTATTTTGTAAACATATTCATTGTTATATCATATAAACTATTAAACTGAGATTCTTCAATTTGATAGTATTCAATTAATTCTTCATTAATATAATTATTATTCCACTCATACCATACTTCAACTAAGACTTTATCTTCATAATACGAATATCTAAATTGAAAAGTATCACTACTTAGAAAAATAAAATACTTATTATAGTATCTTTTTGGATAAGATATAATAAAATGATCTGAACCAATATCATCCGATAAATTATGATAGTTAAGCTCATCATATATCTATCCCATTTATCAACTTGCTCATAAAGTAAATCCATATCAATAATTGATTCATTCATTTCAAAAGAAGCCAATTTTGAATCATGTATAAAATATTTATCATTACTAAAGTAATAGTTTTGATTAATATTTAAAATATACGTCTTTTGTTTATTATCTTCAAGTATAAAAGAATCACTTCTTCAATTATATTACTATCTTCATCATTAACTTATAAGATTAATTACTTTAATAGTCATTATTATCTAAAATTTGAAGAGACTTTTTATAATAAAAAAGTAATCCAAATAAAATAGAGACACATGATGCAAATGTCCACAAAATTAAATCCTGCTGTATAAAATTTATTAAAATCAAAACATAAACAATCATCGAAAGAAATATCATACTTACTTTACCAATATTTTTATTAGTTGATAAAAAGTAAGGAGTCATAATAAGGTACATAAAAACAACTAAAACAAACCATATACTCCAATCTACAAAAATTTTTTCTTCGCATCCTAAGCAAATATAGACAATTAATATAAATAACTTATATAGACAAATCATACACAGATCATAAACTAAAATAGATTTAATTACCTCCTTTTTTGTATAGGGCATTATTAAAATATTACCTGGCATTTTAAATCCCTTTGAACAAAGTGTTAAAACAAAACAAGTTTCCAAAATTAAGTTAAAACCATTCAAAAACATCATTATTCCAACAAGTAGTACTAGTGTAAAGATAAATTTTATATTACTATCTCTATTTTCTAATAATTTATATCTTAGTAAACCAATCATAATATTTCTCCTTTATTATTTAATCTACGTAACACTTCATCGACCTGTATTACTCTGTTATTTTACATTAATATTCGTTAGTATTAAGTAGCATTATTGATTTTTTTATATGAAATACAAAAGCAATAGGAAGTAGTAAAAGATAAAACAATATTAAATATAAGTGACTTTCATTACTAATCATTACATAGATAAAAAATAATAACCCGCATAAAAGAAATATTGACATAGAATCATCATATTTTGATATGTTTGCATACCTATATGGACTCAATAATAAACAAAAACAAAACATCAAAGGTATAGCATTAATAAATAACTCTAAGAAATTATTGCTATAATTAATTGAAACAAGAAATAAAATAATTATTATTTTTAAACCAAAATAAATTACACTAAATATTATAAGATTACTTAATATTAATTGTAATCTAGATATTGCCATAGATAAATAAATTGGATTATTCCTACTATTTATATGATACAATCCTACCATAGTAAAATACTCAATCACAATAAGATAAAATACATCAAAAGACCTTTCCACAAGCAACGCTATTATCAATATAGCAATGGGATAAACTATCATAAATTTTATATAATATTTTTTATTTAATAATAAATTAGCTTTAATAATACCTTTCATAATTACCTCAATTTCTTTATTGAACAATTTATTTTTGAAGATTAAAATATCAAACTTAAAATATATTACTTGATAAATTAATAATCATTACCCTTAAGAACTCTTACAGAATTTTTAATGTGATATATAATACTTAACGGCACAATAATTGCATACCACAACAATAACTAAATGGAAAAAAACTGATAATAATTGCAAATAATAATTCGTTGTATTCTACTGCAGATATAAGCAAAATCATTATAAAATTTACACCTAACAACATTGTGGTGAAAACAAGATTTGCCATTACAAGTTGCTTACGATTTACGGGCATGCACAAATAACAGATGTTTGATGAATTGTTTAATGACAAAACAAAGATTGAGTGTTATAAACAACTAATGCAATTAAATAAGTGTATGCAGTGACAAAAGGAATATATCTAAAAATAAATAGGGTAATTATTAATTCTAAAGGTACAATCAACGTACATAAAATCACTTTTTTCTTATTATTTATAAACCTTGATAATATTAATCCATTCATGAAAACACCTACTTTCCGCTATTTTATTATCCAACTTTTACTCAATTTACTAATATTCATTATCTGTAATCATTACAATAGATCTTTTAAAACAAAACATTAAACAAATAGGAGTTATTATAATATAAAACGCAATTAAATTATATGGATTATCAATACCAATCAATGAATGAATACATAATAAACCAATACTTATTAAGAATGCCATGATCATTTCTGGATGATCTTCTTTGTTTACTCTTTTATAATAAGAAGTTGGAGTAAAAACTAAATAACAACAAAAACCTAGCATAATTTTTTGAACAATAAAAAGTGTGAAATTGAAATCAGATTTCATTAAATTTGAAACAGTTCCAAATATTACTACAAATACAATTAAGCTTATTGTCGCAAATGTAACATTACATGCAACTAACTGTTTTTTACTTATCGGCATACATAATTCATTAACTATATATAAGTTATTATTTTGAGAAAAGCCAACTAAAATAATGACCAAAAGCTGTGCAGTATACCAATCTCCCACAATATTGTATTCAAATAATGAATCTATAAACATAATGATCATAAATACTATACTTGCAATTAATAATTTTTTTCTATTTCCTAATAATCTGTTCAGTAATAATCCCTTCATAAATATCCTCCCTTTTGAAATAATTTAAATATAACGCATTATATTTCATACTCATTGATACAAACAATAC
This sequence comes from uncultured Holdemania sp., assembly GCA_947037125.1. Classification (GTDB taxonomy): domain Bacteria; phylum Bacillota_I; class Bacilli_A; order Erysipelotrichales; family Erysipelotrichaceae; genus RGIG1896. Next base: position 3,145 of record CAMQTJ010000038.1, read on the forward strand.
CTTTTTTAATATGGAATAACGCACATAGAATTACGGTTACTATTGTATAAATCGCATAATAAACCAAATTTAACTGTATGATATATACTCCACAAATAATTATTATTATTCCTACAATTATCATAGATAATAAATCAATTCCTTTTTTATCTTTCACATATCGCTCATAAGCAACTATTAAAAATGCACCAAAAACTAAAGGGGTACTATATATCATTAAAACAAGTATCTCTATGTCATAATTCAATAAATAAAATATTGAGATATATACAACTTTAATAACCAGATAAAAAATCAGGTCAAACATAAATAGACTACAGATAATATCTTTTCTATTTATTGGCATACAAAGATAATTTAAAAGATTTCTTTTTTTAGAGTAATCTACAAAACCAAAAAAGAAGTGATCTATTAAAACAAATTCAAAATACATTAAATAAACTGAAGGTACATGCGGTGCAGTATTATTGAGAAACATTGATTGTGCAAAAACAAAGAATATAGTACCTATAAAACTCATGAATATTCTGTTTTTTCTTAACAATAATTCATTTAAAAATATCCCTTCCATATCAATTCCTCCAATGATTTATATATATATATCATAAGCTACATTACCAATAATTATTTGATTGTAATACCTTAATTGATTTTTTAATTTTGTATAAACAAAACCAAATTGTAACTATAGTTAATAAGATTATTGATAAGATTGTGTAATATCCAGAGGCAAGTGGAATCCATAAAAACACTATAATTAATATTAAAAACATTGTAACTCCTAATCCAATACTGTCATTTTCACTTTTAAGTTGAAACGGTAATATACCTAAATACACAACCCAAGTTATTGGTGTCAATAATAATAATTGAATAAAACTATATGTATCCACATTATTAGCCATCATTATAAATAGTACTGTAATTTTACTTATAAAGTATACAAGAATAGAAAATAGTATTTTAGAATAAACAATTTTTTTCACAGTAAATGGCATTGTTAATAAAAGTTCATTTTTTATATGTCTTTTATTACTAACAATAATAGAAAGGATAAATTCGATTAAAAATAAAATTTCCATAATATCCCTATTGAACGGTATTTTTGTTAAATATATACCTAAAAATGACAAAAAAATTAAATACAATCCACCTATTATAATTTTATTTTTTTGCAATAAAAATTCATAATAAAACAAACCTTTCATAAACTATCCTCCTTTAAATCTTTTCTTTGTTGCAATATATTAACCACTAATTATCTTATAGAATAGATATCATTAATCGAAACTGTTAATTTCATGTTTTCTAAATTTAAATATTATAAAGAAGTAAACTTTACTTATTTTCACCCTTTGCAATCAGAACCATTATTTCTTCAAGTGTTGCATTTTCTACTAATTTTGAATGTTTAAAATTCTCCTTTAAAACCAGTGCTTCTACATTGCTTGTATTTTTACGATAGTAGCTGATACTTTTTTTATCAAGCTCATCAAATTGTTCATGAGAACAACGTACAATTCCATAAGTATCTAAAATACTATCTTTACTATCATTAATTACAATATGTCCTTGATGAATGAAAACAATGTAATCACAAATCTTTTCTAAATCAGTAATTATATGAGAAGATATTAAAATACTCTTTTCTTCATCTTGGATAAAATCCAAGAATTCATCCAATATTTCTTCACGAGCCATTGGGTCAAGTCCTGCTGTAACTTCATCTAATAATAAAACTTTAGAATCATGACTCAATGCCACTAATAAATTTAGTTTCATTTTCATACCTTTAGATAATTTTTTAATAGCTTTATTTGTTGGTAACTTAAATTTTTCTACATAACCATCAAATTTATTTGAATCAAATGTTTTATAAACATTACTTAAAACCTTCTTGATATCTTTTATTGTTATTTCATCACTAAAATTACATTCATCAATAACAACACCAATATGCTCTTTAGCTTTTGTATCGTCTAAATTAAATGGTTTACCAAAAATATTTACACTACCACTATCAATTTTAATTAAATCTAAAATTGCTTTGATTGTAGTACTTTTACCAGCACCATTTTCACCAATAAAACCTACTATTGCTCCTTTAGGTACATTAAATGAAACATCATTTAAACTAAAACCTTCATAACGTTTATTAATTTTTTTTATTTCAATATTATTCATTTCCGATCTCCTTTATTGTATCAATCATTTCATGTAATTCATTTATATCGATGTTACTTTGTGCAAATAAGTCCATTAACTCACTTATTTTTTCTTCAATTAATCTTAAATTCTCTTCTTTTATTAATTCTATATTTCTTTTTGCAACAAAACTTCCTTTACCTGTAATACTATAGATAAAATTAGCCTTTTCAAGCTCCTCATAAGCTCGTTTAGTTGTGATGACACTAATTCTTAGATCTTTCGCTAAAACCCTCATAGAAGGCAGTGCATCGTTTTCTTGAAGTGATCCATCTAATATTTGAACTTTGATTTGTTGAAAAATCTGATCATATATCGGTAGTTTACTGGCATTACTTATAACTACGTTCATATTACCTCCTATATTGTATATACTCATTATATACAATATATCAATTAATGCAATAGTTAATATAATAATAAATAAAAAACTTAAATAAAATAGACTAAATACACCCTATCTTCATTAAGTTTTGCTTTATTTTTATTATTTTTTATTTACCGTCTTTTTAAACTACTATTATTTATTTGTTTTAATAATTTTAAATTGCATCAAACATTCAATTAAAGACTTAATTGCTTCAACACTTATACTATTATAATTACTGACTCTTAAACCCTTATTTTCTTTATGACCTTTAATATTTATTATAAAACTTAATTGTGCATAAGCTATTAAATCATTATCAAGTTGTTCATTATTTGTAGTAAATACAATATTAGTTGTTGATCTAATTTGCTTAGATACATTATTAATATAAAATCTACTATTATCTATATATTCATATAATATTTTAGCCTTATTTTTATTATATTTATCAAAATACTTTAACCCACCTTTATTTATTATCCACTTTAAGTTTAAGTTGCACACATATATAGCAAAAACATTACAAGTATTATATATAGAATTTGACTTTGCAATTTGATAATAATTCAGACAGTTACTTAATTTATTATCATTCAACAAATGTTTTTTTATAATTACTACACTTAATCCACTGATACCTAAGTTTTTTTGAGTGGATGCAAAAATCAAATCATAATTGTTTATATCAATTATTTCACTCATTAAACAACTTGTCATATCACAAACTACAGGACATCCTTTAATTTGTAATTCATTTATGTTTGTGCCATATACCGTGTTGTTTTTACAATAATAAAAATAATCAGAATCTGAATAATTTTTCATTAATGAATTATTGTTAAACTCATTTAAATTAGAATTACATATAATATCACAACAACCAATTTTACTTGCATGTTCAGATGCAATTTTAGAAAAAAGACCTGATATTAAATAAGTAGCTTTTTTTTTCAATAAATTTAACGGTATTAAGCTAAAATTATAAGTAGCACCACCACTAATAAATAATATTTCATAATCATTAGAAATATTTAACAACTCTCTAAACATAAATTTTGTTTCTGTAAGAATATTTAAAAAATCATCACTTCTGTGACTTAACTCTAAGATAGATATTGATTTATCATTATAATTAATAATATCCTTTTGTATTTGATTTAATATATCATCATCAATATTCGACGGTCCTGCTGCAAAGTTGTACATTTTATCACCCGTTTATTATATGATAGCAAATTAAATTTAGACTATAATATCGTTAATTCTCTATATCATTATTATACTAATATTTTAATAAAATAAATTTTCTCATAATATATAAAATGAATTTATTAATATTAGAGATATTTACTTAATTAAATATGTTCGTGTATTAATGATTAAACCATAAACAATAAAAAAGTTCAGTTTTATAAGGATGCTCTAAAAAAAACGAAAAACGAACGAAAAACGGTGAGTTTTCCGGCAAGCCACATAAAAACACAAAAAAAGCCTTTATTTAAAGACTTTTTGCTTATTAATTTGGTCCCCGAAGCCGGATTTGAACCGGCACAGTATCACTACCGAACGAGTTTGAGTCGTTTGCGTCTACCAATTTCGCCATTCGGGGATTACTAAATAAGTTTACCTTATTTAGAACAATATTGCAATGTAATATAGCAAATTTTTATAATTTCAGTAATTTATATATATATAAACCTCAATAATTCCATTACTAAAAATCTATGATTTAAATATAGTTTATATATATTGTGATATAAAATTGATAAATTTATCTATTACGAATGGAAACTTAAATAATACAAAAAATAATATTATACTTACAATTACCATAAATGACTTAAAAAAAGTTCTAACTACATAACTTTGATTTTCATCATCTCTCATAACAATTTGTCTACTACGATTTTTGTATATAAACAATCCACTTAAAGCGTAAATTAATAAAGTTATAATTCCAAAAACAAATGAACTACTTGGAAAAAACATCTCAGAGAATATAAATAATTCTATCCCAATTCTAACAAATAAAACTGTAGATATATTTTTATTGTACAATGATATTACCGCTAAAAAACAACCCATCATAAACATAGGAATAAAAGTTTGAAGACGCCCTACAATAACCGCAAACATAATCGATGATATTATAATTGAAAAATAATTACCATAGCGATTTAGTGTTTTTAAAATTACTGATCTGAATAGTAATTCTTGTAGAACTGGGTACAATAAATACATATAAATAAAATAAGTAAATTTAACCTCGAAGAAATTACTCAATAAAGATTCATTAATCGGAATGTTATACATATCTTGAGAATTAAACATAAAAATAATTCCGCTATTTAATGCATTACCAATCAGATAAATACCTATCCCAACTACAATAAATCCAAATACATTAATTAACTGAGTGTTTCCTCCATCCTTTGTATGAAACACATTAATATAAAGTAGTGGAGCAAAAAATAAAATGGGTAAAAGGTAGGTTATAAGTGCAGATATAATTAATATACAGTTATCAATAAATCCATAAGAAAATATATTGATAAAATTACTATAATTATCATTAATATACTCTACTACTGTTGGATACATATATGTTAAAAAGACTACAACACATAAAATCATACCAATAATATTAAATTCTTTTTTCATTCTGTTACTTTTGATCATTGTTATCCTCCATAATAAACTTAAGACAATCTTCTACATTATCAAATAATTTACTTGCTGCATCTAAAACTTCTTTAGGACTATTAGTAATAGCAAAACCATTAAATTTATTTATCATTGATAGATCATTATAATCGTCACCAATAACAAATATCTTTTCATTTTGATAGTTGTTCATAACTTTTTCAATTCCGCTTGCCTTACTATTTCCTTTAGGTACTATATCAATATAATTCATATTTGCATAATATTCAATATTATTGCTTATATTTGCAACTGTATTACCAATTAATTCATGATGGCTATTAACATCAAACTTAATTATGACAGTTGAAATTTTTTTAAACTTCATTATTTTAGTTATATTATTATCATCATTACATAAATTCTTCAAAAAACTATCGTCCAATAAATTGTGAGAAAAATATGGAACACTATCAAAACCATCCGAAACAAACATCGCTTCGATCTGTTCCTCTTTTAAAATATCGATTAACTTCATGACATCTTCAAAATTAATATAATCTTCAAATAATATAACACCTTCATTATTTATTCCTATTGTACCATTACATCCAATTAAAAAGTCATATTTTATACCGTAATTATTAACATCATTAAGTAATGAAGTTATACTTCTACCACTACTTATTCCAAAGATATTTCTTTCACTTCTAAATTTATCTACACAATCGATAAAAGTTTTCGTAACTAAATTATTTTGCTTTATAGTTCCATCGTAATCACTAATTAATATCAAATTATTCACCAATATATTTTTCTAATAATTTTATAAAATTTAGATTATTCGAAACAACATCTTTCATTTCAATCTGTTTAACCTGAATTAAACAATGTTTTAAATCATTTTGATCATCACATTTTATTAGATAACCACTATCACTAAAACTATTAATTATTTCACACTGATGGTCATTGTGATGCTCATGGTATTTACTAAGTCTTGCACATGCGATTACTGGTTTTTTTATTTTTAAAGCCGACATAATGGTACCCACACCACCATGAGTAATTAATAAGTCACATTGATTTAATAATGAATTAAATTTTTCCATACATACATAATCAAATATTTGCATGTTTTCTGATTTATACTTAGTGTATCCTGCTTGAACAATAACTTCTTCATTAATAATTTTATCATCAATAAGTTTTTGAATCATATCTAATAATCTTGTAAACTGCTTATCTTGTGTTCCTAGACTTACTAATATCATTAAAATATCCACCCTCCATATACTGCATTAGGATAATGCTTAAGCATACTTTCCCATTGCACGACAAATAAATCCGCTATAGGATATATCATTTTACCTGCCTTTGTTGGAGTTTGACTATTTGCGAAAGTCTCTATATAAATTACTTTTTTCTTAAAAAAATGAGCTATATAACACATTGGCACTGCTGTATGAGTACCTGTTGTAATAATAAAATCCGGTTTAACTTTCAAAAAGATAAATAATGATTTTAACCAATTAAGTGCAAAAATAAATAAATACTTTATCAAATGTTGCTTAGTACCATATAATAAGAAATCAATTTTCTTATTATATTTATCTTTTAAATTAGTATTTGATTTAGTTTTTTCAGTTACAAGGTGATATTCATATTTTTCAAACATTGAATTCAATTGTAAAAGTTCTGTTAAGTGACCACCTGTTGATGATATAAATAGTATTTTTTTCATATAATTTTATCTCCTTGAAAATTAAAGGGTGTTTTCACACCCTTACAGTTTTAATTTAAGTGATTCTTTACTAATTCAATAACTTCAGCTTCAACATCACACATAATTGCTTTTTGTGCTAATTCTTCCATATCTTTTTTACTTAAAGATCTAATTAGTTTTCTTGTTTGTAAAATAGATGTAGCAGACATTGAGAATTCATCAAGACCTAAACCTAGTAAAACTGGAGCAGCAAGTTGATCCCCTGCCATTTCTCCACACATACCACACCATTTATTTTCTTTATGAGCTCCATCAATTGTTAATTTGATTAAACGTAATAAAGATGGATTTAATGGTTGATATAAGTAAGAAACTTTTTCAGACATACGGTCAGCAGCCATAGAATATTGGATTAAATCGTTTGTACCAATTGAAAAGAAATCAGCATATTTTGCAAATTGATCTGCTAAAATTGCAGCAGCTGGAATTTCAACCATCATACCTACTTCAATTTTATCTGAAACAGCTACACCTTCAGCAATTAATTTAGCTTTTTCATCTTCAAAAATCGCTTTAGCATCTTTAAATTCTTGTATTGTTGCAATCATAGGGAACATGATGCATAGTTTCCCATAAACTGATGAACGAATTAAAGCCCTTAATTGAGTTCTAAAAATATCAGTACGATCTAAACATAAACGAATTGCACGGTATCCTAAGAAAGGATTCATTTCTTCTGGGAATTCAAAGTAATTTAATTTCTTATCTCCACCAATATCAAGTGTTCTTACAACTACTTTACGATCACCCATATCTTTTAATACAGTACTATAAGCTACAAATTGCTCTTCTTCAGTTGGGAAGTCAGTATCATTATCCATATATAAAAATTCTGTACGATAAAGACCAACACCCTCACCACCGTTAACTAATACTCCGTTAACATCTTTTGGTGTACCGATATTACCAGCTAATTCAACTTCATGTCCATCAAGTGTAACACTTTTAGCATCTTTCATAACTTTCAATAATTCTTTTTCTTCTAAAAAAGCAACTTGTTTTGCTTTGTATTCTTCAATTAATTCACTTGTTGGATTTAAGTAAATTAATCCTTCAACTGCATCAAGAATAATTGCATCACCATGTTTTGCAGTTTTCATAACTTCAGCAGCACCAACAACAGCAGGAATTTCAAGACTTCTTGCCATGATTGCACTATGTGATGTTCTACCACCTGTAGATGTTGCAAAACCTAATGTATATTGTTTATTTAATTGAGCAGTATCACTTGGAGTTAAATCTTCCGCAACGATAACTACTTCTTCACTAATTGTTGTTAAATCTGGAATATTAACATTACAAATATTACATTTTAATCTAAAAGTAACGTCTTTAACATCCGCAGCTCTTTCTTTAAAATAATCGTTCTCCATTGATTCAAACATTGAAATCATCATGTTTGCTACAACTTCTGTTGCATGCTCAGCATTACAGTTTTCATTTTTGATCATTTCTTCGATTTGACCTAATAATTCTGGATCACTAACCATCATTAAATGAGCATCAAAAATAGCTAAATCTTCATCAGATAATTTTCCTGTTGCTCTTTCTTTAACAAGTTCAATATCAGTAATAGTCTTTGCGTGTGCACGATTTAATTTTTCAATTTCTTCACTAGCAACTGCTTCAACTTTAGTAATACTTAAAACTGGTTGTTCTAATTTATAAACTTTTGCAATCGCAAAACCTGATGATGCCGCAATACCTTTTAACATTTTATTTCCTCCTAATGTTTGATTAATTAAATTGATAACATCTTGAACACAATTAACATCAGCCATATGAGTATCATGAAAAGTAATATTTAATTGATTTTCAAGGTTCAAAAAAATATCTACAACATCTATTGAATCCACTCCTAATTCAACAAATGTAGAATTTGGTTGTATCGCAATCTTTCTTTTCATTTTTTTACTAATAAGCATCGTTAATAATTTATTATAATCCATGTTATCACCTCTTTAAAATTTTAACATTTTTTAGGCGTTCAAGCAATGTAAAAATTCTTCAATTGCTTTATGCTTTAATCTATAATAAGTACTTTTAGTATAATAATCATAAATCCAGATTGGTTTTTGCTTAACAATATAGTCATTTCGGATAATTCTTTGATAATCTTCATTCAATTCAAATAAAGCATCACTTACAATTTTAATCATTATTAAATCATTTTTACTAATATTTCTACTCTTTTCATCACTTTTTATCATTTCTTCTAACTTTATCCTGCTGTCAGCTTTTTTATATAACCTTATTATGTAATTAACTATTTCATCTTGTTGCTTAAATGTAAGACTTTTATCCATTTTATTAATCCTCCTAATTCCTTATAACCACAAAATTCCAATGTCCTAAAAAATATTATGTTCGACATTTTTATCTTTATGCTTTAAAATGAATATAGGGAGATCTTTATGCAAACTAAAACATTAAAATCTAAAGCAAAAATATTCATTTGCTTAACATTATCTTTTCTTATACCAGCAATGGTTATTTTCATGAATCAATTTGTTAGTTCTACACCAATATCAAGCACATTAATAGTTAACAGTGTAGCTTTCATATTAGTAATCACAAATAATCGTTTACTTAACTTGCACCTAAAAAGATTTCGTAAAAATATTATTGACTCTTCACTATATGTTATTGCTACATCATTTGTAATAATAGGTCTATTTATATTATGTGAAAATATACTATCTACAAATATTACTATTTTAGATATGCAAATATTATCAGATTATAAAATTCATACATTAGCTATTATATGTTCATATACTTTAAGTTATGCAATAGTAATTAATTTAACATTTAAATTATTAACAGATGATTTATCTTACAAGAGCAATCCATTATTAATTATATTATCTTCCGCAATCTTTACAGCGCTATTTATGACATTATCAAATTGTGTGGTAATGAATCCGTTTAATATTGTTATTGCTTTATTTATATTTTTCTCATCTTTTATTATTACTTTGATTATTTCGTACAGTTATAATCAAACTCGTTCAATAATTACTTCTATATTATCAATTACACTTGCTTTATTAGTTATCATTATTTTATAAAAAAAAGGTTCTTAATTAAAGAACCTTTTTTTTATATCCACACATCAACATTATTAAAGTATACATTACTAAATATTATATATAACAGATAAGCAGCAAGATTTAACTTAATAAAATTTATTGTATGAAAAACTCCAATAAAAAAACACTCATATTAAAAAGCTTTATTACTTCTCTTAATATCAGTGTCAATTATTTACTTAGTTCTTTACTACTTTTTTTAATGCTTTATAACAAATTGGAACAAATATCATACCAACAATTGTAGTAGGGATCATATAAGTAGCTTGATATTGCATTGAAGCCCATAATGGAGTTGCCCACAATACCATTCCTGCAATAGTGTGAGAAATAAATCTGATTACACTGGTAATTAAAACTCCACTATAAAACATTTTATAATTAGGAAATAATGAAGCTAGTCCATAAGCTCCAAAAGGTATTACATAATCCAACATTAGCCCTGGAAATCCGGCAATATGCATTTCACCAGTAAGAAATCCTAAAGGAATCGTTAACATAGCAACACTTAATCCTTTTTTCCAACCTAATTGATAACTAGCCAACAAAATAATTATTGTTGAAATACCAAAAGAACCGCCGTTAACCATACCAGGAATTGAAATATTTGTTACATAATCAACTACCACAAACATTGATGCATACATTGCAATTAAAACTAAATCATACGTTTCACTTTTTCTCATAAAAAAAACACCTCCATAGTTTCTTGAGGCGCAAAAAATCTAAAAAGATAGACTCCCTACGCAAGCTTTAACTTGATCAGGTCATAAGGGTTTTGCCTATTTGGCATCTCAACTATAAAAGTTCCCCTGTCTTGACATTATTATTATACATCTTATATAATCAAATGTATAGAAAAAGAGGTAAACTTTATGGACTACAATTTATTACACGAACAAATGAATGCATTAATAGATGAAAATGGTGATTTTATATCAAATCTTGCCAACGCTAGTGCCTTAATTAAACAATCAGTCGATGATATTAGTTGGGTAGGTTTTTATCTTATAAAAAATAACGAATTAATTTTAGGACCTTTCCAAGGTAAAGTGGCTTGCACAAATATTTCGCTGAATAAAGGCATTTGTGGAGCAGCTGTCACAACTAAAAATAATCAATTAGTAAATGAAACTCATAAGTTTAAGGGGCATATTGCCTGTGATAGTGGTGCAAATAGTGAAATTGTTATTAACATATTCAAAAATAATTGTATAGTTGCTGTTTTAGATATAGATTCATATACATTAAATAGATTTACACAAAACGATTTAGAAAACTTCGAAAAAATTTCATTACTATTCGAACAAATATTTTAAGACATAAATAAAGTATATTAGATTTATATTTTTAAAAAAATAAAAATCAAGATATAAAAAGACGATTACACATAATTCAATCGTCTTTTTATATATAATTTACAAAATCATTAAATAAACAAATTATATTATAATTAAAATAAAAAAATCTTACATATAAACAACAAACATGTATTGAATAATATAAGAGATTTTAATGTATTATTTATATTTACTAAGTAATGAATTTGTTTCAAAATATTTTAATGCAATATCAACTCCTAAGTCACATCGATAAAGACAACATTTAGTTTGTCCAACATAAAATATTTTTGAATGCTTTTTACTTTCTAATATTTTACCCACATCATTTAATTTTACACAATCAAGATTTAGATCTAGATACTTTTTCCATGTTCTACTTCCCGCGTTTTCTATAACAGATCCGTTTAGCATAATTGGAGATGTATCACTACGATATTGCGCAAGATTCAAAGAAGCAACTTCACTGTAATCACAACCAATAAGTAATGTACTAGCTCTTAATTCATATAGCCTTGCACAACAACTTTCTTCCGATAATGCAAAATGAATAGATTGACGATTACATAAAAATTTCGCATATTTACCCCAAGCAACAAATGCATTTGCAGGATGATTAGAGAAAATAACACCATCATAGCTTTTAAAATGATTTGTAACATCACTTTGCCAATAACTATCACTTTCTTTTTTAGAATAAATTGGCATATCTTTTCTAATCACTTTAGCCATATCTAAATTTTGACCAAGATTTTTCCAATAAGAAGGCTCATAATTAGTTGCAGATTTAATATTCATTACCATAGTACCTGTATAACCAATGGCATTCATTATTTCCTCGATAATAGTTTTTGCTCCGCCAATTACATAATCACATTTGTCTAGTTGTATATATGCTTCAATTATCATCCCAGCCCCAATACCATTATCAGCTAATATTTGCCCAAATTCTTTTCTTGTTATAATATTTTTAATCATACTTTATCACCATCATCACTATGAGCAATTTTACTTGCAGCAGCAGCTGCTATCGCTCCAATTATATCATCTAGAAATGTATTACATTGACTATTATGATCTTCGTTTAATCTTCCAATCACAAGTGGCTTTAAACGATCAATATAACCATAATTTGTTAGGGCAATTGAACCATATAAATTACATATACCATAAGCCAATACTTCATCAACTCCGTATAAAGAGTTATCATTAACTAGTATCTCTGTTAAGTCTTTTGATTCTAATACATTTTTATCAGCTGCAATATCCAAACAAATTCCTGTTAAGATTGCATTTTGAACTTCTCTTTTATTCAAAACAGACATTATAACCTCATCCACTGTTTTACGAGTAATTCCCGGATTATATTTTTCTTGAAGTAACATTACACAATCACAAATTTCATCAAGTGAGACCCCCCTTGACACTATAAGATCAATACATTTATCACAATAATTTGTTTTATTCCCCATAATTTACTCCCTAGCTATTTTAGCTTTTATAACTTACTTTATTTAATAATAAATTTTTCAATCAATTTTTACTCAAAAAATTAACTAAAACAATTATAACAATCCAAAAATTTAAGACAAATTATTATTTTTATTACCCCATAAATATCATTGAATAAAAAAACGATCAAATTCATCTTTCAGATTATTCTTCTTTAGTATATTTACCCAAAACAAAATAATTCAATTACATCATAATTTCATGCACTTATATTTAATAGTTATGCACTTATAAATGATAATTTAAAATAATTTTAAAAATATTTAATTATGATCATTTGTTTTCAACTGAATTTGAATTATTTTTTCTGTCACTATTTTACATGCCACAGCTTTTGTTGCCATTTTAAGTGCAATTTCATATTTTTCAACTTGCACCTCACAACAATCAAACTCAATAGATGGATCTATTTGTTTACATACTGAAAAAACAGCCCTTTCCATCTCTTCTACAAAATAATTATATGCATGCTTTTCACCTTGATAATAAGCTTGATTTTGTATTCCATCTTTGACTTCCTTAATTGTAACAATTTGTTTTAATATTGTTATAGCAATTAAATAAGCAACATGTCTTTTAGAATACTTTTTTTTAACCGGTTGAGGTATTAAATTAAGTTTCACATAATTATTAACCATTGATTTAGTAAGCATTTTTTCGTTATTATTAACAAAAAAGATTCCTAAATATTTCTCAACATATGTAATAACTTGATCCATATATAAATCAAGTTCTGGTAACTGTGACCATCTTGGTAAATGAATTTGCATTGCTTGGTAAATCCACTCATCTAATTCATTGTCTTTTTTTTCTTCTATCATATTATCACCTACAATAATATTAACAGTTAATTCGATTATTATAAAGAAAAACTATCCATTTATCATAAATATCATTATTTTAATAGAAATTTAAAATTATATAGATTCACTATAATAATTTTAAACATTAAGAAATAAATTCATTACAAACATATATGTTATATAAAATATTATATGCTATTGTTACTTTTGAAGTATAATAATTAATGTATGAATTATTATACAATTAAATAAATTCATAATTATTAATAATTTTATTAATTAAGTAAAAAGTAAATAGACACTTAAGAAATAATAGCTTATAATGAATATGAATAATTTTAACTATTGGAGGTTTATTATGTCAGACAATTACTATTTTAAAACTGTAAAGTTCGGTGGTTTTAATAAAGAGGAAGTTTTGTTAAAAATTAAAGATTTAGTCGAAAGTCAAAATGATGAAATTGAAACAATGAACCATTCATTAAACATACAGATAGAAAAAAATGTTAATATGATTGAGAAAAACACACAAATAGAAAATAGTTGTGAAGCTTTAAAAGAAAAAAATATTAGCCTTATAGAATATAATGAACTTTTAAGCTCTAAAATAGTCTCAAAAGATATCGCTTTAAAAGAATATATCGATAAGTTTAACGAAATATCACGTCAAGAAAACAAGACTGAAGCATATTCTAATAAATTAATTAAAGACACAAGCGAGAAATGCGATCGAATGATATACGAGGCAAAATTAAATGCTGCTACGATTATGAAAAATTGTTATAAAGAAAAAATTGAAATTAGTAGTAAACTTGAGAAAGAATACCAAGAAAAACGTTCACATTTAGCGTCATTAATTAATGATTATCAAGCTTTTGAAAATCATATCAGTGATACTTTACAAAGTTTAAAAGAAACAATTACTAATGCTCCTAATGACTTAAAGGAAAACTTATTCGACAATGAATAATTTATATGACCTAATCGAATTAGATGAACAAATAAAAAATGCAAAAAAGGATTCCCCATCAGTGTTAAACACTTTATTTTCAACACTTAAAAAAATTATATTTATCAGTATATTGCCAATTTTAATATACATAATATTCACGTATTTTATTGGTGTAACTTGCATGGATCAAGAATCAATGATGCCAAATTTTTCTAAAGGAGATTTTATTTTTTATAATCGACTAGATGATGATTTTGAAATTGGTGATATTATTATATTTAAAGATGATAGCAAAGATACTTTTTCAATAAAAAGAGTAATCGCAGTCGGGACTGAATCAGTAGAAATTATAGATAATCAAATTTATATAGATGAACGTTTATTAAAAGAAAGTTGGATAACACAAGGTAAGACGGAACCTATCGACATGAATTCTAACATCACACTTAATGATGATGAATTTTTCGTTTTAGGAGATAATCGTAGTGATTCGATTGATAGTAGGTCAAATGATGTCGGTGTTATTCACAAAGATCAAATAGTAGGTAAATTTATTTACAAATTCAAAATGTCAAATTAAGAACTATTGTTCTTTTTTTATTTTGACTTCACACGTGTAAAGGAGAGAATACTTTGAAGATAATCTCAATAGATTTAGATGGTACACTTTTAAATAGCCGCGGAGAAATTAATGATATTCTTGCAAATTATTTAATTGAGCTCCAATTAAAAGGACACATAGTTATCATTAACACCGGCCGAAATCAATCTAGTTCAAAAAATGCAATCGCTAAACTTAAACTAATTGAAAATAAAAATTACTTTATTGGAGTTAACGGTCAATTTATAAATGATTTCAAAAATAATATTATTTTTGAATATCCAAGACTTTCACTAGACAATGTTAATAAAATTATAAATATAGCAAAAAAGAATAATATTATGTGTAATATTATTCTTGAAAATACAACTTATCTTGTTTCATCAAAAAGATTACTACCTTTTTCTATTTTAATTAATTTTATTCGAAAAAGACATTGGATATCACGTCAAAATGATAATTTTATACAAAAGCACATTATCAACATTAAAAACCACATTAATGACGATATTCCAAAAATATGTTTCAGTTCGACACCTAAAAATTTAAAAAGATTTAGCGAAATACTTAAAAAAGAATATCCAAATCTAAATTTATTTTTTGTTAATGAAATATGGTTAGAAGCAGTAAACAGTGGAATATCAAAAGGTACTGCATTAAAAAAAATTAGTGAAGAATTAAATATTTCACCTAATAATATTATTTGTTTTGGGGATGGAGAAAATGATATTTCAATGTTAAAATTCGCAAATATTTCAGTTGCCATGAAAAACAGTAATAAAAATGTAAAACATTCAGCTAATTTCACATGTGATACTAATGATAATAATGGAATATATAAATTCTTAATTGAGTATTTTAAAGAATCATAATAGATTCTTTTTTTATTTATAATTTTTACTTTATAAATATTATAAATAAAAAGCATTACACTTAAGTAATACTCATATCAAATCTATCGGAATATATAAATATGCTATTTTAAATGTTGAACACACATTAAAATAAACTGACGATTAGTTGCTTTAGCCTTATCATTATTTATTATATCTTTAAAAAAGCAATAAATAAAACTTGAAGCATTTGATAAATTAAAAGCATTTTCGATACTTTTTCTTATTGCCTTTTCAACCGCACTTGGGGTTGTGTTAAAATCAAAGGCGATATTTTGATATAATCCATAATTAAAACCTTTTAATAATTTTTTGTTTTTTAAGCACATTTTAATAGCAGCTTGTAAATAATAAAAACCATTTACTGAATTAGAAATACCTAATTGATACAACAATTGATTAACGACATCTATATCATCATTCTTAACAGTATCTTTCTTGCCCAAATCAAGATTTATTAATGTTTTAATGATTAAATCAACGTTATACGATTTAATAAAACAATCCGCCGCCTGATATAAATCATTGGTAATAATAAAATCATTATTATTAAGTTGATCAATACAGCAAATTACGCTAGTTTCATTTTTCTTACAACATTTAATAATATTAAGTAATAACTCACAATCATTTGTACCATTTGAAATATCTACTATGAAAACATCAACAATTGAATCAGATATTTTTTTTAAACATTCTTGATAATTAACTTCTATACTAACCTCATAATTATCACAAACAATATCATGAAACTTAAAACTTTTCGCATTTTGAAATACCAAACACTTGAACATAAAACCCTCATTTCATGTCCTATCCCTATAATTCCCTTATAATATAACATATTTTTAATACCTGTTAAACAATATTATAATTTTTTGATAATATACAGCAATAAAACTAAAACAACTACATTCACGGCTTTTAAACAATATCTTGCACATTATATCAACACCATTAATAAACACGCTTAAAACTATATTATAATACGTTTTTAAACAGTTTGAATTAATAGAGTTATCAAAATGAATTAATAGTCTTATTTACGATAAAACATTTCTTTTATTAAATATTTACTCTGTTTAATATTTAATAAAGTATTGATACTAAAATAAGTAATTAAATTAAAACACAATATAACAAAACCAAAAAACATAATCTCTAATAAACTATCAATGTTAAGTGCAATCTTATTAAAAATAAAGTAAAGACATATAAACACAAAAAAGTTAGTTATTAAAATTTTAAAAGAAAAAAAGCAACTTCTATTTAAAATTCTTTTATTAGAATAAATTAATATATCAAATGTACGTAAAGTTAAAGCTATTATAGTTCCATACAAAACTCCATATAAGCCATATTGTGAAACTAAAACTAGTGAGACAGTTAAATTTATAAATGATTCTACTAGTGAACGCCACAAAGTTTTTTTAAAATGTTGTGCAAAATCAATTGTAATCAACATTGAATCACGGGTTGCTAAAATAAGTTCTATAACAATAAATAACATCATTAAATGCCTATCAACATAATTACCATTCATCCCATTTGTATATATTGTAAGAAAAGGTAAAAAAACTACTGATACACAAGAAAATATGGAAAATACTATCGCTGTATAATAAGTGTTATATATATCTATAAGTTTTTTATATTTATTTATATCGCCACTAAATGTTTGTCCAAGATAAAATGAAATACTATTTTTAATTTGAAATATTAACGTCGTAATATTAACCATAAACAATTTATAAATTCCATATATACTCACAAGTTTAATATCACAAAAAATCGAAATAACAAAAACATCAGTATTATTTAAAACAAGCGAAGAAATTTGATGTATTAATACATGTTTTGATTCTTTAAAAGCAGAGTTGTTTGGTGGCACGGTTAAATCAATCCATTCATAATTTTTTTTAACATAATAATTAATATATAACATTTGTGATATTGTAATAAAAGAACAAATCATCATAACTAAATAAATATCAACTTGTAAAGACAATAATAAAATCTTAGCTAAGTTATTCAAAATGAACACAACTAAATTTATCATTGATATTAAGTAATTTTTTCCTTCAGCCCTCATTAAAATCAAATATTTAGAATAATAATAAAAACTAAATGCATTCGCAATACCTGAAAAGAAAATAACTAATAATATAACATAATACGGAACAGAACTTTTAACTATTATCGGAAATAGTAATGAAACTATAATTAATATAATAAAATATAATTTCCCTGCTTTTTTATAGTATATATTTGTAGCAGATAAAATACCATTAATACCATTCTTATCATTTATTGATAAATATTTATAAAGCGATTGCAATGCACTAACACCAATACCAGCTTCTATTAATGCAATATAACAAAATAATTGTTGTACTGTTGTTAATATACCATGTACATCTTGTCCATAATTAATAACGTACATTCTAGGAATTATAAGACCAATGACAATCATTATTATTTGACTAAAAACGCCAAACAATAAACTATACTTGCTTCTGTTTTTATTTCCCATAAATACTCCTTATTAATAATTTGGCTCTCTATTTTATCATTATAATACCACAATAAAATATAAGCAATAAATTAAATTGATATTAAACATTTGAAATTTCCATAAAAAAACACTTACCAAAGTAAGTGTTAGTTTTATAATTGGAGCGGATGATGGGAATCGAACCCACGTAGTCAGCTTGGAAGGC